>JAQVER010000048.1 GCA_028697885.1 Desulfocapsaceae bacterium
GTACCGGCAGCAGATCCTTCATATTGGAGACCTTTTTCTCAACAATGAGGAAATAAGGATCTTCCATATTCACTTCCATCCGATCCGCATCAGTCACGAAGTAAGGAGAGAGATAGCCGCGATCAAACTGCATACCCTCAACGACATCAAGGGTGGTATCCATGGATTTTGCTTCTTCAACGGTGATAACGCCTTCTTTACCAACCTTGTCCATGGCCTCGGCAATGATGTTACCAATGGTTTCATCACTGTTGGCAGAAATGGTGCCGACCTGAGCGATTTCTTTCTGCTCTTTCGTAGGAGTGGCAATCTTCTTAAGCTCGGCAACAATGGCCTCAACGCTCTTGTCGATGCCGCGCTTGATCTCCATAGGGTTACCACCGGCAGCTACCAATTTCACGCCCTCGGTGTAGATAGACTGGGCAAGGACGGTCGCAGTGGTGGTGCCGTCGCCGGCCACATCAGAGGTCTTGGAAGCAACTTCCCGAACCATCTGGGCCCCCATGTTTTCAAACTTGTCGGTCAACTCAACCTCTTTAGCCACGGTCACACCATCTTTAGTGATTGTGGGTGAACCATATGATTTCTCAATCAGTACATTTCGGCCTTTGGGACCAAGTGTTACCTTTACCGCATTTGCCAGGGTATTGACACCAACGAGTATGGACTCGCGGGCCTTTACACCGTATTTAATATCTTTTCCAGCCATTATATATCTCCTTTTATCATTCACGCCCCTTTTGCAAGGGACAGTAATATTAGACAGTTTGACGCCTTTTTATTCAATGATACCCATGATATCATCTTCACGCATAATGAGATAATCCACACCATCAAGTTTCACATCAGTGCCACCGTACTTTGAAAAAATCACACGATCCCCGGCTTTTACCTGCAGGGCCACACGGTCGCCCTTCTCATTGGTCTTGCCAGGTCCTACTGCAATAACTTCACCTTCAGCTGGTTTTTCTTTGGCACTGTCTGGAATGATAATTCCACCTGCGGTCTTTGTTATCTCTTCCAGCCTTTTTACTAAAAGACGATCATTCAATGGACGAATTTTCATGTATTTCCTCCGACACGATTTTGTTTAAAGATTGGGCATCCGCCCCCTGCATGTTAATCTGGAGTATCGATACCAAAAACCGACCCCCCTAAAACTGGGCAAAACTATAGGCTGGCTTTTACAAAAATCAAGGGGCGGATGTCAAAAAAACATCCGCCCCTGCACATAACGCCAACAACTACCTTACCGGAAAACTATTACAACTGAAACAACTATCTCATAACAAACTCCTGCAAATCAGCCAACACGAGTAATCCATTTAAAGGGATCTTCCTGTTGTCCATTCTGAATCGCCTGCAACTCATCAAACAGCCGCTGTGACATCAGACCTGTAATGCCACTGTTAATTACATATTTTTTATCCTTATAACACAACTCTCCAACCGGCGAGATTACCGCCGCCGTGCCGGTACCAAAGGCCTCGGTCAAACTCCCATCAATACTGGCCTCAATAACCTCATCAATGGCGACTGGCCTTTCAACAACTTTCACTCCCCACTTCCGGGCAAGCTGGATCACAGAATCCCGAGTAATGCCAGGCAGAATGGAACCGCCGAGAGGTGGCGTCACCAGTTCATTGTTGATCATGAAAAAGATATTCGAGGTACCGACCTCTTCCACATATTTTCTCTCACAGGCATCCAACCACAAGACTTGGGTGTATCCGGCCTTATGCGCCTCTTCAGCCGCCATGATACTTGCCGCATAATTGCCGGCAGTCTTCACATGACCGACCCCACCCTTCACGGCGCGCACATACTTATCGGTGACATAAATCTTGGTCGGACTAAACCCTTCAGGATAATAAGCCCCAACAGGACACATTATAATAAAAAAATAATACTCCCCAGCTGGCCGAACCCCCAAAGCAGGCTCCACAGCAATCATGGTAGGACGAATATAAAGAGTGGCTCCCGCAACCGTAGGTATCCAGTCCCGATCAAGATAGATAAGAGCCTTGAGGGCCTTGAAAACCTTTTCAAGCGGCAATCTGGGCATACACATCCGCAGCGCCGAGGTATTCATCCTTTCGATATTATCCTGGGGCCGAAAAAGATAGACTTGCCCCTTTTCTCCCTTGTAGGCCTTCAGCCCCTCGAAGATCGCCTGACCATAATGAAAAACCATGGCCGCAGGATCCAAGCTGAAATTATGATATGGACAGATTTTGGCATCATGCCACCCATTTTGCCGATCCCACTTCATCAAAAACATATGATCAGTAAAATGTGCTCCGAAACCAAGACTATCTTGGGCAGGCTTTTGTTTAAGTTGCTCCTGGCTCGCCTTCTCCAGCCCTATTTCCATATTTTCCCACATGACATTTTCCTCTTCTTACTCAAAAACCAAAATTAAGACCTGAGCCTCCAAAGCGGCTTTCATCTTATTTCTCTTTTCTTCAACCACGTTAAACTATATAGTAAATTAATTAAGCACTATTTTTATATCAGGATCAGCATTTA
Source organism: Desulfocapsaceae bacterium (assembly GCA_028697885.1). GTDB lineage: Bacteria > Desulfobacterota > Desulfobulbia > Desulfobulbales > Desulfocapsaceae > UBA2270. The sequence continues at coordinate 2,530 of JAQVER010000048.1, forward strand.
GTTGAATAGCGGAACTACATCCGCTGAACGAAAAAACCATTTTTCAATCTTCTCCTGCTATTGAGTCATGTACAAAGCTCCTGACTCAATTTTTTAACTTTATTGAATTACCCAGCTATATAAGAAATTGCAACTTTATTTCTCATTTCCCAACTACCATTTACGTTTAATCCGCCATGAGCAACGATCAGCCCCCCTCTAAGAGCTCAGATTGCCAGCGTCCGTACACCTTGGAATCACGCTATTTCCTCTTAATTTTTTCCATTTCAGCGATTTTTCTTGGACGCCTTCTCTGGCCGTTTTGGTCTATCCTGGTGCTTTCCTTTCTGCTGGCCAGTCTCTTCAGACCGATCTATTCTTTTTTAAGCAACAGGAAGATCTCCGCCCCCTTTGCTTCCATCCTCACCTGTACCTTGATCGTCTTTATCGTTTTTATTCCTTTACTCCTTTTTATCGGCACCCTATCTAACGAAGCCTTAAGCCTGTACCAATGGGGACGCGATGCAGGTGTCGGGCTCAAGATACAATCGTTCCTTCAAAAAAACCCGATAGTAGCCCAGATCCAGACCTACCTTCAGGGCATAGGCCTCAATTTTGAGCCAGCACAGCTCACAGACACCCTCTCGTCTCTGGTCAAAACAGGAGGCCTCTTTCTTTACAACCAGGCAAGCTCGTGGGCAGCTAATATCCTGCAATTTCTGGCTCTTTTCTGCATGATGATCCTGATCATCTTCTTTCTGCTCATTGATCAGGAAAAGCTTGTTGCCTTTATCATCCGCCTATCTCCACTCCCTGACCATGAAGACCTTCTTCTTATTGCCAAATTTGAAGAAATTGCCAATGCTATCCTCAAAGGGAATCTCATTTGTGGACTCATTCAGGGTAGCATTGCCGGCGGGCTCTTTGCCATACTCGATTTGAACGCACCCATACTCTGGGGTTGCATCATGGCGGTTCTGGCCTTTCTTCCAATCTTCGGCATAGGACTGGTGATGATCCCAGCAGCAATGATTGTGGCGATTAATGGTCAACCAGGAACCGGAATATTTCTTTTCCTCGTTTACATGTGCCTCTCCTTCTCCATGGAATATCTGGTAAAACCGAAGATAGTAGGCGGCCAGGTCAAGATGCACACTCTGTTGGTCTTTCTTTCCCTTATGGGCGGACTTACGGTATATGGAATACTTGGTATTATTTATGGACCACTGATTATCACTGCTTTCCTCACCCTCTCAGACCTCTACCTTGCAAGGTATGACTTCTCCTTGAAAAGGAACAATGAAGAACCGATATGATTTCAAGAAAAGAAAGCTATAACCTGGCCATGGCTTTCTTTCAGTTGATCCTGGTTTTGTTCGACTTAAGACTTGGCTCTTACCCCAGAAGGTCAGAATCAAGCTGAATCTGAGGTATAAAACAGACCTGATCTTTCAACTGGAGGCTCGTACTCTACGCATGCCATGACAGGGAAAAAATAAACACCAAATGAAAGGGGACGGGGGGGGAAAAGAAAAAGCCAAACACTAAATAAGCGTTTGGCTTCTGAACTGATTAATGGTCGGGGCGGCAGGATTCGAACCTGCGGCCTCCTGCTCCCAAGGCAGGCGCGCTAACCAGGCTGCGCTACGCCCCGACACAAAAAATATGAAAAAGTCCAATTGAGACAAAAATCAGACTTGAAAATTCTGGCTCCCCGGGACGGATTCGAACCGCCGACAGGGTGATTAACAGTCACCTGCTCTACCAGCTGAGCTACCGGGGATAACACACACTCGTTGCAATGTTTTGATTTATCGGCAAATTTTGTTATTTTTGCCGCACAGTTGGACAAACTGTACCATTGCAATGAATCAATGTGGGGGCGACTATAAACCAGCATAGTGGCAGGTGTCAACAGATTTTTACATTATCAGTCACACTAGGAAAGTTCCCGAACTTTAGGCATGAGGATAACCCACCCTGTCACCTTACACTTTCAACATCATGATCCATGATTGTAAAATCATACTCTCCACTAGCCACAACAACCCCTTCCACCCCTCTCGCTTTTACAGGTGACCAATGAAACTCCAGGTAAACAAAACAAAAATTATCGCCACCATAGGACCAGCCTCTGACAATGTGGAGACCCTGACCCAAATGATCAAGGCAGGAATGAACATTGCCCGACTTAATTTCTCTCATGGCGCATTCTCATCACACAGCAAAACCATTGCCAAGATTCGGGAAGCAGCCCGGATATGTGACTGCCGCATAGCTATCATGGCCGACCTCCCAGGACCAAAAATGCGTATTGGTACCATTGAGGGTGAGCCCATTTCACTAGCCATGGGGGATGTTTTCATCCTGACCACCGAAGAGGTTACCGGCAATAAAAGCCGGGTCTCGGTAAGTTACCCGGAACTCCCACAGGTAGTTAAAACAGGCGACATCCTTTATCTCGACGATGGATTTATTCAGCTCATAGTTGATTCCGTGCAAGGCCGGGAAGTGAACTGCATTGTCCAGGTCGGCGGAAGATTACGCTCACGCAAAGGGCTCAATCTGCCGGGCATTGATCTTGGGATGTCGGCCTTTACTGCCCATGACCGCAACTGTCTTGAATTTGCCCTCAGACATGGCGTAGATGCGATCAGCCAATCCTTTGTTGCAAACGAGACCGACCTCAGAGAGGTAAGAGAGACAGCCAAAGAATGGGGTTATTCCCCCTTTATCATTGCCAAAATCGAACGTTCTGCCGCCCTTAATCATCTCGACACCATCCTCCAGGCTGCCGACGGCGTGATGATAGCACGTGGCGATCTGGGAGTAGAAATCCCCATAGAGGAAATGGCTATCACCCAGAAGATGATTATGGCCCAGGCCCAAAAAGCCGGCAAGCCCGTAATCACCGCCACCCAAATGCTGGAATCGATGATCACCAATCGTAGACCCACACGCGCCGAGGCCACGGATGTGGCCAATGCCATCCTGGATGGTACCGACTGCATCATGCTCTCGGGAGAATCCGCCATGGGCGCCTATCCGGTTGAAGCAGTGGCCATGCTGGCCTCCATCGGCACCTCGATCGAGAATTTCCGCCCCGACTGTCCGCTCAAAAGGCAACTTGCACTCGACAGCGACTGGAAAAAGGCCGCAACAGGCCTCATTGCTTTGGCCGTCGATTCCACCATTCTACGCATGGATCCGGCATTTCTGATTATCCCCACCCAGTCAGGGGCCACGGCCCGCAACATCTCCCGTTTCCGCCATAAAGTCTGGACTATTGCCGTCTCCAGCTCAGAAAAAACCTGCCAGGAACTCCTCTTTTCGTACGGGGTGCATCCACTTACCGCCGTTCCCATGCCCGCAGACTGGAACAGGTATGCCAATGAACTCCAACACCGCTTTGAGCTTCCAGGCGAGTTTTCTATCCTGACCGAAGGACCGTCCCCGCTTTCCCCGGACACAAATCACCGTATGGAGCTCATCCCTTTAGGAGCCAGATAACTGAAGACACGGACAGATTGCTCCCACTGCTCACCATAATAACTCACCAGCATTCAGGACGCTCCGATCCTCAAATATCACGGTAATTCGAGTGCGCCAACCTCCAAGATACGCAAATAAAAAACATATTATGCCTTGACCAGTTGACATCAAATACGATTCATAATACAACTTCACTTGATCAAGGTGCCATTGATGGAACGGTCAGCTCCTCAGACTTACACTCGGCCTAACCCTGTACAAATCTACAAACAATCCGCCCGGTATTTTGTCAGCCACCAATATGCATTCTAACCATCCTAAAGTCTGGTCGTTTCGCAAGCAGCTCAACGCTATCATCTTCATCGCCTTATTCTTTATCATGGCCTGTGGAACCTTTGGCGGATGGCGCCTCCTGCAGTTCAGTTCCAGCCAGGTGACGATCCAGCAATCATCCCAGGCCCTCCATCAAAACCTCTATACCAACTTTGACAAGACCCGGCTCATTGGTGAAATCCATACCCAGCTACGACTCTACATGCAGTCCGGCAAGGCCGACAATCTCGATTTAATTCATAAATATTCAGAAGATCTGCGACGTAAGCTCTCAACAGAGGAACAAAAAACCCTGGGGCATTTTCTTGAGACGATTGACACCTTGGAAATTCGGATGAAAAGCCTGGAAGAAAACACCAAGAAAATTGCCCAGACCGAAAAAGCTCTTATCGACCTCACCGGACAACTTATCAACATATCAAGCCGGGAAGAAGGGGCAACCATACGACCTTTAGTGGTTGGCAGCTGCCTGCAACATCACCAGCTCTATGTGACCGCCATTGTCGCCAACCAGATAGATGCCTTGACTCGTATCCAAATAGATGCGGCAAATATCTTCACCGATCTGGATGCCAAGCTCACTGCCCTCGGCAAGACACTTAACGCCGAGCAACAGATGTTCATCGAACGGTTAAAAACAGCCAACTACGAGCTTGACGAAACTGTCCATACCATCACATCCATCCGCATCACCACCCTGGAGACTCAACACCGGATTGAACAATTCCTTGAAACCCTTAACGCCGGGGTAACCGAAGATTCCCTGACCAAAAACACCGAAGCCTCCGCACTGATGGACACCAGCCTGCAACTGGCCCGCAGCAATCTCCTCTTTATGTCCGCCAGTCTCATTGCTTCCGCATTCATGTTCGCTATCATCGCCTTCTTCCTGAACCAAAGAATGATCAAGCCGCTGATAGGATTTGTTGAGCTGCTCCGCAGAATGACGCAACTGCTGGCCGGCTTGCGCGGACAACAGGTGGCAGAAGATGAAAATCTCATCCAGCTCTCAGAGATGGCCATTAGCCGACATGATGAGCTGGGCGAGGCGGCCCAGGCGGTAAAAATGCTTATCACTCGCCTGCGCGAGCTCTCTCTCTTTCGTCAAACCATTGAGGCCGACGAATCAACGGAAGAGATCTATGCCAGACTGGCACAGATATTTGAATACAAACTGGGATTGGAACGATTTGTCATCCTTGAACAATCCGATGAGAACTCCGCAGCGATGGCACCCGTTTATTGCAACCCTCCAGAGCTGGCTCCGGAGCTCCCTGAATTTGCCATCGCCGAGCACTGCCGCGCCAAACGAACCGGGCTCATGATTACCTCTCTGGAAACCCCGTTTATCTGCAAGCAATATCCGTTTTCAGAGACTATGGATCATATCTGTATCCCCATGCTGGTGGGAGGTCATGTCATCGGAGTTGTCCAGTTTCTCTTTTCCCTGGACCTGCCTGAAGAGGTGCAACACATCAAAAACAAAGCGGTTGAAGAGGCACGCTACTATATTGCCGAGGCCCTCCCTATTCTCCAAGCCAAGCATCTTGCGCAGAAGCTGAAGGATATGGCCACCAAAGACCCCCTCACCGGGCTCTACAACCGCCGTTATCTGGACTCGGTCATCGAGCAATTTATCGAAGGAACAATCCGCAGGAAAAGCAAGATAGGCGTTTTGATGTGCGACATCGATCATTTCAAAAGGGTCAATGACCTCTTTGGCCATGAGACCGGAGATTTCGTATTGATCCAATTAGCACAGATATGTCTGAGCTGCGCCAGAAAATCAGACTTGGTGATCCGATTTGGCGGGGAAGAATTTTTGCTCCTCCTTCCCGACTGCGATGAGTCTTGTGCGGCCACTTTGGCGGAGCGAATCAGGGCCACGATAGAGTCCCACAAAGTACAGACACCAAGCAGAACGCTCCAACAGACCATCAGCATAGGTGTGGCAGAATTCTCTCACGCCACAAGCAAAACAATCTGGGAAATAATCAAACTTGCCGACATTGCCCTCTACCAGGCAAAGGAAAACGGTCGCAATCAAGTTCTCATCTGTCAGGATGATTCAGTTAACAAAACGCTGGAAAACATTCCCTGACAAGAACAGTAAAATTTGACCCCTTTCTTTTAGAAGCTACTTCTGAGTCCCCATCATCCCCTTCAACATTTGCATGGCCTGTTCCATCTCCTGCTGTTCAGCAGGCGACATCTGCTGCTGGCCACTACCCTGCGGCACCATGGGGTTCATTGGACTTTCCTCCTGCATTTTTCGGGCGCCATCAGGTGATTTTAAGGTGGCCAGGGTCTGCTTGGCCAAGGTACAAGCCATGGTATCCGCCTCCGGGTCGAGCACTGCCGCAATCCCCTGAGGTGGCACAAAATATTTCTGATCTACCGCCCCCTCATTCACAGCCGTGGCCTCCTGCCTCATCATCATACCCATGACATTCGATTCAATCTTGAGAGGAATACCAGCTCCATGGAGAGTGTACACCGTTGTTCCCATCATCTGCGTCCGGTCGCAATCATAGCCAAGAATTTTCGTAACCTTCTGCTCTACCGTACCACCCATGGCGTCTGTCATCGGCAGACCGATTTTCTGAATATTTTCATCCACCTGTTTCTGTTCAGCCGCAGACAGGCGATGATACTCTTCAATCATATATTTTTGTGGATTCACAGACTTGGTGCCGGTATGATTCGTCAAATCAAAATGATACAACCAATCCGGCGACTCAATCGCAATGGTCTCGTTCATCACAGTTGCCCCCATCAGGCTCGTCTTGCCGACCCGATAAGTCGCGGTCTCTCGACCATGATCCCGGATATAGAGCGTCTCATTGCCGGTTTCCATACCGCTGAGCACGTAATGAATTGTAGCTTCTTTAAACGGCAACTTTCTTTCCCACGGATTAGAATCAGCCGCCATTGCCAAGGTTGACAACAGAAGCACCAAGGACACAACTACTCCCCAGCTGCTTATTTTCATGCCCATCCTCCTCATATGTTTATGTTATTATCCCTGAGACTCAACAAGGTTATCATTCCGACCAAGAAAAAAGTCCTATAATATAGAAAATACGATTTCTCACATCCGCCCGCAAGGACAGGTCAATTTCAAGCAAACTGCTCCCGCAACGTGGCCACGCTCTCATCTTCCAGATAATCATCAAAGGGCATCATCTTATCAATTACACCCCCAGGCAGGATCTCCATAATCCGGTTAGCAATGGTGGCTACAAACTGATGATCATGGGAGGCAAAAAGGAGTACCTCAGGAAAGGCAATGAGCGCATCATTTAAGGCAGTGATCGACTCCAAATCAAGATGATTGGTAGGTTCATCAAGGATCAGGGCATTGGCATCCGAAAGCATCATCTTGGAGAGCATGCAGCGCACCCGTTCTCCCCCCGAGAGGACACTGATCTTTTTCAGGGCCTCGTCGCCTGAAAAGAGCATCTTGCCGAGAAAGCCCCGGGCAAAGGTCTCACCCTCGGTAATTGGCGTATATTGCCCCAGCCAATCAACCAGGGTCATATCCTGGGTAAAATAAGAACTGTTATCCATGGGAAAATAGGAAGTGCTCATGGTCACACCCCAACGAAAGGTGCCGCTGTCCGGCTCGAGCTCTCCCACCAGGATCTGGAACAAGGTGGTCTTGGCCACACTGTTGGTGCCGACAAAGGCAACCTTATCACCCGGGCGCAGGGTAAAATCCAGGTCTTTAAAAAGAAGAACACCATCAACAGTCTTAGACAGCCCATTAACCTCAAGGATAATATCGCCACAGGGACGCCCGGCCTTGAATGAGACAAAGGGGTACTTGCGGGAAGAGACGGGCATATCCTCAATCTGCAGCTTATCAAGCAGTTTTTTCCGGGAAGTAGCCTGCTTTGACTTAGAGGCATTAGCGGAAAAGCGCAAGATAAACTCCTTGAGTTCCTTGGCTTTGTCGGTCACCTTTTTATTGTCGCTCTGCCGCTGTTTCAGGCTGAGCTGGCTGGCCTGATACCAGAAATCATAGTTGCCCACATAGACCTGGATTTTGCCAAAATCAATGTCAGCCACGTGGGTACAGACCTGATTGAGGAAATGACGATCATGGGAGACGATGATTACCGTATTCTGGAAACGGGCCAGAAAGTCTTCAAGCCAGGTGATCGACTGCAGATCCAGATGGTTGGTTGGTTCATCGAGCAGCAGGATATCCGGATTACCGAACAGGGCCTGGGCCAGCAGCACCCGCACCTTTTCTCCGCCCTCCAGCTCCTTCATCTTTTTATGCAGGAGTTCTTCGGTAATCCCCAGACCGCTAAGGAGCACAGAGGCCTCAGAGTCGGCCTCATAGCCGTTCATCTCGCCGAACTCCGCCTCCAGCTCTCCGCTGCGGATACCGTCCTCTTCTGTGAAATCGGCCTTGGCATAGAGGGCCTCCCGTTCCGCCATCAACTGGTACAGTCGGGCATGCCCCATGATCACCGTATTAAGCACGGTTTCTTCGTCAAAGGCAAAATGGTCCTGTCTGAGCATGGCGATCCGCTCCCTGGGACTCACAGAGATTTCGCCTTTGTCCGGTTGAAAATCTCCGGCCAGAATCTTCAAAAAAGTGGACTTCCCAGCCCCATTGGCACCGATCAGGCCATAACAGTTGCCGGGGGTGAACTTAATATTGACGTCTTGAAAAATAACCCTCTTGCCATAGGAGAGGGCAACGTTTGATGCATTGATCATAGTAAAATCTCTTTTTGGGTAATAGAATCGATGGTTCTGAGTGTATAGTACTCAGGCAACTCTTTGCACGGAATGGAAAAAATCCTGAAATTTAGCACGAGGAGAGATAGAGGCGCAAGCTTAATCTGGTGAGAACTATATTCATCACGCAGCGGAAAGCAAGAAACCGTTCTCCAAAAACTCGGTACCGGACTTCGCAGCACACATTTTTTTGGGGAGCTGATGAAAAAAACGTATTCTTGTTTTTTTTATAAAAATGATTATTTTTCAATTAGTTTTATCCGGTTTATAAATTGCATCCATGCACAACACATCCCCTAATCACCTTTTCCAAGGGGGAAGCACAAAACCCCTCCTGTGAAAAAGGGTTATTAGGGAGATGTGGCCGTTCTGAAGAATATTATATATCTCCAAACCAGACATTACTGATCTTTCGTTTATTATAGCAAAAGAATTTCCTCATCTGGATGGCAAAAATCAGGAAATGCTCAGGAAGAAAATGCTTCTTTTATAACGATTCCTCACATCTCCTCGTACCTGAAAATTCTTCCTTTGGTCCACCTCAACACATGTCGAATAAATCCCGTATCCCGGCCCTACTTCTACCAGCTCTTTCCGCAAGCCTGGCCTATGGCCTGGCATACCTGATCAGCAGGTTGTTCTTCTCTGTTACCATTTTACCTCTTGGCTTACTCCGGGATTTTCCTTTTATCCTTGCCATTTCTTACCTCATTTTTTTCTTATCCCGCAGCATCTGGGCCTTCATCGCTCTTCAGTGGCTGCTGATCGCCATCCTCTACATCGGCAATGCGGCAAAGCTTGCTTTTTTTGGCGGCCCCATAGTACCAGATGATATCTATGCCCTGCGCTCTCTCCTCCTTATCCTGGATGGCTGGCAACGCCTGCTGGTCGGAGGCGCTCTAACCGGGCTGGCCGGGCTGCTGCTCTTTAACTTTCATTTCAGACGCCGGAAGGCATGGCTGGCCCTGGGACTCATCCTGCTTCTGGGATTGAGCGTGATCCAGTACCCCCGACCCATTGTCGCCGCACTCGATAAACGAGTTGGCAACTCCGTCTGGGATCAGCGCGCCAACTACGTCCAGAAAGGGGCAACCCTCTATTCCCTGCAGGAGACAGCCCGTTTCTTCAAGGATGGAGAACAAACGCCGGACAGACAACAGGCCTTACATGCCGCGTCTTCCTTGCGGGCAATCTCCTCCGTCAATGTCCCCGCCTCCACCCAGGCCCCACGAAACGTCTTTGTCATCCTCCTTGAATCTTTCTGGGACCCGCTTTTGCTGAAAGGCATCCATTTTAACCAGGACCCCCTGGATCCCTCGTTCAGAGAGCTATGGAAGGACACCGGCCATTCAACGATCATGAGCCCGGTTTTTGGCGGTTACACGGCCAACGCCGAGTTCGAGAGTATGTGCGGATTTCCGGTAGTACATGATGACGTTAAGTTTGAACGAAGGATGATCAATGCGGCACCATGCCTGCCGGCAGTCCTGGAAGAACATGGTTTTGATACGGTGGTTTCCCATCCCAACATCGCCGCCTTCTGGAATCGCACCAATGCCTACAGGCGGATGGGATTCAAGACCTACTGGTCTATCAATGATTTCACACTTGATGACATGAACTACAAATTCCTGTCAGATGCCTCCCTGTACCGGCAGGTTGTACAGAAATCGGCGCACCGGGAAAAACCGAAAAAAGGAGTATTCAACTATATCGTGACCTACTTCGGCCACTGGGACGGTTCCCGCACCTACCCTCGCAACGAGGAGTCACGACCACAGGTTATCCACTGTGTGGAGGAATGCAAGACACCGGAGATTGAATCGTATGCCAACGCCGTCCACTACAAGGCAAAGGAGTTGATGGCCTTTCTTGATCAGCTGCGTACCAGCGATCCTGACGCCCTTATCGTCGCCTTTGGCGATCATCTCCCCTTCCTTGGCGGCAACTTTCAAGGCTATGTAGAAGCAGGCACACTGGCCGGCGCCAGAGACCAGTTCAGCCCGGAGATGTTTCTGACCTATGTGAGCACCCCACTCATCGTCATTGACGGGAAGCGCGGCCCTGTGAACCTGGGAAGCCTCCCCCTCTACCAGCTTCCAGGTAAGATCCTTGAGCTGTTAGGCATGAGCGAACCGACCATCATGAGCTATGCTGAAGGCCAGAGCGGCTTCGGGGTTCGTCCCTTATGGGGTGTGCACTTCATCAACTCGGCCCTTGGCAAAGTCGAGATGTGTAAAAACAGCGACCAATCCGCCACCTGTGAGGCCTCCACGACATGGCTGGATCAGATCCTGACCGTGGGTGTTGATATCTTTCAGGGGAAACAGTACAGCCTGCCACCGGTCAGGCCATCTCAGCTGGCAGCGACAAGAACAGCTGTCAACAAGGAGAGGGCTACGGAAGAGGTTATCCAATAATGGCTTAAAACATGAAGGAATCATCCTTTTTATGTTCTAAATAAAAAACCCCGTTCTTCCAATGCCAGCTAGGAAGAATGGGGTTTTCTTTTCCAAACATGAAGAGATATTCTATGAGTCCCGACAAAATGATTCAATTAATTCGGACTTCACTCCTCACCAACTCAAACTACAGCGAACGACAAATCGTATACACATTATCATCACTATATGCTGCCACAGCAGCAGCTGGAGGTGTATTCGCGCCAGCAACAGCAACTGTATTGCGAACGGTTCCAGTATTCCCTACCCCATCATCAATTTGGGTATCGATTGCCCGTGCGGCCTTACCAGGAACTTGAGACATACATAACTTGGTACCAGCCCAAGTTATCGCAGGCGGAGTAACCATGATTCCCCCATCGGTAGTAACGCCTGTAAGTCCGTTAAAGGCATTACGGGGCAGCGCTGCTGCGTTCACATCAGCGACATTACCGGTGATCAGACCTGCAGCTTTGAGCTGCATCCAGAAGGCATCTCCTTCATCATTGGTGCCGCCTCCGGTAAAAGTAACACCGGTCAGCAGTGGCCCCAGAACGCCGTTATTATTGCCGGCACCATCGGCAACAAGAGTCGTCCATGTACCACCACGAGCATTCAAGGTAGCAATCGGACCATCGTCGCCAGGGATACGTTTAAATCGATCGACATAACCGTAATAAGCGGCGGTAATACCGTTCAAATCATTAACCGCATTCTTAACCTTACTGTTCTCGATCAACTCCTGCCCCTTGAGCACCCCGCCCAGCAGCAGACCGATGATGACCAGGACGATGGCGATCTCCACCAGGGTAAAACCTTGCTGATTTTTAAGTTGTTTCACTTTTTTCTCCTTTCTTATGGTTTACGTTGAGTTTCTGAATTACAAGAAATTATTCACATTTCATGTTCATTATTCTTATATAACTCTGCTCTCTTAACAAGGCAAGGTCAAGTTTTCCCAGCCCCTGTTCCATTTCTTGCCAACACAGCTCCATACAAACACTCGCCTGAATATATATGAGAGAGGAATCTCTTTCAACCATCATTCAAGGCACCAAGCGACTTAACAAGGCCACAAAGAAGCCGGCAATCAGCAGGGCCATCCCCACAAACGCGCGAGGAATCGCCCTGTCCATAGACGTCTCCGGCGGGACCGCCAAGACTACACAACCAGTAACAGTCAAAAGTACAGCGATGGACAAAACTATCCAACGCACATTCCGCCGACGGCGCTCCAGTTGTTCATAAGTCAGATCGGACTTCACCACAAATCCTCACCTACGATCATACAAAAATGACTCCCATGTTGCCTTCTATTGCCCCTATTTTACAGGTAATGAAGAGGCCGGACCCTGACCAGGGACGACAACCTTGGGGCTACCAATACTCTCTTCAACAGGAAGCTTTTGAGGGGCACTCACAGGCACAGAAAGTGCGGCACCCTGCTCATACGATTCACTGATTTGGCCGCTATCAATATCCAGGGTCTGACCAGGCCGGAGAGGATACGACTTCCCTTTTTCCTTCACTCGCAGCTCAATTTTCTCAGGAGTAAAGGGTTGCGGCAATCGTACATTCGCGGGAAGATGCTTCCTGTTATAGGACACCCCGTTCAACCAGACCGTTTGGGCGCCTTTGGAACGCTTCACCATACCGTCAAGGGTAATGGTCGCAGGATTGCTGTCCGGGCTCGTCCCCTTTTCCTGTTGCTGCTCAGGGATCAAAGGTAACGATTCAGGAGATGCCCATCGAAGCTGTTCCAGATACACACGATCCTGAGGCGTAAAGAAAAGACGCCCCAGTGTGTCCGCTCCGGTAACAGTTGGAAAAGAGAAGCAGATCAGCAGAATTAAAAGCGCTCTTAACTTCAAGATATTCATGATCCAGACTCCCCAAGCGGGATCGTCCCCCTCTCCTCTGATTTCAAAGTCAGCCACAAAATCTTGCAGGACGCACTCAGATTTTCACTCAATTTCAAAAGTTCACTCGCCGCATCACCGCCAGTACGGCTGACGGAACACTCTTCTACCACAAACATACCACGCCCCACACCTCGCAACTCATCAAGTAATCGGCTCAAATCTTCTTCATGCAGCAATGACAGGGCAATCTGGATTCGACTGGCCCGCAATGAAAGTGAAGGTCCTGCATCTTCGGATTCACCTTCCTGCAAAGGAAGCGTCGCCTGCTGTTCGATATCAAACTGAATCGGAAAGAGATTGTACCGAGAGCGGATCCGGCCCAGGAGCTCCACCAACTCCAGACGATCCTCGTCACCAATCACCCCGCTGGCCAGTAATTGGTGATAGCGGTCACTATAGGAGCGGATATTTTCCCCCTCATCTTTGATCTGCTGTATCATGGCATCCATCTGCGCCCGATGCGCTTGGGCTGCCTGCATGGCCAGAATACTGTTCTCCCGAAACCTGAGGGCTCCAACCCAGAATATGACACTGGCCACGACACAGGTTGTTAGCAGGAGCACTGGCCATTTCAACAACAACAGGTCCGGAGGCAAGAAAGGACGTCTCATCTTCATGACCTCCCTTGATAGGCCAGCTGGAGCGAAAACACGGCCTCAATCGCCTCACCGTCCAAGGTGGCTTTCATGGAGCTGTCAGGGCTGCATGCAGTTGGCATGACAAGGGGGGTGACCTTCATACCGGGAATCTGTTCCAGGGCCGTGATAAAATGGGTAACGCTCTGCTGTGCATTCAGATATCCGCCACCGGGATACACAATCCCTTCGAGTACAGTGGTCACCTGGGTATTACCTCCAAACATACCGAGCAGCAAGGCAGGCGCCGCCACCTCTCCACTCACCACCGATTGTCCGGCAACCGCAGTTCCTTCTGCACCCTCCTCGCTGTTGCTGGTACTCACAGCCAGCTTCCAATCAAGTTTCTGCAAGCGGATATCCGGACAAGCCCTCAGGGCCCGGCTCACCAGACCCATCACCTCCATGGGAGAAGCAGCTTGTCGCTGGATTTTCTCAACCGACTCCACCACATTCTGCATGGCCTTAGCCGGCAGCGGGCTCTCTGGAAGGTTTTGTTGCAGGGACTGGTATTGTTGCTCAAACTGTTTTGCCTCCCGATCCAGACGTTTTTGTTCGCCCCGCTGTTTGAATCCATCTGCCAGCAGGGAAAATCCAATAACCAAGGCCACGGCAAAAAACAAGGAGGTGCCGACAATCAACCACCGGCGGATCTGGCGAAGACGATAATAACGAGTAACCGCTCCTGATGCATAGATATTGAACAACCCTTTAGTGCGCAGAGCCTGCATCAAAGCCAGGAATACCACGCCCTGACCATCCTGGAGTCCCGGATCAATCCCAAATTCAGCGGCCACGATCCTGGTTTCATGGAAATGAAACCGGAACAAGGCACTATTTTCCAACCCCTCAGCAATCTCTTCTCCGATTTCAGCTTGAACGACAAGATGGATATCAAGTGGCTGATCGCGGGGAAGGAGTTTCAACCTCTCCAAATATTGCCGGGTATGACTGCATTCCGCAACTATCGTTTCCACAAGACTGCTGGCCCGGACTGTAACCAATGAGGTCATACGGCTGAATTTCAACTGCCCTGCCTGAATATAAGTCTGACGCAGACCACCCTGCTGTTCCAGGTTCACCAGCAAGAGCTGAGGAATCTGGTCAAGATGCTGAGATCCGGCAAACAACTCCATCAGCCACGGGACAGAGATAATCCCCTGCAGCGGGACTTTTTGCGCGAGTATTTGTTTGACCCAGAAGCCAATCTGTTCATTGTTGGTCAAGGCACTGAACAGCACCTGATCATCCCGACGCCCACTTTCCTCCCGGCCCTGAACCCGGGCAGAACGATATTCAGTGGTGCGGAAAAACTGGGAAACTTTTCTCTCCAACAACGCTTTCCGATCTTTGCCGAGGACATGGGCGACATTCTCCAGGCGGAAGTCCTCTTCAATGACATCAGCAACAAGATACAAAGGACTATCGGGTGGAGAGCTCAGATAACGTTTAAACTCATCCAGCCCCTGTTCATCGGCAGCAAACTTCCCGGTTGGTATAAGAACACCGTTCTGCCAGGTGAGGGCGCACAGATCCTGCAAAGTCAGAAGCAGCACGCGGACGGTGGTCGAGGTTCGGAAGAGGCCCATGGGATCACTCACATCTTGATTTTACTGATCGTATCGTAGATCGGACCCAGCACCGAGAGCATCACCCAGCCCAGAACCGCACCCAGGACAACGGTCATGATCGGCTCAATCAAAGCCTGGACCTTACCAATAGCATCCTTGATATCCCGGTCATAGAAATAACTGATATTCAACAAAGCAGTATCAAGGGCACCGGTGGACTCTCCTATCTTCAACATCCGCACCACCAGAGGCGGGAACAGGCCACTATTTTCAAATCCGGAAGCAATGCCGATTCCCTCACGGATATTTGTTTCCACTTCCTGCAAGGCCTCTTTAATGACCATATTACCCACTATTCCTTCTGAGATCTCCAGACAACGGAGGATTGGAATACCCGCCGCATACATCATGGCAAAAAAATTAGCAAAACGAGAAAGCAGAATCTTTTTCAATACCGGACCAATCATCCAGATCCGCAGCTTCCAGTCATCAAACAGATAGCGCGCCTTGGAGTTGGTAGCCGTCAGGAATTTGATACCAAAGAACAAGGACAGGGGTACGATCAAGAGCAGATACCAGTAGTTCACACAAAAATTTGACACCGCGATCAAGGCTCTGGTATGAAAAGGCAATTCTCCCCCCATTTCCTTGATAAATCCCACCAGCTGGGGCACCAGATAGACCATCAGGAAAAAAGTAACCCCGAAAACCACCGTGCCGACAAAGGCTGGAAAGATCAATATCTTCTTGGTTGTGGATGCCAGCTCATCCTGCCATTTGATGGTCCTGGTCAGGGAGGCAAAGACATCCCCCAATTGACCGGTAATCTCACCGGCCTTGATCAGATTAACAAACAAGACATCAAATACCACCGGATGTTCGGCCATGGCCGCAGAAAGGGTCTTCCCCCCTTCCACTTCATCAATCAGATTGGCAATCACCTCACGGAAGCGGGGATGTTCCATACTGTCACGCAGATCAGCCAAGCCCTCCAGCAACGGTACCCCTGCCTGAATCAACTGCTCCATATGAAAGCAGAAATTGATCAGGTCTATCCGCTGCACCTTGCGCACACCCAGAGTCGGCATTGTCTGATTGCGAATATGGCAGGTAACCAGATCAAGCCCCATGCGCAACAACCGTTGTTCCAAATCGGCAACATTGGCGGCATCAATATTGCCGGTTCTGACTTTTCCTCTGCTGGTGACGGCCTTGTATTGAAAAAGTGGCATGGCAATAAAATTGTTAATCGATCAACCGGTACGTCAAATCCACCACCCGGCTGATCTCGTCAAGACTGGTAGTACCATCCAGGACCCGGCGGCAGGCATCATCGGCCAAAGGCCGGAATCCCCCGGCCAGGGCATGGTTCAACAGCTCACGGGTGCTGACCCGCCGGGCGATCAGATCTTCCAGATCCGCATTAATTCGCAGCAGCTCCATAACCGTAGTTCGACCTTTATACCCCTGTTGCTCGCACGCCTTACACCCCACCGGCTGATAAAGGACAACCTCATTCCCCTCCGCCGCATCGACCCCAAGTAATTTCAATTCCAGCTCCCCTGCATAATAAGCATATTTACACTCTGGGCACAGGCGTCGAATCAAACGTTGGGCTACAATACCGATGATATTGCCGGCCATGATATCCGGCAGCACCCCAATATCCAGAAGACGTGGGATAGAGCCAACCGCCGAGTTGGTATGCAAAGTGGAAAACACCTGATGTCCAGTCATGGCGGCACGAAAGGCCATCTCCGCGGTTTCATGATCACGGATCTCACCGACCAGAATTACATCCGGGTCCTGCCGCATCATCGAGCGGATGCCATCAGCAAACCCCATCTTAGCCGACTCATTAATTGAGGATTGACGGATCATGGCCATGGGATACTCAACCGGATCCTCCATGGTCATGATATTCACCGCTTCGGTATTGACATGACTCAACACTGAATAGAGGGTGGTGGTCTTACCGCTGCCGGTTGGACCAGTCACCAGGATAATACCTTCCGGCCTGGCCAGCATCAATTTGAGTTGGTCAAGATTCTCATCGGTCAGCCCCAGTTTATGCAAAGGGACAAGACCTTTCTGACGATCAAGAATACGGAGGACAATATTCTCACCATGGAGCGTGGGTTGGGCCGCGACCCGGAAATCAATCTGCCGACCGACAAGAGACAGCGAGATACGGCCATCCTGGGGTGCCCGTGATTCAGCGATATTCATATTGCTGACCACCTTGAGACGCACCACCATGGCCGACCAGTAGCTCTTGTGCAGGCTGCGGACCTGACGGAGCACCCCGTCAATCCGGTAGCGGATGCGCAGGAACCCCGCCTCCGGTTCGAAATGGATGTCAGAAGCTCCCCGTGACACAGCATCCGCCAGCAGGGCATCAATGAGCCGCACCATAGGATGACTATACTCATCATTGCCCAATTGCAGACTCTGATAGTCAATCTCACCCGTCTCAATCTCCTGGAGGATGCCGTCAATGGAGAGTTCAAATCCATAAAACTGCTCAATGGCACGCAAAATATCCGCCTCGCCACCAAGCACGGCAGTAATCTGCAATGCCCCGCCATGCAGGGCTCGGATCTGATCGATGGCCACGACATTGAAGGTATCCGCCATGGCAAGAACAAGCTGATTTGTAGTTTTATCAAGGGAAAGGGGTAAAACATTATGCCGGCGGGCCAACTCCTGGGGCACCATTTTCAGCGTCTCGGCATCAATAACCGTATTGGTCAGATCAACACTGCCCTGACCGATATTCTCACTCAAGGCATCGCGGATAATGGCGTCGGTGACGAACCCCAGTTCAATCAACGCCTTACCAAGTGGTTGATTCGTCTGTTTCTGCTCCAACAGGGCAATACGCAACTGATCCTCAGAGATAAATCCCTGATCGACCAGCACCGCTCCCAGCGGTTTTTTCTTCCCTGGAGCGCTCATGGCCTTTCACCCTGCTCAAGAATCTTCAATCTGGTGCGCAGTGCATCGACATCAAAACCAGCTGTTCCATCTCCTGCAAGCTGCAGGGCCTCCCGGTAATACTTCACCGCTGGCTTCAACTGTCCCAGATGTTCCAAACTGACGGCCAGATTAAAAGGATAATCAGGATAGACGCAGGCCACGGATGGTCCAGCATCAGACGCTCCAGGGACAGATGAAAAACGATCACCAGCAACGATATTTGTAGCCGTCTGCAAGGCATTAAAATAGGCCTGTTGCGCCTCACTCCAGCGCTGACCGGCGGCATAGACATTCCCCAGAGAAAAGAAAAGTTGAGCGATATTAGGATGCTGTTCAAGAAGCAGTTTCAACTCACTTTCCTGTTGCACCAGATCGCCCATTGGTGCAATGGCCAGTAAACCGGCTCTGGCCAGCGGATCTCCGGGGTCCTGATCCAATACACGCAGATAGAGATCTCGAGCCAGCGATTTTTCACTCCAATGCATGGCAATATCGGCCAGACCGAGCAAGGCACCACGATGTTGCGGAGCGGCCTGCAACACCTTCTGATATTCTTGTCTTGCCTGTTCGAAATCACCCTTCTGATAGGCGCCATATGCAGCAGCCAGCAACGGATTCACCTGGGGTTGCGCCGCACGATGGGTTATGACAATCGGCTCCGCAAATGAGCTCTCAGGTTCACCGGCTGAATCTGACAATAACTGTGTTTCCGATTCAGCCCTGCTGAGTGCAGGCACTCCCTGATTCACCTGCAATGTTGGAGACACTAATGTGGCCACAGAGGCAGATACGGATGATGATGCGGGACCCGGTACAAGAGTCACGTCATGAGGAGAAGAGAGGTCAGGTGCGCTCTGAGACGTTGGTGTTCCGGCAGGGACACTCAGCAGATTTTCAGAAAGAAGCCCAGCATCCTTGCCAGCAATTTCAGATTCAATTTCTCCCGTTCCAACCCCGGCAGGAGACAAAGCAACCTCTCCTGCTGCTGGTATCGAGTCTGGCCTTACCTCTGAAACCGCAAGGCCTACTGAGTCCTGTTGAGAAATATTTTTCCCAACTGTAACAACAGAACTGGCAGACGTCATCGTGGAACGATAGGTAAAATAAAAGAATCCAGCCATAGCGAAAAGTGCGGCTCCACCCACACTCCCCACGATAAGCAAACGACGATTACGGCTCCGGCGCTGATACTCTTTTTTTGCGGCAAAGACCGTGCGAGCAGTCTCCCTGGAAGACTCCACCGAAGTAATGGTAGGATGAATGGCCGGGATATCAGGAACATCCGGCTCCTGCTCGATATCAGGCCCAGATTTTCCCACATCCTCAAATGACGATGTCGCACCATCTGTCACTGGAATTTCGATAGATAATTCAGGCTCAATAGCAATAACGGCTTCCGGTTCAGGAGTGCCATTAAGATCAGATGGCGCGCAGGTATCCACCACCATCATATCCGCCACCTCCGCATCAGCCGCCAGGACATTCTGTTGCCCGCCGCCACCTGCTTCCGCCAGTTCAATCTTCCCGTCTTCATTCGGACTTGCCTGACTTATCTGACGCTCTCCACTCTGGTCATTCACCACCGCGGCAGAAGAATCAACAGCAATAGCAGGACTCCGCCCCAAGGAAGTCACTTTGAGGGGATCCTGCCGTTCCAGAGAAAGATGCAACTCAGGCGATACCGGCTCTTTCTGACGTACCGGTGATTTACCAGCTGCAGTAACAGGGGCTCCTGCAGCCTGTTTTTTGGCCTGTTCCGCCTTTCGCAAGGCTTCCATCAATAGGCTCATCCGTGCCTCACTGTCATTTAGGAGCCTGTCGGCCCGTCAAAGGGCAGAGAAGGGATGGGCTGTTGTGGGGACAAGAACTTCCTGAACTGCCGCAGGTCGCCATCACCATTCACATCAGCCTGTTTAATCACCACCGGCCGCAAAAAGATAATCAACTCGGTTTTCGTCGCGGTATCATCCCGATAGCTGAATAGACTCCCGAGCCAGGGAATCCGGGAAAGACCTGGAATCCCGTCAGTGTTTTTGTCCAACGTATCCTGCATCAAACCACCCAGAACACCAATCTGACCACTCGCCACCTTTAAAATCGACTCCACTTCCCGAACCTGCACCTCCGGCACCAGACTGATCACATCAGCTGCAGCCAAGGCAGGGCTTGGATCCTCGACATAGCCGATAATGCGGGAGATGGTTGGCCGCACATTGAGAGTTACCTGTTCTCCTTCACTGACCTGCGGGGTTACCGCCATCACAAAGCCGACCGGCACACTGTGAACGGTACTGGTATAGGTGATCAACCTGGGGCTGGTATCAGTAGCCGCCTCAATATCAACCTCAAGGGTGAAATAAACCTTATTGTCCACCACTTTGAGCATTGCCGTCTGGTTATTCAGCGCCATCACCTTGGGGCTGGACAGGACCTTGAGATCACCAAACTGTGCCAGCAATTTGATGGTTGCCGTCAGGGCATCCGGATCACCACTTTGATTAATGGTAAGCGTCGTCACCGGAGGAGCTGCCATATTGACTCCCAGAAGACTCTGGACAAAGCCAAACCGTCCTCCGTCGCGAGCAAGAGAACTCCAATCCACCCCGGCCTGATAGCGATCATTCAACTTCACTTCAACCACAGTGGCCTCAATTAATACTTGCTGCAGGGAGCGGGTCATCACCAGATCAATAAATCGCTGGATATCCTCGTGCTGGCGGGTTGTGGCCCGGACTGTGATCAGTCCACTTTCAGGATTACTGATGATGGAGCTGGACGTGTCTGCCGCTCCCGCCTCGCCACCGCCTGCTGCGCCTCCACTTTCACCAAGGATGGCATGCAGATTGGCCACCAGAGTAGCCCAGAACGTATTATTGGACTCCTGACTGAGAACCGTGGTTGAGTTATTGCTGCCGGAAGATCCCCCTCCACCACCGCTATCCCCTACTGCTGCAGAACCGGTGGTGGATATGGAGGTGGCCACGCTCACCTCTCCTTTGGACTTCCTGGCTATATTGACATAATCGATACGATAGGTCCGCAGGATGGGTTTGTCAGGCTCGACGATGAGATTAGGGCGATCCAGATTCCAGCGGATATCTACCTGCCTGGCAATTCGGGTCAGGATCTGTGGCAGAGTCTGATCAATAGCATTCAGGGTAACATTACCGGTAATCTCCGGATCAACGTCAATATTAAGGGAGGCATCGCGGGCTATGGCAAAGAGCAGTTCCCGAGCTGGAACATTCTGAACAACCACAGAATAGAGTTCAACCTTCGCCTCAGGTACCGGAGGAGGAACGAGCGAGGGAGTTCGAACCACTGCCGGAATTGACGCTACTGCCTGAGTATCGGCAGCCGCAAGATGCCGGCCATCGACAGGACGCTCCGGCAGGTTGGCCCCACAACCCACGACAAGGGCCATCATGACGACCAAAAGGAAACGGTTAAGACAGAGTGCACTTCGCATGACCATTTATTTCTCCAACTTTCTCCAAATAAAGGAAGATATGCAGCAAGATAAAATATTCTCTTTCGTACTCTCGCCGCAAACGACTCAAAGTTCAGCCCTGAACGCCATCCATATTGCCGGCACACAGCGTTTTATCAAAGCAACGCACATAAGGTTGAAATCGACGTAACTCTTGAGGTAAGTCCTCAAGG
The DNA here is from genome assembly GCA_028697885.1 of Desulfocapsaceae bacterium. Taxonomy (GTDB): domain Bacteria; phylum Desulfobacterota; class Desulfobulbia; order Desulfobulbales; family Desulfocapsaceae; genus UBA2270. The sequence continues at coordinate 24,300 of JAQVER010000048.1, forward strand.
GCCTTGCGGGCAGGAGTAAGCTCCGGGAAATCGTCATACACAATCACCCACATGCGGCGCTCCCCGCTCGAATCCTGACAGACATAGATCCGATCCAGCAAAGAGACTGGCCGGACTTTTTGCAAAAACCTTTCGACCTCCACAGAGACCTCACTATCCATTGCAACTGACATCAACTGAATTGTATAATTCTTCGCCTCTCCTTGTTCCAGCCATCGACTAAAAGCCTGGCGGCGCTGCTCCATCAGAGTTCCGACAGCTTTATCAACAGTCCTCAGAGGCAGTTCAGGCGTTGATTCTTCGGTTGTTTGAGAATCCACCACAAGAGATGACATGTTGATCGTTTTCGGTAACAAAAAATCAGGGGATACGGCAAAGGCAGGCATTGCTGAAGCTGTAAAGGCTGATCTGTTGCCAATCTCAACTTCTGCTGGATGAGTAGGGACGTCAGCTTCCTGCTCCTTGAGTTTGGCTGGAGCCACTGAACCCGCTCCTGCCTCCTCGACACCCTTTTCAGGACGGAGCTCATTTTGAGCCAGATCAGATTTAGTCTGTCCCCCCGTCTCTACAGGAGCCGACAACTGGGGATTTCCCGTCCGGAAGACTGGACGCTCCTTTGTTGAATGGAATTGGTTCCATCCAAAAATAAGCGCAAGTACAACTAACAGAGACATCAGGCCAATGGCCGGAAACAAGGACGAACGGAAGAAAGGGAGGTGAAACTCACTATCACGAACCGCGGCCCGCACATGACGGGTATGAACCATTGCCCGCCCGGAACCTGAGATGCTTCTGACAGCAGAATCAGCATAGGCAGCAAGCATGGCCTTGTCCGCCAGGATATTGATTCTGCGGATAAGGCCACAGGACACCTTGGAAATCAACCGTTCCGCGCCTGGGCTGAAAACTCCTGACTTGCCACAACCGGCGGCCTGAAGTCGAAAACGTATATACTCACTGGTCTCTGCCGTGGTCAACGGCCCTAGATGGAAACTGTGGGTGACCCGTTCCTTTAACTGACGGATATCACGTTTCCGGAGATTTTTTTCAAGTTCCGGCTGTCCAAAGAGCACAATCTGCAACAGCTTATGTCGATGGGTCTCCAGATTACTCAGTAAGCGAATCTCTTCAAGAGTATCCAAAGCCATTCCTTGGGCCTCTTCGATAAAAACAACCACACTCCGATTGGCAGCATGCTGGCCCAGAAGATAGAGTTGTAACTGCTGCATCACCACCAGACGTTCGGTCTCAGATTTTACCGGGAGTTTCAGCTCAAAGGCAATAGCGTACAGGATATCATGGGGTGACAGCTTCGGATTGGCCAGATAAACGATTTCCACTGATTTCGGCAGACGCTCTTCCAGAATACGACAGAGCATTGTCTTACCGCTGCCCACCTCACCCACTACCTTGACTATGCCCTCACCAGTGGTAATGGCATAGCTCAACGCCTCCAGGATCTCTCCACGGCCACCACCTGGACAAAAAAGGCTCGGATCAGGAGTAATCCTGAAGGGATGGCGTTTCAGGTCAAAATAGTCAAGATACATGCAAACCCTTTACAGTCTTAGCGGAAATTTGTTCCACCTCATTCCGCACCAACCGGCACAGGACATTATGCACCTGATTTTTTTTCATGACACGCCACAAGAAGGTGAAAAAAACGAACAAACAGCGACAAGACAAAAGCAAGAACACAATAAGAAGCCAGAAAAGAATCTCTATCAACCAACCAAAACCGTTAAAATCTAACATCGAAGAGGGAAGGCTTCATCTTCTAAGTTTCATGATCGGGAAAATCTAAACGTCCATATCAAAACAACAGAGAGTATCAATGATATTATCAATTTTGTCAAGAAAGACAATATCTTTTCCGTTCTGGTGAACCTCTTGCATAACTCTTCAGAAACTTATGCACAAGAGCATCCGGAATGCAGGCTGTATGATTTCAAAAAAAGTTGATTTATCCTCGTTCCGACACTATAAAAGATTTATCATACTATTCAAAAAAACCTATTTCAACCGCTGCAAAAAACTCCACACAGCCCCAACCAGATGACAAGCAAGCAGACGAGCACAACAGGACAAGAAAAGCGTTACCCTGAACGGGATGGCGGCAGTGTAAATTTGAAACACTCAACAATAAAATTCAACAATAAAATTTCTAAAAGGCTGCACTCTCAAGAAGGTGCGGCCTTGCTGATCATGTTTTTAACATTATTCATGGTCAGTGCAGCGGTATTGCTTAAGGGACTAGGTAACAGAAATCCCATCCTGAAACAAAATGCCTCTACCACCAAAGCACTGGCAATGGCCAAAGAGCTGGTAATCGCCCATGCCGTTACCAACACCGTGACACCAGGTGGTCTGCCTTTTCCAGACCGCAACAGTGACAACAATTATGACGGTAACGGTGACTGCGTTTCGTCCGGCTTCAACGAAACGCTGCATCTCCTCGGGAAATGGCCTTATCAAGACGAGCAAGGCTGCGGTGTTGCAGTGCCTGCCTTTGATAAACCGCTGCAGGACGGAACCGGAGAAACCCTCTGGTACGCCGTTTCACGTCACCTGGTAAAAGTAAATGGCTCTTACCCAGTGCTCAACTCGGAGATTTCGAACCAAAATAATGGCTGGTTTACAGTGGTCAACGGGCAGGGTACAGTGCTTACCAACCGAGCGGCAGTGGTGATCATGGCCCCTGGAGGCGTGATCCAGTCCCAGGATCGCTCAGGGGTAGCTCCCGCTGCTACCCAATTTTTAGAGGGAATCACCATTAATGGAACGACCTTCACCAATTATGCCGTCGAAACCGGGGATACCGGTTTTGTGGTACGACCAACCGACGACACGACAAACGATCAACTTATCTATATCACCATCGATGAACTGATGACTTCCGTGGAGCAACGGGTAACTGGGGAGTTCAAAAAACTGATAAACGATTATCGTTCTGCCTGCACCCAATACCCCTGGCCGCGGCCTTACATCAACCCCCGGACTGCACCAGATTTCAATAGTGTAATCGGCACGCTGGAAGGTTTACTACCAACAGGAACTGCTTTACCCAGCAACTGGGGGTCCGGTTGTGCCGCCAGCATCACCGTCCCGACATGGTTGGCGGCCAACAACTGGCACCACCTCAGTTATTACGCCTTAGCCTCTACGACCGTCCAAGGTGGCGGCACATGTACGCCAGGACCCGCCTGTCTCACTATCTTACCGCCTTCGACCAATGACGACAAAAAAGCAATAGTCATTCTGGCTGGCAAAGAATTGAGCGGTCAAAACCGTAACACCTTTACTGGACTGACTGATTATTTCGAAGGCCAAAATGCCAGTTCGGGCGACAACACTTTTGAGATTAAAACAGCTGACTCAACTTTCAATGACCGATTGGAGGTAGTACAATAAAAATTAATACTTACACAATACACAACAGGAAAGGTTTCACTCTCGTTGAAATGGCCATTGTTCTGGTCATTGTCGGTTTAATGCTGGGCGGACTGATGATGTCTCTCACTCAAACCCGTGAAGGCACCAACCGTAGCGAAGCTGTCACCCAACTCGCTGAGATAGAGGAGGCTCTGTACGGTTTTGCTCAGGCCAATGGCAGACTGCCATGCCCAGCCACTCCCACCAGTAACGGCGCAGAGGCTCCAGCAGGAGGTGGGGCCTGCACACTGCAACATGGTTTTGTACCTTCCGTTACCCTTGGCCTCAAAGGATCAGTTAATGCCGATGGCCTGTTGCTCGACCCATGGAACAATCCGCTACGCTTTTCAGTAACAACTGCGAACAGCAATGCCTTTACCACCAGCAACCAGATAAAATCAGTTGGCATGGCTGCCTTAACTCCTAATCTGCGCGTTTGCCGTGAAGCTGCTTGTACCAATAACATTACCACTACCGCTCCGGCAATAGTACTATCCATGGGAAAGAATTGGGCGACCTTCACCCATGCGGATGAAGTAGAAAATGCGGGTGAAGCTACTTTAGGTGGAGGACCATCAGGAATGACTTATCGAATTGGCAACGACAACGACTTTGTCTCTGCCGGGTACAGCGAAACCAATTTTGACGATCTCATTACCTGGCTATCACCCAATATCCTTTACGCCAAGATGTTCGCCGCAAACCAACTTCCATAAACCCCAGACACCAACCTAACCTGATTTCCAGAACACCCATACCGCCGCTGAGATCATCCACAAAGCTACCGTCCGACAATTTGCAGAGCAAATCTCCATCTCTAAAGCAGGAAAATTATTTGACACCCATTACCCTGCATGTTGTATGATTATGTATCAGGATCCTCTCCCGAGATCGGCCATCATTCTTGTCCGCCAATAAAATCATCAAGGAGGCCACCATGTCCCTCTCCATCAGTTCACCAGCATTTGCAGATAACTCACAAATCCCGCTCACCTATACCTGCGACGGCCGGAATATCTCTCCTCCCCTGCAATGGACCGGGATTCCTGCAAGCACTAAGAGCCTGGTGCTGATCATCGATGACCCTGACGCCCCTGATCCGGCGGCTCCCAGGATGACATGGGTGCACTGGCTCCTCTACAATATTCCGGCCACGACCTCCGGCTTGGCGGAAGGCATTGCCCCCAATGCCCTGCCGCAAGGAACTCTGTCCGGCCGGGGTGACAACAAGAAAACAACCTATGGCGGCCCCTGTCCACCCATCGGCTGCCATCGCTACTTCCATAAACTCTATGCCTTGGACATCATCCTGCCAGATCTGCAGATCCCCAAAAAACCGGCCCTTCTTCAGGCCATGGAAGGTCACATCCTTGCCCACGCGGAGATCATTGGCCTATACCAACGACTTGCCAAGTAGTCACTATCCGGCCTAAAGTCTGTACAGGAATAACCCTCAAAGATACGGTTATTCCTGTACACCCCCTGCATAAAACCGCGTTGCCATCTCTTCCAGGCCGAGGAGATGGAGCAGTTTTTCCAGACGCTCACTTGGGCGCCGACGCGGCAGATCCTTATAGGTGGCAATGATCAGCTCATTTTTCATCGAGTGCTCCCAACCTACAAGTTCAGTGACGTTCACCTGATAGCCATGGGCCTCAAGCTGCAGACAGCGCAGGACATTGGTGACATGACTGCCGAATTCCCGGGTATGCAGCGGGTGGCGCCAGATCTCCGTGAGGACATCGCCGCCCAGTCTCTGGCCCTTATGTTTTCTCAGCACCGAGGCCACTTCTGCCTGACAGCATGGCACCAGTACCACAAATTGCGCCTCTTTCTGCAAGGCAAATTGAATGGCATCATCGGTTGCCGTATCGCAGGCATGCAGGGCGGTCACCATGTCAACATGCGCCGGCAGCAAGGAGGAACGAGTTGAATCGGCCACTGACAGGGTTAGAAAAGACATATTAGGAAAACCCAGCCGCAGCGCCAGATCCCGAGATTTCTGTACCAGCTCATCCCGAGTCTCAATGCCATAAATGTGCGACCCATCCTCCAGCATTTTAAAAAAAAGATCGTAGAGGATAAATCCCAGATATGATTTCCCGGCCCCATGATCAACGAGCTGAACTTCTTGACGCTCCTTGTGGATCTCCTGCAGGAGTGGCTCAATAAACTGGGTGAGATGATAGACCTGCTTCAGCTTACGCCTACTGTCCTGATTCATCTTCCCGTCTCGGGTCAGAATATGCAGCTCTTTCAACAGTTCAATAGATTGACCGGGTTTTATCTCATGCATGATATGAAAAAAGTTTTAAGTTTTATATGGTAAATGTTAGAGTGAGGAGCCTATAGGTGTTTAGGTGGATGGTGAACAAAGAGATGATCCTGACAGACTAAAAAGTATGACAGACTAAACGACCTTGCATGCAACGACTCATTAAACTATTCCTTCTGCTCTGCATTCTGCTCACCACAGCCCCAAGACCTGCAAGTGCCGCAACCGTTGAGCTGCCGCTTTTTCTCCGTACCCAGATATTACAGAACGCCCTGGTGGAGTCTCTCACCCCGCAGCCTGACCGTCCCACTGTACTCTTTCAGCAGGGCTCTTACAACTATCTTCATATTTCCGGGCCCCAGTTGTCCATCCGCGACGGACAGCCTTACTTCAGTTGCAATGTGGCCGCTGGTATGGGATTCGACTCACTCGGCCTCCTGCCCTCGGTGGTCAAATGGAGTGGCTCCATTCTCATGCGATTGAACTTTTATGTGGATCCACAATGGCAGTTACGCTATCGCATCATTGACTCTGCCATCTACAATGAAAAGGGCGGCAAGCCTGTGGTAACAGGATTTGCCTGGGAACTCTGCAAGCGCTTCCTCCATCCACGGCTGGAACAATACGCATTTGATCTTGCCATGCCTCAAAAAGAAATTATGATTTTGCTTCGCGCCTGTGCCTCTCCCGCAGATACAGCGCCACTTGAGGCAGCTCTAAAGACGCTCACCGTGGGAACCCTGCGAACCAACGCTGACGGCCTGATCGTCCCCCTGCTCCTGACGGTGGCTGACACGCAGACACAGGCAGTAACGCCTCTGCCTGCTCAGGCCCCGCTCGGTTTCGAAGAATTAGAAAAACTCCAACATGTCTTTGAACCGCTCGATGCCTTTATGGTCTTTGTCATCAAGAGCCTCAGCGCCAACATGGGTAATTCGCTGCATCAGGAACAACTCTTTGACCTGTTGATCACCAGCCGCTATCAACTGCTGATGATCCTGACCGGCCAGACTCCAATAGAGGCCGAAGACCCACTACGACTTTTATTCATCGATGTCTGGCAACAATTACGACCCATCATCGAAAGCAGCAGCGGGGAAAATGGACTGATGCAGAAACAACTGCTGCGCTTCATGACCTTTGTCAATGCCGGAGACGCTCTGCTGGCATTGGATGCCGCCGCCCCTGGCCTTGGAATCCATGTTACCAGCAATGGCCTGCGGCGATTGGCGAGGATGCTGCAGCCAGGCACAGGAGAAGACCCCCTGCGCTTTGACTGGCAGATCGATCCTGCCCTTCGCGATCTGTTTCAATTTCAACCGGAAGAACCAGAACAAAAAATTCAAGAGGCACTGCCAGAATTACCGCCTGAGGGACTGCAACAAAGCCCACCGGCTGAGTTGCCCCCTGAGGCACCGCAACAGAACCAACCAACTGATTTTCCGCCTGAAGCACCGCAGCAGAATCCACCGGCTGAGTTTCCGCCTGAAGCACCGCAGCAGAATCCACCGGCTGAATTGCCACCTGAGGCACCGCAGCAGA
>JAQVER010000049.1 GCA_028697885.1 Desulfocapsaceae bacterium
CTGTTGTTTCCGTAAATATTTCCGGATCTGGTTTAAAAGTAATGCAGGTTCCTGTTGTGGTACTTTCACCTATTACCTCTAGTTCACCAACCTTTGCTCCATATTCGTAAGATTGTCTGTATATTTTTCCATTCCGTTTTATTTCTGCGCTGGCTTTAATAGACAGTGCATTAACAACGGAAACACCAACACCATGCAGCCCACCGGAAACTTTATAAGAGGAATGATCAAATTTTCCCCCGGCATGAAGTGTGGTCATTACCAGTTCCAAAGCTGACATATTTTCAGTTGGATGCATATCAACAGGTATTCCCCGACCGTTATCTTCAACCGATATAGAGTTGTCTTCATGTATTTTCACATGGATATTGGTACAATAACCAGCCAGTGCCTCATCTATACTGTTGTCAACAACTTCCCATATAAGATGATGAAGTCCTGACTCGGCTGTGTTTCCAATATACATGGATGGTCTTTTGCGGACTGCTTCTAAACCATCCAGAACTTTTATCTGTTCTGCACCGTATGCTTTATTTTCTTCTGTCACTCTGTACCCTTTTGTTCAATTAAAATAAAAATATCCATTCATGAATTATGAATGGATATTTTTAATAGTAACAATAAGTTATATTTTTATAGTTGCATGGGCATAATGATACTTAGAAAACCTTCATCAAAATCTGATTTCAACAGACAGGGACTGTTGTTTGAATTTATATAAGCATCCACAGTTTCACATTCCATTACTTGTAATGTTTCTATAAAAAAACGACAATTAAAACCAAGAGTGAGAGGTTCCCCATTATAATTTATGGTTTGCTCATCTTTGGCATTACCTATATCAGCATTCTGTGAAGATAATATCATTTTTTCTTCCATTATTTCTAATTGAATGGTGTGATATATATCTTCCGTAAATAAATTTATCCTTTTCAAGGATTCTAAAAAAGGAACTCTATTTATTTGAATTTTATTTTGAAGTTGTACTGCATCTATAATAGCTCTGTACGGAGGAAATTCTCCTTGTTTTAAACGGATAACCATTATGGCATTATCATCTTTCACTACCAATTGTTTTTCTTCAAAAGAAATTTGTACACTATCGCGATTTTCACAAAACTTTTTGAGTTCCTGAATCCCTTTTTTAGGAATAAGAGTCATAGTGTTCAGAGTGAGATTATCTACATCAGCGGCGACATCTTTTTCCATAATAGACAGACGATGGCCATCAGATGAAATCATTCTTATATAAGATCTATCATTCTTTTTTTCTTTTTCAAAGAGAACGCTGGTTAATACATAATTATTTTCCTGTTCATTAGCTATTGAATAAATAATTTTATCAATAATTTCTGAAAAGACATGGGCCTCAAAAGATACGAATGTTTCTTCATTGAAAGAAGGAAATTCAGGAAATTCATTACTCGGCATTCCTGCAAGATTATAAGTACTCAATCCAGCATGGATGATGACCCAACTATTTTCTGTTTCTTCTATGCTTATAGATGAAGAACCAGATTCTCTAACTATTTCAAAAATTTTTTTACTGGGAAGAGTTATACTTCCAGAATTTTTTATTTCTGCAGGAATTTTAATTTTTAAACCAACCTCAAGGTCAGTGGCTGTTAGATATAAAATATCATTATCTGTTTCAATAAGAATATTAGAAATAATAGCTAATGTGCCTCTTTTATTGGTTAAATTTTGAAGGGCATTCAATGCTTCCAGAAAAACATTTTTTGAAATATTAAAATTTAGAGCCATATAAAAATAACCTTTATTTTTTATTTGTTTTTTTATTGTTATTAATGGGGTTTATTTGTTTAAACGTACCTTAACTTTTTGATATAAAAGATAAAACAATAAACAAATAAAAGTACATTAAATTTGTTTATTGTTAAAACTGTGTTTTCAACACAGTTTTAAACGATTTTTCCAATAAGTATTAACTTTCTTCTGTTTAAAATTTCTTAAAAAGAAAAATAACAATATGATATATTTAACTTTTTAAGAGTAGTTCAAACAGGTAAAATATACAATAAAATAATGGAATATTCCAGTGATTTTATTAAATGAAATCAGTTTAAGTCAGAGACTTTATGCTATTTTTTCATCATCTCTAGATAAAAAAGTGTTTTCCGGGGCTGCCGTAGGAATTTCACAATGGAATGGAAGTGAATATTGTCATTTTTATGATCATTATGGTCTCGCTCAGTCATTTCCCTTAAATATAAAACTTAGCCAAAAAACTTTTTTTGATCTGGCCTCACTAACTAAAGCTTTAGCTACAGTTCCAGCATTATTATCGTTAATGGAAGAAGGGAAAATATCCTGGAATTCAACGTTGATGGAAATTTTTGGCAATGAAATTCGAGAAGATAAAAAAAATATAAATATAAAGCAGTTAATGTCACACTCTTCAGGTTTACCAGCCCATAAGGACTATTATAAAATAGTATTGAAAGTGAAAGAGAGTGAACGTAAAAAATGGATATTTACTTCGATAATAGAAGAAAAATTAATATATTCACCAGGGACGGATTTTCTTTACAGTGATTTGGGTTTTATATTGTTGGGGCTTATTATAGAAAAAGTATCAGGAAAAAAACTAGAGGTTTATATACAAGAAAAAATATATAAACCTCTTAACCTTCAGCATAGTCTTTTTTATGGTGAAAAAGGTAGTATAGAGAAACAAAAGTATGCCGCAACGGAAATATGTCCATGGACCGGTAAAATGCTTACAGGGGTGGTTCATGATGATAATTGTCGAGCAATTGGAGGGGTTGCTGGTCATGCAGGACTTTTTGGCAGCATAGAAGGTGTTGTGCAATGGTGTGAATATCTCCTTTCTCAAATACAAGGAAGAACAAGTCATCCTTCTTTTGGAAATGAAATATTAAGACAGGCTACTAAAAAAGTGGGTAATTCATCCTGGGCTTCCGGTTTTGATACTCCATCCATAAAAGGATCAAGCAGTGGCAGTTTTTTATCGCCCTTAAGCGTAGGTCACCTGGGTTATACTGGCACATCTTTCTGGATTGATCCGCAGAAAGAGCTTGTTATTGTCCTCTTAACGAATAGAGTTCATACCAGCGCTAACAATAATGAATTAATCAAGAAATTCAGACCATTCTTTCATGACACTGTTATTCGCTGTTTGCAAAGAGAAAATAATAAAAAAAACCCCTGAATTATGAATTCATAATTCAGGGGTTTTGATCATATAATGCTGTAAAGCTAAAAAATTATAACATTACCACCAACATACTGTTTTATCAGCGGCAAAAATTTTAGCTACGAGCGTATCGTAGTCAGGAGATTCTACATTAAGATTGAATTCATCGGCTTCACGATCTCTGTTGAGAATTCCAACCAGTGTCTTCACGTTATCATTAGGTTCTGAGCGATATACTTGTAAAATTTTCATTGCACATAACTCCTTTAGTTATTCAGCACAGGCAGGTGGTGGCTCATTGGTTTGTTTTGACAGACCGTAAGGAATGATAAAATCAGCATCCCGCATGGCTTCACCCAGCTCTTCCAGAGAAATTTCATCAATCAGTTTATCACCCTCTTCATCCACACAAGTATCAGGAGCAGGGGCACCACAGGAATAAACCTGGCCTTCCATGTCCTTAACCCAAGCAATATTCTCACTCATATAAGTAGAAAAAGAAGGAAATTCTCCATTCATGATAACGGGGTAGGCATAATGATTTTCCACAGCCAATCCCAGACCGGAACGAACGCCGTCATTGTACATACGGTTAGCGATCAGGATATATACTTTTAAAGATTCCATTTTGTTATACTCCTTATAAAACGATGTACTTGCCGCACTCGTCAAGCAGAGCGCCATGGAAAGCCTGAGTTCTCATCTGTTTTGCTGATAATCCAGCCGGAATATCAGCGGCTGAATCATATCCTTCACAAGTATAACTATCGGCACAGATGGCTATGTTCTCTTCTCCGCACTTTTCAGCTAAAGCTTTAAAGCGGGCATCCTTGGTGAGATGAACAGATTTATAGGTGAAGAAAATCATAGGTGTTTTTCCTGCTTTTTCAGCAGCAGCGGCAATACCTAAAACGTGCCGCATATGTTGCGGTGAGGTTACAAAAATAGCAAGTTTGTTTGGATCGGCAGCCATTGGCTTTATCCTCCGTTAGGAAAAATGCAAAAATGAAAAAATCAACCTTTCTTTACATAGAAGCTGATATAACCAGACTGCTCTTTCTCGCCCAAATACTCATGTCCACCACGTGCACACCAGCCAGGGATATCATTACGGGAACCGGGATCCGTACCATCTATCTGTAAGATCTGACCAGATGCAATCTTGCCAATCTCTTTTTTGGTGCGAAGAAGGGGCATTGGACAACTCAATCCTTTTGTGTCAAGTGTAGCTGCTACTTCCAGTCCGTCTGGGGCAACCTTGATGTCACTCATTTAATTTTCCTCCTAAAAAAATATTGTAAGTAGGTATAAAAAATTTTTTATACCAGAAATAAAAATACATATTCAGATGCTGAATCTAAACCTGAATAATGAATAAATCAACACCTGTGACCTATACTTTAGCAAATAATATATGTCAAGGGCAAAATGAATGACTATTCACGCTGTCTGTTTCGTTGTAAGATGCTGTTTTTATGTTTAATAATATATTTATAACATATAAATACTACCCTCTTTTTTCTCTTAGATGCTTGACAAAACTTGTCTGCGAGGGTAAAGAAAATTTTGTTTTAGGTATAAAAATGTGTTTAGCATTTTTTTGATTAAAAAAAGGGGGGGACATGAGTGAGCAGAGTGTAATGGGTAGTAAGGTTAAAGATCTTTACAAAACCCTGTGTCAATCAGAGTGGAACGCCACGGTAACCGGTGTCATAGTTGCTTTCTTATCCGTGATGATAATGGCGTGGTGGCGGCCATGGGGTGCCGTTGGTGCCATTAGAAACTGGGGTGACTGGATTATGTATGGAATAACCAGTCTTACCGGATCTAGTTCCGGGATTTTTAGTTATTACGGAGAGGCTCCCAAGGCTATTTTTAAAGATTCCGGTTCTGTTATTGGTGTTGGTTTTATAGCAGGTGCTTTTATTTCCGCATGTCTTGGGAAGGATTTTGCATTTCGGATTCCTCCCTATAGAGAGATGGTAAAAGCAGTTATTGCTGGAACATTCATGGGAGTGGGTTCAACACTGGCCGGTGGTTGTAATGTAGGTGGTATGTATAATGCCATCGGTAATCTTGCGGCCAATGGTTTTACCATGTGGATAGGTTTGGTGGCAGGTGTCCTTTTAGGTCTGAAAATGCTTTATTTGGAGATGGAGTATATAACTTGGGGTGATGGTGGTTCCGCGACAATAGAACTGCCCACTGCACTTATATATCTGCTTGGTGTAGCTGCAATGGGAGGAGTTTTTTGGGGTGCTTACACCTTTGCCGGTATGAGTGAAAATAGTTATATGGCATCTTTGAGTGGAATTATTGTGATTGCTGCCGGATTGGGATATGCTATGCAGCGTGGTCGTTGGTGTATGGTTCAAGGATTCCGTGAGCCCCATATGACTGGAGATTGTACCCTGGCTAAATCTGTAGCCCTTTCCATACTGATTGTGGCCATTGGTGCCGCTGTCCTGAAATATTCCGTTCCGGTTCGAGCAGAGGGTGTTGCTGTTCTTGCTCCTATGAATTATGTACGTGGAACCTTTGGTTGGGGTTCGGTTGTCGGTGGTTTTATTTTTGGTCTGGGCGCTATGCTCGCTGGTGGCTGTGGATCTGGTACTTTGTGGCGGGTAGGAGAAGGACAGGTCAAGCTGATGATGGTCGTTCCGTTTTTCGCCGTTTCCAATTCCATCATGACTGCTTGGTTTAAGGATAAAAATTTCGAGAAAGATGGAGTTCTTGGTTCGTATGTCTATCTTCCAGATGTTATGGGCTATGGTGGTACCTTGTTTTTTATCGCTGCTATCATGATGATCTGGTATCTGGTTGTAACCTGGAATGAGGACACCAATAAATTGATCGTACCCATGTGATGATGTTGTTGTCATAAGGCGGTTCATTTTAATCGCAACTCCAGAGGCAACCGGAGTTGCGATTTTTTTTTGTTTTAAACAAGGTAATATTGTGCTCGAATCTTCCCTGTTACGAAAAACAACTTTGCTTGCCCGTGATAATTTGGCTCTTCATGATCGTCAAATCATGAGTGCTGATATTGCCGGAAAGATTCTTCTTCTGGAAGAGGTTAGATTAAAGGAAACTCTTTTTATTTATGTCGATTTTCGTTCTGAGGTTGAAACCCATTTTCTGATTACGGAGCTGCTCCGGCAGGGGAAGAGGGTGGTGGTTCCTGTCACTTTGGTCAAAGAAAAACGATTGCTGCTTGTAGCAATTCGTGATGTGGAAGAAGACCTGGTGCCAGGCTATTGTTCCATACCGGAACCGCGAATGGAGCTCAGAAAGAGTAACCTGGTGGCCGGCAGTGAAGTAGAAACCATTATTCTTCCCGGTTCTGTTTTTGATGAGCGGGGTGGTAGATTAGGGTATGGTGGCGGATATTATGACCGGTTCATGGCATATGAGGCACCCCAGGCCAGACGAATTGGTCTGGCCTTTGAGCTGCAGATGGTTGAGAAATTGTCCCTACAGGATCATGATGAAATGCTTGATCTGATTGTTACCGAAAAAAGAATTATTCAAGGAATACGATAAAAATTATATGGCAGGAGGAGAGATATGCGAAAAACAGCCGTATTCAGAGATTCTCTTTTTTTAGATCATGATCCCGGCTTTGATCATCCAGAATCACCCGAGCGTTTAAAGGGAATTTTTAAGCTCCTTGATGAAGATACTGTTTTACGTAACTGTTTCCTGGAGCCTGAATTTCAGTCGGCTTCCCATGAGCTTATCGCTTTAAACCATTCAGTTGCCCTTATTGAGCGGGTTTCTGAGACCGCTGGTAAAATATTTGATGCTCTTGACCCGGATACCAAAACCTCACCGGATTCTTATGCCGCTGCCTGTCTTGCAGTGGGTGCCCTGATAAAAGGGGTTAATCTGTTAATGGAGGGTGATATTGATAATGGTTTTGCCCTGGTGCGTCCGCCTGGCCATCATGCAGAATACAATAAGTCGATGGGTTTTTGTCTCTTTAATAATGTGGCCATTGCCGCCCATTATGCCATAGAGATCCTTGGTCTGGAAAGGGTGATGATCGTGGATTGGGACCTGCATCATGGAAACGGAACCCAGCATTCTTTTTATGAGAGTGAGAAGGTTCTCTATCTTTCCACCCATCAGTACCCATATTATCCAGGTACCGGTTCTCTAAAGGAGAGTGGTAAGGGGAAAGGAGAGGGTTTTACGGTAAATGTGCCATTGCCCGGGTATCAGGGAGATCTGGATTATGCCACTATTTTTAATGATCTGGTCGTACCCATTGGTCGCGAATATAAACCTCAGCTTATTCTCGTTTCCGCCGGCTTTGATATTTACAAGGGAGACCCTCTGGGGGCCATGGAGGTATCGGCGCAAGGATTTGCCTATATGACCAGAATCCTTGTCCAGTTGGCAGAAGAGGTCTGCTGTGGACGGTTACTGGTAACCCTGGAGGGTGGATATAATCTCGATGGGCAGCGGGATGGTATTCTGGCTGTTCTGGGCGAGTTGTATGGTCAGGCCCTTGATACTGGCTATCCGACTAACCTGGATGATGATACTTTTAATCGTTTGAGCCGGGAAAAATCACCTCACCCGGCTATTCTTCAGGCATGGGATGTTGCAAAAAAATATTGGAAAATGTAAGCTCTTTTTCAATTCTGATGATGCTTGAATTTTAGTCGCTCCAGTGCCATCCCTGGCACCCTTGATGTTAGGCCGTCCCTGGCCGTCGAATAAGGAAAATGGCTTGGAAGGAAAAAAAGCAAAAATATTACTCGCAGATGATGATGTAACTGTTCGAAGTACCGTAACTACAGTTCTGGAGATGTTTGGTCATACGGTTACAACGGTTGCTGATGGCAGAGATCTTATTGAGATTGTGGATGATTCCTATGATGTGATCATCCTTGATATCAACATGCCGAATATGGGTGGTTTTGAAACAATCCAGGTATTAAACTCCCGTCAATATGACATCCCGGTCCTCTTTCTCACCGGCGCCGGCTCCATGGAATATGTTATGCAGGCGATTAATCTTGGAGGGTATGATTTTTTAACTAAACCTATTGAAGATCTTGATATCTTTAATGTAAAAATTCGGCGTGCCATAGAAAAAAGATCATTTATTATTCGGGAAAGGCAATATAAAAACACCTTGGAACAGGATGTTCAGAGCAAAACCCAGGAGCTGGAGGAAACGAATAGGCTTTTACTGAGTTATAGCCATAGTCTGGAGAATGCAACGGTTCAGTTGATGAGCAGTCTCCAGAATGCAATGGAAGAAAAGGATTTCTATACTGCCGGCCATACCATGCGCGTGACCGAGTATGCGTTGATGCTCGGCATTGCCATGGAGTTACCGGAAAATGAACTGGTAGTGTTGCGGCGAGCAGCCCAGTTTCACGATATTGGCAAACTGGTGATAGATCTTTCCTGTATTCAGAAACCGGGGAAGTTAAGCGACGAAGAGTGGATACTTATTAGAAAACATCCGGTTGTTGGTGCTAATATTATTAAACCACTGGGATTCATGGAGCGGGAACATTTTATTATCAGACATCATCATGAGCGGATAGATGGGAAAGGGTATCCGGACGGGTTAAAGGGGGATGATCTGGATAAGTTGACCAAGATTTTGACTGTCGTCGATGGGTATGATGCCATGACCTCCAAACGCAATTATCGACGAAATTTAAATATGGAAGAGGCTCTCTGTGAACTGCAACTGTGTTCTGGTTCTCAGTATGATCGAGAGACAGTGGATGTTTTTTCCCGTGCTGTTCAGGATTTTGTGTTAACATTCGATGTTTCGTTGTAACTCTGATTTGAAGGTTGAGAGGGAATGAAGATAACAAAAGAAGAAGTCGAGAAGGTGGCGCATCTGGCCCGGTTAAATCTGAGTGCAGAGGAACTGGAAACTATGACTACGCAACTGGATACCATCCTTTCTTATGTGGCGAAACTGGAAGAACTTGATACCACCGGAGTGCAGGCAATGACCCATGCCTTTTCCGAATCCAATGCCTTTCGTGAAGACAAGGTGACCGCTTCGCTGGCGAGGGAAGAGGCCTTGGCCAATGGGCCAAGCCAGAATGGAGAGGCGTTTGTTGTCCCGAGAATTATTTAGGAGCCGCTGCTAAATATGCAAGGTCTTTTGCTGGCGTGTTGAGCTCCTTATGGCGTTACCAAGAAACAGCCATAAGGTATTCAGCTGTTTCTTGGAGTAGTGTTTGGCAGATACCGTCAAACTGCCGTTAAGATGTAATCACGAATGTGTGCTTACGGTAAATATCATGTCTAGGTTTTAGAACTTGAGCGTGATTGATAAAGTTTACAGAGCAGAGCGTTTATTTTTTTGAGGTATGAATGAATCCCTATGAGTTGACCATAGCCGAGGCAACAAAACAGTTGGCTGCCAGAAGCCTTTCGTCCCGTGAATTGACCGAGAGTTGCCTGGAACGCATTGAGGCAGTTGATACCAAGGTGAAAGCCTTTCTGGTGGTTAATGCTGAACAGGCCTTATCGCAGGCTGATGAGGCGGATAAAATTCGGGCTTGTGGTGAGGCAAAACCGTTATGTGGTATCCCACTTTCCTTAAAAGATCTGCTTTGCACAAAAGGGGTGGCGACTACCTGTGGTTCCCGGATGCTGGAGAATTTTATTCCCCCGTACGACGCAACGGTTGTTGAAAAGCTGAAAGGGCAGGGTGCGGTACTCCTGGGTAAGGTGGCCATGGATGAGTTTGCCATGGGGTCCACCTCAGAGAGTTGTGCTTTTCGAGTCCCTGAAAATCCGTGGAAACTCGGATTCGTGAGTGGAGGTTCCTCCGGTGGTTCTGCAGCTTCGGTGGCAGCCCTGGAGTGTTTGGCTTCTCTTGGTTCAGATACAGGTGGTTCTATTCGCCAACCCGCCTCTCTCTGCGGTATTGTGGGGATGAAACCAACGTATGGTCTGGTCTCCCGTTATGGTCTGGTGGCCTTTGCCTCCTCCCTGGATCAGATTGGCCCTCTGACTCGTGATGTCACCGATTGCGCCTTGATGATGAATGCGATCAGTGGCTATGACGCAAAGGATTCCACATCGGTCAGACAGGAGACACCTGATTTCACTGCCTCCCTCAGCAAGGGGTTGCAGGGGATGCGAGTGGGTGTCCCTCGTGAATATTTTGGTGAGGGACTGGACCCGGAGGTTAGGGCGGTCGTGATCCATGGCATTGAGGTGCTGAGGGATGCAGGGGCGGAGATTATAGAGGTGTCGTTGCCGCGCACAGATTATTGTGTGGCCGTTTATTATCTCATCGCCACGGCTGAGGCCAGCTCCAATCTGGCTCGATATGATGGCGTCTCCTATGGTTTTCGTGACATGGAAGTCAAATCCCTTATGGAGATGTACAAGGAGACCCGTTCCCAGGGGTTTGGTGCAGAGGTGAAACGTCGCATTCTTATTGGGACCTATGCCCTGTCTGCCGGCTATTATGATGCCTATTACAAAAAGGCCTCGCAGGTCCGGACTCTGATCCTGAATGATTTTAATCGTGCCTTTGAACAGTGTGATGTCCTGATTTCACCCGTTGTCCCGACTCCGGCCTGGAAGATAGGGGAGAAGGCCGATAATCCACTGGCCATGTACCTGTCGGACGTGTTGACCATCTCTGCCAATCTTGCCGGAATTCCAGGTATCTCGGTGCCCGGTGGTTTCAGCCGTGAGGGGTTGCCAATTGGTATCCAACTCCAAGGGGCTCATTTCAGGGAGGATTCATTGTTTAAGGTTGCTTATAATCTGGAACGAGGTTTGAAATTACCACCACAACGGCCTGGGATTTCAGGGGCTTGAATATGTAGTGCTTGAAAAGGCACAAGTTTGTAGCGTATTTTCAATTTTTTTAAATTTTAGGGTAACGAGGTAGTGATGAAGATCCAGGTGCCTGACAATATTGCATCCATAATTCCATACCCGCCAGGTAAACCTCTGGAAGAACTGGAAAGGGAGTATGGGGTCAGGAATTCCATTAAGATGGCCTCCAATGAAAATCCATGGGGACCTTCACCCAAGGCAATCCAGGCTATCCGCGGGGCACTTGAAAACCTGCATCGTTATCCGGACGGGTCTGGGTATTATCTGGTTCATGCCCTGTCCGCAAAACTTGGGTTTTCAGCAGAAGAAATTGTGCTGGGAAATGGTTCTAATGAGATTATCGAGATGCTGGTTAAGGCCTATGTTCAGAATGGTGACGAGGTCATTACCAGCCATCCCTCTTTTCTCATGTATCAGAAGATTGTCCAGGTCCGTGGTGGGGTAAATATTGTCATTCCTTTGACGAGAATGCACCATGATCTGGAAACGATTCTGTCAGTTATCACTGACAAGACGCGCCTCATTTTTCTTGATAATCCCAACAATCCCACTGCTAATCCGATAAAACCTACGGATCTTTATACCTTCCTCAGTGCTGTTCCGGAATCGGTTCTGGTGGTGCTTGATGAAGCCTATGTTGATTTTATGGATAGTGAACTGCAAGTCGATATCTTTTCTTTGATTCGTAACAGTAAGGGGCGATGTGGAGTGGTGTCTCTGCGTACTTTTTCCAAGGCATACGGTCTGGCAGGATTGCGTATCGGCTATGGTCTCATGTCGTCGCAGGTGGCAGTGAATCTCCATAAAGTGCGACAGCCTTTCAATGTGAATCAATTGGCCCAGATCGGAGCTCTAGCCGCCTTGGAAGATGAGGAATTTTATCAGCAAACCCTGCGGCGTACCCGCGAGGGGTTGAGATATCTACAGGAAGAAGTGGAAAAACTGGGTTGTAAAAGTTATCCGTCGCAGACCAATTTTTTTCTGATTGATGTGAAGGGTGATGCGACGGTATTGTATGAAGCCATGCTTCATAAAGGGGTTATTATTCGTTCCATGAAACCCTATGGGTATACCGATATGGTGCGTATCACCGTGGGTAACGAAGAGGAAAATAATCGTTTTCTTGCGGCACTCTCTGCGTGTCTGCTTGAGCTTTCCTATGTCTGAGAGGCGTGAGATTGTTACCATCGATGGACCCTCCGGTGTGGGAAAGTCTACGATCAGTCGGAGGGTAGCGGCCGCGCTTGGATATACTTATCTGGACACCGGGGCCATGTATCGGGCGGTAGCCCTCTTCCTCCAGCAGAGGCAGATAGATCTGAGCGATGAACAAGCGGTGAGTACCACCCTTGCTGGTCTTGATTTACAGTTGTTGCCGGCGGTACAGGAAGATGGGGACGTGGGGGTTGTGGTCAATGGGCAGGATGTGAGCAGCGCTATTCGTACCACTGAAATGGGCATGCTGGCTTCACGGGTCTCGGCGATTCCGGTGGTCAGAAAAAGGTTGACCGAGATGCAGCAGGCTATCGGTCAAGCTGGAAAAATCGTTGCTGAAGGAAGAGATACGGGCACCGTTGTGTTTCCTGATGCCTGCTGGAAATTTTATCTTGAAGCTGATCCTGAAGAACGGGCTCGCAGACGAATGGCTCAGCTGCGAGCTGCCGGACAAGAGGTTGATGCAGAGGAGTTGCTGGCCATGATTGTCAAGCGTGACCGTGATGATCAGGCGCGAACACTGGCCCCTTTGCAAAGGGCAGAAGATGCAATAGTCATTGATACCACTTCTATTGATATTGAGGCGGTGTGTAGCAAGATGCTGGAATGTGTTCAGAATAAAAAAAATACCTAAAAAAAAGAGATAAACAAAGCATAAAAAAGGGGTCCAATACCTTTCGGTATGGACCCCTTTTGGGTTTAAGACGGAAAAAAATTATTCAATCACAAAGTCATCACGTCTATTGCTTTCATAACTTGCTTCATCCTGTCCTTGAAAAAGTGGTCGTTCTTCGCCATAGCTGACTGTGCGGATTCGTGCGGCGTTAACACCCAGATCAACCATATATTGTTTGGCATTAATGGCACGTCGTTCCCCCAGGGCCAGATTGTACTCATTGGTGCCTCGTTCATCACAGTTACCCTCAATGACAATGGACTCTGATGAGGATTTCATGTACTCGGCATTGGCCACCAGATTCTGAGTCATATCCGGACGGATATTTGATTGGTCAAAATTAAAATAGATGGGTTGAAACTGAACTGAAGAACGCCCATGCTGGCGTTTGTACTCGTCACTTTGTTCATCCTGGCCAAAACTGCCGTTTTGCTGATTGTTAGTGTCGTCCAGGGTACCCTCTGTACTGCCGGCGTCTGGATAGTTAATATTGTTACCGCCGGAGAGATCTTCCCCTGATTTTGGGGAGGCGATCTCTTTTTTGCTACAACCTCCGGTAACAAGGGTGAGTGAGCCAATCAGAGTCAGAAAAAGAAGGGTTTGCAGAGTTTTATTTTTCATGATTTTCACGTTGAGAAAAGGGAGAATTAAATTGTTGTCAGTCAAATCAATACGTAATTAAAATAAGAAATTTTTATTTATATCCGAATTGTACTATACCTTGAATGTGGCAGACGTCAAGGGAATTTGGAGCGCGATCTGTGATTATTATAAAAGTCTTGCTCCGGGATGTGAATCGTGGTAAGCGATTGACTTTTAAGGAATAGAACAAGGTCTTTATTGATCAAACTGGGAGAAGGATTATAATGAAAAAACTTGTAATGATGCTGTTGCTGATAGCCATAATGGTCAATAATGCATGGGCCCAGAAGGAGATTGTGTTTGCGGTTGATGCTACCTGGCCACCCATGGAGTTTGTGGATGCTGGAAAAAATATTATTGGATATTCGATCGAGTATATGAAGGCGGCTGGGGAGGCTGCCGATTTTAAGCCTGTTTTTAAAAATGTGGCTTGGGATGGTATCTTTGCCGGATTGGCTACCGGGAAATATGATGCCATCTGTTCTTCTGTGTCTATCACCGATGAGCGTAAAAAAAATATGGATTTTTCCGCTCCTTATTTCAAGGTTCGCCAGGCACTGATTGTTCCCAAAAAATCTCAGGCGAAAAGTCTTGCTGACTTGAAGGGACAGAAGGTTGGTGGTCAGATTGGCACTACCGGTTATTTTGCCATCAAGGCTGCTGACGGCATTGAGGCCAAGTCGTATGATGAGGTGGGACTGGCCATAGAGGATCTGAATGTGGGCCGTCTTGCCGCGGTTGTTTGCGATGATCCTGTCGCTGCCAATTATGCTTTAAATCAGTACAAGGACACCCTGAAGATTGCTGCCATTATTGAGACTGGAACAGTTGAGAGTTACGGGATTGCAGTGCGCAAAGGGAATCAGGAAACACTGGATCTTGTCAACAAGGGGATTGCAGCAGTCATTGCCAGTGGCAAAGATAAAGAGTTGCAGCAGAAGTGGATTGGTCAGTAGGATAGGGCTGGTAATCGTGCTGGAGTGTTGATCCGGGTGGATTTTGAAGAAGAGTCCTCCCGGATTTTTTATTTATAGAATCCCGATTGAATATGAGTGAAAAGAAGGTAATTATTGATGTTGGCGATGGGGCGGCGATCCCGCGTCCTGAGGATAAAGGGCTCCTTTCCGCCTGGTGGCTTTCATTTGTGGGTACTTTGGCGGTCCTTGCTTATCTGCTGATCTTCCACCCGGACCCCTATCTCAGGCTCCTCAAGTTTTTACCTGATGGTATTGTGGTTACCTTTCAGGTCACCATTGCCTCTATCTGTCTGGCACTTATCCTGGGACTGTTGGCAGGATTAGGTCGGATATCACGAAACAGGATCGTTAATCTCGTGGCCTCGACCTACGTTGAGATTATTCGTGGTATTCCTTTGCTGGTGCAGCTCTTTTATATCTACTTTGCCCTGGGCCGTATTGTCCGGGTTCCGGATATGGTGGCGGCAATCATTGCCCTGGGCTTCTGTTATGGTGCCTATATGGGAGAGGTGTTCAGGGCCGGGATAATGTCTATTGATAATGGTCAGACTGAGGCCTCGCTCTCTCTTGGTTTTAATCGTTCACAGACCATGCGTTATGTGATTCTGCCCCAGGCCTGGAGGACAATCCTGCCCCCAGTGGGCAACGAGTTTATCGCTCTGCTTAAGGATACATCGCTGGTCTCGATCATTGCGGTCTCTGATATCCTGCGCCGGGGACGGGAGTTTGCCTCTGAGTCCTTTCTTTACTTTGAGACGTATACGCTGATCGCCATTATTTATCTGTTGATCACCCTTATCCTTTCTAAATTTCTCAGTAACGTGGAACAGAGGCTCAGCCATTATGAACGTCGTTGATCCCATTATTAAAATAGAGCACGTTAACACCTTTTTTGGCTCTTTTCAGGCCCTGTCCGATGTGTCTCTTAGTGTCCATCCAGGGGAGAAGGTGGTGGTTATCGGGCCGTCCGGCTCCGGGAAATCCACCTTGCTGCGTACCATCAACCGGCTGGAAAAAATTAGTTCTGGTTCCATTGTGGTCGATGGGCATGCGCTCAATGATCCCTCCCAGAATATCAACAAGATCAGGGAAGAAGTGGGTATGGTTTTTCAGAGTTTCAATCTCTTCCGGCACATGACCGTTCTGGAAAACCTGACTCTTGCCCCTGTCAAGTTGAGAAAGCAGCAGAAGTCACAGGCCGAGAAGTATGCCATGGAGCTTTTGGCCAAAGTGGGTGTCGCTGATAAGGCCGCAAGTTATCCTGTTCAGCTCTCTGGTGGGCAGCAGCAGCGGGTGGCTATTGCCAGAGCATTGGCAATGAATCCAGCCATTATGCTTTTTGATGAACCTACTTCCGCCCTTGATCCAGAGATGATTGGCGAGGTGCTGGATGTCATGGTAACCCTTGCCAGGGAAGGGATGACAATGGTAGTTGTGACGCATGAGATGGGATTTGCCAGAGAGGTAGCTGATAAGGTCGTGTTCATGGATGGGGGCAGGATTCTTGAGGTTGCTCCTCCTGACACCTTTTTTGATCATCCGGTGCATGAGAGAACGCGCGCGTTTTTAAAACAAATACTTTAGGCGACTATGGATATCACCTTTACTACGCCCGCCCTGCTTTTTCCGGCCGTGACCTTTCTGCTGATCGCCTATACCAATCGTTTCTTGGCCCTTGGCTCGCGGATCCGTAACCTGCATGACCGCTACCTGGCAAACCCGGATGAGATGTTGCTGGGTCAGATCAAGAGCCTTAGGCGGAGGGTCATATTGATCAGGAATATGCAAGCCTGTGGGGTGGCTGGCCTTTTCTGCTGTGTGATCTGCATGCTCCTTCTCTTTTCAGGTCTACAGGTTGCCGGTAAGATTACTTTTGTGATCAGTTTATGTCTGATGCTCACCTCTCTCGCCATCTCGTTCCGGGAAATCCTGCTTTCTGTGGAGGCTTTGAATCTTGAGTTGCGCTCTATGGAGAGCAAGGTCAAGCAGGGCAGGTGACAGGCCAATCTGTAGGGGATGGTTTATAATAATTATCCCGGCCAGAATGTAGGACTTATATTGGGGAGGATTTTCTCAATTGTCTCTTCATGGTAGATTGTCATGCCGCGGTTCAGGTAATTAGCCAGTGCAGCGGGGTGGTCGAGGCTGCAGGTATTGACTGTTACTCTTTGTTCTCCTTCTCTTCCGGCAATGGCCAGTGCTTCAAGAAGTAGTTTTTTCCCAAGACCACAGCCTAAAAATTGTTTCAGGATGCCAAAATAGGCTATTTCTATTGTCTCCGCTTCTCTCTGTTCCAGCTCAAAATATCCGCAGGGGGCACCATGCAGCCAAGCGCCCCAGGTCTGCAAATTATCCTGCTGTACATAGGTTTGCCAATCTTTCTCCGACCAGTTGAGTTTGTCGACCCAGAACCATTCTCCACCTATGGCTCGGTACATAAAATAGTTAAAGGCCGGGCAGGGAATCGAGAGTTGTTCGATACGTAATCCCTTAATATCGGTACTCGTTCCTTGAACATTCTGTCCGTATTTGAGCTCCAGATAGGAGATGATGATGCTTTTTGGTTCCATGTGCGATAAAATATGGTAAAATAGCTTGACTTTTATTGGGAAACGACGACTGATTGAATAAAGGAATATAAGGTTTTTTCATAGGGAAAAAGAATGATTATGCACAGAATATATCTTTTTTTTATTTTTCTTCTGATCGTGTGTACTCCACCTGCGTTTGCAGTTGATGGTGATCCTGTATCACCACAGCCGACGCTGTGGACTGCCCGTCAAGCCGTGCAGTTTGCCTTGACTCATAGTCCGGACAGTCAGGTGGCCATACAGAGAATAGAGGCATCCAAGGCAATGCTGGATCAGATCAAGGCCAGTTATTACCCGCAGATTGGTCTCAATGCCGAATATGGGCAGACGAATAATCCCATGTACTCCTTTGGTAATATCCTTAATCAGGGGCAGTTTGATCAGTCCATTGATTTTAACGATCCTGGTCGTACTGACGATCTGAGCTTGCGGGCAGTTCTGCAATACCGCTTTTATAATGGCGGGCGTGATCAGGCTGGAATAGAGGCAGCAGAGGCGGGGGTTGCTGTATCGGAGATGCAGCAGCTGGCAGTAACTGCTCAGCTGAGTTTTGAGGTAGTGCGTACCTTTAATACTATTGCCCAGTCAATGGAGATGCTGGAAGCCCATCAGGCATCAATTAAAGCGATCGGGGCTTCTCTGGTCGTTGCCCGGGCGCGTTTTGAGGCTGGTGATCTGCTGAAGGCTGATCTGCTTAATATTGAAGTGCAGGAGTCCATGGCCAAGGAAAATCTAATTCTGGCCGAGCATAGTCTGGCGCTTGCCCGCAAGGCCTTTCTGAACCTTCTTGGACTGCGTGAAGGGCAGGTACGTATTGATATCGTCCAGGAGCGTGAGCAGGAAGTTCCCGAAGATCGCGGTTATGTGAAGCGTCCAGAACTCAAGGGCATTGAGGGTCAGATTCAGGCTGCTGAGGCAGAGTTGCGTGTGGCCTTGGGGGGGCGCTATCCCACGGTCGATGGTCTGGCCCATTATCAGTATGATAATGGTTTTGTCCTGAATGGCTCCGGAAACTCCTGGATGGGCGGTGTACGGGTGAATTATCCCTTGTTTACAGGGGGGAAAACAGAGGCCGATATTGCCAATGCCCGGGCTCGACTTGCCGGATTAGTGGCGTCAAAGAAGAAGCTGGAACTGGCCATGGATTTTGAGGTGAAGCAGGCGGAACTAGCTTACCGGCAGGCTGAGCAGCGTCTGCAGGTTACAGAGAAGATGTTTGAACAGGCCCAGGAAAGTGCTCGTTTGAGTCGGGCTCGTTTCAAAGAGGGTGTGATTCTCTCTTCCGATCTTATGGATGTAGAAACACGGTTAACTGAGGCCAAGGTGCGACAGACTGCAGCCAGAACGGCCATTCGGGTGGCAATTGCCGATTTGCGTCGGGCCACAGGTTTGCCGCAGTTTTAGCTGTCATCGCGAAATATGTATTTTGTTATGGATTCTTTTGCGATGGCACCTGATAATATGAAATTATATGGTTTTTGTTTTAATAAACAGAGAGGGAATGGTCGGTAATGAGACAAGGACAACAATTTATAAGATATTTATTGATGGCAGTTCTGATGCTTTCAGGGTGTAAAGGGGGGCATGAAGGGAAATCTGTCCCTGAGCTTCCTGTGGTGCAGGTGAGTGTTCAGGAGGTCAGGGAGGAAAGTATCGGATCACAGATTGAGGTGGTCGGAACGGTACAGGCGCTTGAGCGTGCCTCCATTGCTGCCAGGGTGAGCGGGCAGATTGCTCAACTGCCGGTAGTGCTGGGATCACAGGTACAGAAGGGTGATCTTTTGGTGAAGATAAGCGCTGGTGAGATTTCAGCTCAGGTTCTTCAGGCCCAGACCCGGGTTGAACAGGCCAGGAGAAATCTGGCACGAGAGGAGAGGTTGCAGAAGCATGGTGCCTCAACCTCTGAGACCGTGAAGTCTTTGCAGGAGCAGGCCAGGATTGCTGAAGCGGCCTATGAAGAGGCCAAAATCATGCTGAAGTATGTGACCATTACCGCCCCTTTTGATGGGACAGTAACACGGAAGATTGCTAATGTTGGTGATCTGGCATCACCTGGTGTCGTCCTCCTGGAATTGGAAAATGGTAAAGCTTTACAGGTGGTGGCCCAGGTTCCTGAAGAGCTGATTCTTAAGATACATAAGGGAGATGTCCTGCCGGTTTCTATACCGGCAGCCGGACTGACCTTGAGTGGAAAGGTGGCAGAGGTGGCTCCGGCGGCGGACCCGTTCACTCGTACGGCACCGGTGAAGATTAATATTGTAGCTGATGTTAATCTCAGGTCTGGCCAGTTTGCCAGGGTGACTTTGACCGGATCGGATGAGAAATCGCTGACGATCAGCGAGAAGGCAGTGTTGTTGTCCGGTCAGATGGAGCGGGTTTTTCTTGTGGAAAACAATATTGCCCGTCTGCGTCTGGTACGGACAGGCATACGTTACAATGGGCAGGTTGAGATTCTGTCAGGTCTGGTTCCTGGTGATCGAGTGGTTGTGACTGGAGGAGAAAAGTTGCAGGATGGGCAGCCTGTGAATGTGGAACCGCAAGGTCTGAAGGATGATACCCCACACGAGCGACCGTCGGCCATGGGCCCAGTGTCGCATGAACCAGGGATGGTGCAGGAGCGACCATGAGCAGCGGCAATCTTGACACACCTGGTTTCGCCGGTCGGATAGCCGCACTCTTTGTCAACTCCCGGTTGACGCCGGTGGGTATCCTGGCTTCTTTGTTAATGGGCCTGATGGCTATTGTCATGCTGCCTCGGGAGGAAGAACCGCAGATCAAGGTTCCCATGATTGATGTCATGGTTTCCATGCCGGGCTCTACTCCCAAGGAGGTGGAAGAGCGACTTTCCGTTCCCATGGAAAAGCTGCTTTATGAACTGCCTGGGGTGGAATATATCTATTCTACCTCCATGGCTGGCCAATCCATGTTAATAGTACGCTTTTATGTGGGTGAGGATCTGGAGCGTTCTATTGTCGGTTTGAACCAAAAACTGGCCACCAATTTTGATCGAATTCCGCATGGGGCTTCTGCACCGCTTGTCAAGCCGCACATCATTGATGATGTGCCCATTCTGGCCCTGACCTTTCATAGCAAAACGTATGATCATTATACCCTGCGTCGAATTGCGGCCCAGGTGAATGATGCGATCAAGAGTATCCATCAGGTGGCGGAAACTACTTTGATTGGCGGGACCAGACGTCAGGTCAGGGTCCTTTTTGATCCTCTGCTCCTGGCTGCCCGTAATCTGACGGTAAGCGAGCTGGTGCCGAAGATCCAGCAGGCTAATCGGCAGGATTATGCTGGTCGGCTGGAGACGCAAAATCAGGAAATCCTCCTGCAGACGGGGAAATTTCTGAGCAGCGCCAAGGAGATTGGTCGACTGGTAGTGGGTATCTATGAAGGCCGCCCTGTCTATCTTGATGAAGTGGCCCAGGTCCTTGACGGTCCTGAAGAGCCAGATAATTATGTCCTTTTTGGTGAGGCGGGCACCCATGGCCAGGAGGCTGCGGTGACCCTCTCCGTTGCCAAACGTCCCGGGGCCAATGCCGTGACTGTTGTGGATGAGGTGACGCGCAAGGTGGAGAGCCTGAAAGGCACCTTGATTCCAGCTGATCTCAAGGTGACGGTAACCCGAAATTATGGGGCCACAGCTGCGGACAAGTCCAATGAGCTGCTGCTTCATATGGGGATTGCGGTCTTTGGTGTGGCCCTGCTCATTCTCTTTTTTCTGGGCTGGCGGGAATCGATGATCGTCTTGTTGGCCATTCCCTCTACTTTGGGCCTGACCCTGCTGGTTTTTTATCTCTACGGCTATACCTTGAATCGTATCACCCTCTTTGCCCTGATTTTTTCTCTCGGTATTCTGGTGGATGATGCCATTGTGGTCGTGGAGAATATTGTCCGCCACATGCGCCTGCCTGTGAATAGTGAACGCTCACTTATTGATGTGGCGGTGGAAGCGGTGATTGAGGTGGGTAATCCGACGATTCTTGCCACTTGGGCGGTTATTGCCGCCATCCTGCCCATGGCCTTTGTGGGCGGGCTCATGGGCCCTTACATGCGGCCTATTCCCATTGGCTCCTCGGCGGCCATGATCTTTTCGCTGATCATCGCCTTTACTGTTACGCCCTGGGCCGCTACCCATATTCTGAAAAAGAAATGCGGTCCCCGTGAGTGTGCTGTCGATGATGACTATATCGAAGATCATGCCCAGGATAATATTTTTACCAGATTCTACTATCGTATAATGGGTCCGCTGCTGGCCAGCGCTTCCTGGCGTCTGCTCTTTTTTGCGGCCATTATCTCTCTCTTGCTGGCGACCTGTTCCTTTATCTATTTTGGCCTGGTCAAGGTAAAGATGCTGCCCTTTGACAACAAGAGTGAATTTCAGGTGATCCTTAATATGCCCGAGGGCTCAACCCTGGAGCAGACTAGCCGGGTGGCGCTCGAGATGGCCGAGGTGATCAAGAAAGATCCGGCCGTAATCAATTATCAGGTTTATGCTGGAACGGCCTCGCCGTATAATTTTAATGGCCTTGTTCGCCACTATTTTATGCGCAGGGGCCCGACAGTGGCCGATATTCAGGTGAACCTGCTTCCTAAAGATGAGCGGGATGTCCAGAGTCATGGTATTGCCGTGCGGATACGTCCGGAGGTGGCAGCCATTGCAAAAAAATATGGGGCGGCGGTGGCCGTGGCTGAGGTGCCGCCAGGTCCTCCTGTGCTCCAGACCCTGGTGGCTGAGATCTATGGCCCAACAGATGCTGATCGGGTGCGGTTGGCGGAAAGGGTTAAGGGGATCTTTGAGAGTACTGAGGGCGTGGTGGATGTTGACTGGTACCGGGAGACCGAGCGTAAGCGACTGGTGCTGACGGTGGACAAGGAAAAGGCGGCCTTAAACGGTATTTCCGAGGAGGAGATTACCCGCACCGTGCGTCTGGCTATGGAGGGGATGTCCATTGATCTTTTTCATCAGCCAAGCGACAAGGAAGAGATCAATTTGGTCATAGAACTGCCTCGTGTGCTCAGGGCGCGCGTGGATGGTCTCCTGAATATTTCCCTGCGCTCCTCTATGAATCCGCAGGCACCATTGGTGCCCCTCAGGGAATTGGTACAGGTGTCGGAGGCAACGGTTGATCAACCCATCTACCGGAAAAATCTCAAGCCGGTCATTTATGTCACCGGCGATGTTGCCGGGTCTGTTGAGAGTCCGGTCTATGCCATTTTCGATATGAACAAGAAACTGGCGGCCCTCAATGGTCGAGAGTATGGCGGATTGCAGGAAAAGGTACAGCTGTATAATCTGAGTCAACCCTTTTCCGATGCTGAACCCTCCATGAAATGGGACGGAGAGTGGCATATTACCCTTGAGGTTTTTCGTGACCTGGGGCTGGCTTTTTGTGTGGTCATGGTCCTGATCTATATGCTGATGATTGGCTGGTTCAAGGACTATTTCACTCCTCTGGTGGTCATGGCGGCCATTCCCTTTTCTCTTATCGGCATCTTGCCTGCCCATTGGGGATTCGGCGCCTTTTTTACTGCTACTTCCATGATCGGTTTTATGGCCGGGGCCGGCATTGTGGTCCGTAACTCCATCATTCTGGTGGATTTTATCGAGCTGCGGGTCCGTCATGGCCTGCCTCTGGTTGAGGCTGTGGTTGAGGCTGGGGCCATTCGTTTTCGGCCTATGTTGCTTACCGCCCTGGCGGTTGTGGTGGGCGCCTCGGTGATTCTGGCCGACCCCATTTTTCAGGGCCTTGCCATCTCTTTGATGTTTGGAGAGATTGCCGCCCTGTTGATCAGCGATCTGGCGGTACCGGTACTTTATTTTATGTTGAAAAATAAAAAGAAGGCGAACGCTTAACTCTTACGGGGATAGATCAGGCAGCTTTGAACCTGTTTTTTCTGTCCCCGGTTTCATTATCTTCTTCATAGAAGGGCAGGTTGACAACCTGCCCTTCTATGCCTTCCTGGTTGTTTTGCCTTGTATTCCTTATGAAATCTAAAAACTACACCCTGATTGCCACCTGTGCTGCCGGTCTCGAAGATCTTGTTTACGACGAGATTGTTTCTTTTGGCGGTCGGGAGATCGTCCGGGCCAGAGGGGTTCTCACCTGGCAGGGGGATCTGGACAGCGCTTATCGGGCCTGTCTCTGGTCCCGTTTTGCCTCGCGCGTCCTGCTGCAGCTGGCCGAGTTCCCCGCAGCCAATGATAGCGAGCTCTACGATCAGTGTGGGGCCATCAATTGGCAGGAGCATATGGAGAACAGCTCGACTTTTGCCGTTGACTGCGCCCTGAGCAATTCCTCCATCACCCACAGCCAATATGCCGCCCTCCGGGTCAAAGACGCGCTGGTTGATCAGTTTCGGGACCGGAGCGGCGAACGTCCTTCGGTTCAAGTTGAGCGGCCGGATCTGCAGATCAGGCTTCACATCCATGATGATGTGGCAAGCCTTGCCCTTGATCTGTCCGGGGAGAGTCTGCATCGGCGGGGCTACCGGGTGGCAGGAACCATTGCCCCCTTGAAGGAAAGCCTGGCTGCGGCCATTGTCGCCCTGGCCGGTTGGAACACGGACATTGGGGGCGACACCATGTTGCTTGATCCCATGTGCGGTTCCGGTACCCTGCTCATTGAGGCCGCTCTGCTCTATGGCGATTCGGCTCCCGGCCTCTGGCGCAGCTATTTTGGTTTTATGGGCTGGAAGGGGCATGATGAAGCTCTCTGGTCCCAGCTTGTTGACGAGGCGGTCCAGCGGGAAGAGGCCGGTCTCGATCGGCCGTGGCCGGTGATTCTTGGCTATGATGCCGATCCGGTAGTGGTGGCGGCGGCCCGCCAGAATATCGAAAAGGCAGGGCTTCAGGAGAAGATCAGGGTCAGACAGGGGCAGCTTGCCAATCTGAAACGGCCGGCAGCCAAAGGGCTTCTGGTCTGCAATCCTCCCTATGGCGAGCGTCTGAATGAGGTGGACGAGGCGGTCCAGCTCTATCGGGCCTTGGGGCGTGTGGTACGTGCAGAGTTTGTGGGCTGGCAACTGGGGATCTTTATCGCCAGTCCCGATTTTGCCGATCGGATCGGCCTGCAGTGGCAGGCCAGTCATCGCCTCTTTAACGGCCCTATTGCCTGCCGCCTGTTGTGCGCGGAGGTGGCGGAGCAGGGACCGGAGCAGGAGTTCCGGTGGCAGGTCGCAGCTGAGGCTTTTCAAGGAGAAGGCTCGGATTTTGCCAACCGTTTAGCCAAGAATCTAAAGAAGATGCTTAAATGGGCGGAACGGGAAGGGATCAGCTGCCTGCGTGTCTATGACCGTGATCTTCCCGAGTATAATGTGACCATCGATCTCTATGACAAGTGGATTCATGTGCAGGAGTATGCCCCGCCTGCCACCATTGATCCCGATCTGGCCGCGTCGCGTTTCAGTCTGGCGCTGACTATGATTCGTGAGGTCCTGGGGGTGCGGAGGGACCGCATTTTCATCAAGACCCGCAAAAGGCAGAAAGGAAAGCAGCAGTACCAGAAACAGGCCAGCCGTAAAAAGATGTATGAGGTACGGGAGGGGAGATGTTTTTTCCTGGTCAATTTCACTGATTACCTCGATACCGGTCTTTTTCTTGATCATCGGATCATCAGGGAACGGATCGGCCAGCTCGCTGCCGGCAAGCGATTTCTCAATCTCTTCGCCTATACCGGCACGGCTACCATCCACGCGGCACGAGGCGGGGCGGAATCGACCACCACCGTTGATCTGTCAGCCACCTATCTCAGCTGGGCCAGGATGAATCTGGCGTTGAACGGCTATGGCGGCCCGGCCCATCTTACGATTCAGGAAGATTGTCTGCAATGGCTGGAAAGCGCTGAACATGGACGTTCGAGTGTCGCCCGAGCCAAGTCCGGAGGCTCAACTTCCTCTCGTATATCTGGCGAAAGATCGACGCCGCCTGGTCAGTATGATTTGATCTTTGTCGATCCACCCACCTTTTCCAATACCAAAAAAGAGCATCGGGTCTTTGATGTGCAGCGGGATCATGCGCGGCTGCTCGAGCTTTCCATGCACCATCTGGCCCCTGGCGGTCTGTTGATCTTTTCCACTAATTTCCGTAAGTTTGTTCTGGATGAAGGACTGGGGCTCCGTTATACCATCCGCGATATCAGCCGTGAGACTATTCCCCTGGATTTTGAACGCAATAGCCGGATTCACCAGTGCTGGGAGTTGAGGAACCGATAATGACTGGTTTGTCGCGTTCATGTCTAACGGTCTCGATAGAAGCTAATAAGGCCCGGCCAGTTGTCTGATATCATTTTGAAATAATGGTGCAATCATGTCCCTTCTTCTGGCTGCAGACATAGGTGGAACCAAGAGCGTCCTGGCGATTTTTGACCTGCATGAGGGGTTGAAATCAGTAGCCAGCATAGAGGCCGTTTATGCCAGTCGTGACTTTGGTGGTATTGAGGAGATTATTCACTCCTTTCTGGAAGAGAGTGGCTGCACTCCCGAATATGCCTGTCTGGCCGTGGCCGGAGTGATTTCCCATGGTCAGGCAAAGATGACCAATCTCCCCTGGCTGATCAGTGAACAGGAGCTGGCGGAACGCTTTGGCTTTACTGGGGTCTGGCTGGTTAATGATCTGACTGCTGTCTGTTCTTCCCTTCCCCTTCTGCGCAACAATGATTTTCTTGAGTTGCAGTCTGGAGCAGCGGAGTCGGGTGGCCGCTCTTCCACTGGGGTCATGGCGGTGATTGCCCCGGGAACCGGTCTGGGCGAGGGCTTTCTGGTGCAGGAAGGAGAGGTGGTCTTTGCCCAGGGGACAGAAGGCGGTCATGGCGATTTCGCCCCGACTGATGCCACGCAGGCGGCCCTGCTGGACTGGATGCGTCAACACCATCCATGGCCGGCCCCTGTAAGCTATGAAATGCTCTGTTCAGGGCTGGCGATACCCACTCTTTATACCTTTTTCAAGGCATCGGGGATGGAAGAGAGACCGGCGGTCAGTGCGGCGTTGACACAAACAGTGGATCAGACCCCGGTGATTATAAACAACGCCCTTGCTGATAAAAATCCCTGTCCCTTGTGCCGGCAGTCCGTGGAGACCTTTCTGGCCATCCTCGGGGCCGAGGCCGGCAATCTTGCTCTGAAACTGTACAGCACTGGCGGCTTGTACATCGGCGGCGGGATCATGCCGCGTCTGATTGGCCGGATCTCTTTTGCCCCTTTGCTTGCCGCTTTCAATAACAAAGAAAAAATGGAAGCGCTGATGGCCACGATCCCGGTACGTGTGATCACCAGAAAAGATACAGCTCTGTTGGGCGCGGCCAGTTATGGAGGAGGGATG
This sequence comes from Desulfocapsaceae bacterium, assembly GCA_028697885.1. Taxonomy (GTDB): domain Bacteria; phylum Desulfobacterota; class Desulfobulbia; order Desulfobulbales; family Desulfocapsaceae; genus UBA2270. The sequence continues at coordinate 26,450 of JAQVER010000049.1, forward strand.
GTATCACTCCTGCAAGGTAAATGAGAGGATATTATTTGCGCCGAGGGTAAGCAGCCCCTTGCATTAAGTTGGTTGAATGCTGGAGCCAATCGACACTCTTTAACTTGCAGTGTGGTCTTAAAGTGCCATTATTTTCAACGTAAAAAAAACGGTGTTTATGTCAGTCCGCCATCAGTTTCTGACGATGGTCTTCCCGGGCAGCAATCCAGCCGAGCACTGAGCTTGGCTATGAAGTAGCCTGTGCCGTATTATGGATGTTTTTAGAAAAGCCCAATCTTCACGATTCTCAGTCTCCTCATCCTCATTGCAGCATCACATCGAGGCTGGCCACCAGAATGTCCCTGAGTGCGTCCTTCCTGCAAAAATCTATCTACATTGAGTTCAATCAAGGAATTACCAGTGCTGCTTCTGCAGGAAGACTAAGAAGGTGTTCTTAGCATTTAGGAAAAGTTATTATTGAATGTCTAGCTGTCACTTTCATAGGTATCCGCAATTTTTTGCAGGAAATTCATATATTTTTTATCTTCTACTAAGATATGATGTAACCACCATTGTGAGACAAATTTTATGACCTTCCAGGCAAAAAGCTCGACTTCTTCGTACACGAGTATGTTGGGAGAGTTCTTTGCCAAGCTAGAAAATTTTTTTTCTAGCTTGATCAGTTGTCCCACAAAAGCATCGTGTAAACATATATGTTCTTTTAATAAAAAATAATTATGATCTTGAAGAATTTTTTCTTCAAACCCGAAATGAACTGCGCTGTAGCGTTTTAATTGGTTTAAGTGAATGTTGATTAATTCTTGAAGGTTCTCACTCCCCAGGCTCGAATGTAAGCTATTGGCAATGTCGATTATTTTTTTGTGTTGATTGTCAATGGTGGGGAAATCAGTCTTTAATTCCTCCGTCCATACAATATATGGTTGTTTGTTACTCATAATCGCTTGTGGAATAATGCTGCATTCAAATTATTAACCAAACTCATCAAAGTTGGCTTAAGAAGACAGTGGCGAAAAGTCTATAGCAACGTAGGCTGCCACGCAAAAGGAAGAAACCAATTACACAGCTGTACCAAAGATAAATATACCAGATCTGTGCATTAATAAAAGCAGGACATGCACAAGGTGGGATTCACCTTATTGCTGGAAGAAGCAAACTCTTCCATTCCTCGTGAAAATATACGTTACCTCTCTCCTCGCTCCTTGGGTTAAGTCATTCCCGATGAAGGAAGAATTCATCCCAGGGTCTCCGCTGATTACCATTTTACCGAACTTGGCAGGGGTGCTTGTCTCTTGCTTGGATAACATGCAGTTGACATATTTGTACAATATGTTATTGTGCAAATATGTTTTTATCGGGATAGAATTCTGCACGTGTACGAGGGAAAAGTAAAATGGATGGGATAGGCGAACCACATCTGCAGTCACAGGAAAAGGAAGATGACCCGCGGTTTGTTCGGTCTCAAACAATTCTCAAAGATTTTCGTATCATCTTCCGCTCGGTACAGGACCACTCTCGTTGGGTAGAAAAAGAATCGGGACTCTCTGCTGCCCAGTTGTGGATGCTATGGGAGTTGTTCAATGAGCCAGGTCTGACGGTTTCCGGTCTTGCCAAGGTGCTTTCCATTCATCAATCCACCTGTAGCAATCTGCTTGACAAGATCCAGAAGAAGGGGCTGGTTTCCCGTGATCGTTCTATTGAGGATCAAAGGGTCGTGCGTCTCTATCTCACGGAAAAGGGTACTATTTTATTGGCAAAGGCTCCGCGCCCGGCTCAAGGGGCCTTGTTTGATGTCTTGCTTCGTTTGCCGGATAATGTTTTGTGCGAGCTGGAATCAGGGCTTAATCAATTTATTGATGCCCTGAAGATTGTCGACGAAAAAGCAGGCATGTTGCCGATTACCGAACAAAACGAAGATCTCAAATAACTTGATGATGGCAAGTGGCCGTCATTATGCTTCCCGAAGGGGTCTTTGTAGCTGGGCACAGTCTTGGTGACACCCTTTCCCCACATAAATTGACCATCTTTTCTCTCGCTTTTTTGATAATTACCTGGATCGTCTGGCTGCGGAAGTGTCTGCCTGCCAAGGATTGATTCATGGTAAGATAGGCTCTTGTGGAGATTGATTAAGGAGGGTAGGGGATGTATTCCCAACTCAAAATTGTTCTTATATTTTTTCTGTTTTTTTTTCTCTGTGACCCTTTGTCGTCTGGCGCCAAGATGGTCAGCATTAACCGGGAAGGGGTCAATATTCGTTCCGGTCCTTCCACCAGATCCCAGGTGAAATGGAAAGTGGATAAAGGGTTTCCTCTCAAGGTTATTGGCAGGAAAGGAAAATGGTACAAGGTCCGGGATTTTGAGAATGATGAGGGATGGGTCTATGCACCGCTTACCATCCGCAAGGCCCATCTGGTCGTCAAAAAACCGGTGATAAATATTCGTCGCGGTCCCGGTCCCAACTACCGCATTATCACCCAGGCAAAACATGGAGTGGTCTTCCAAACCCTGACAGAGGTCAAGGGCTGGGTCAAGGTTCGGCATGAGAGTGGTGTGACCGGTTGGGTGGCCAGGAGACTCCTCTGGGGCTGGTGATGCCAGGTGGGAAAAAGATGTGCAGGCCTCTGTTTTTGCTTAGCAATGAGAGGTTGAAAAGAGTAATCGCCAGCGGCGAGTAGTAGAACCTTCGAACGATTTGTGACCGGCTGTAAAGACTTCCCCTCCCTCTCAGTTATGACAACCCTGCGATAAAAATCTCTAAAAGAGGCTGTCCGTTATTGGCAGGATCTGCGGCAAGATTATCCCTGAAATAAACGCCAAATGCCCTCAAGAACAGTTCTGCGATCAGCTGGGTTTTGCCTCTTTGATACAGGCAAAGATGCGTATTGAAATTTTCATGTAATGATAACAGCCTGTGGCCCATATTGGAGTCAAGCAGGCCAGAGCAGGAGTTCTACAATATGGATGATGATCAAATACTTTTTCGACCGCCGACCAGCCACGACGCTAGGGCTATGCGTTCTCTGGCCCAGGGCTCTCAGGTTCTTTCGGTGAACTCCACCTATTATTATGCCCTGATGGCCCGGCATTTTCAGGCAACATGCATGGTTGCCGAAGGTACAGCTCGTATCTGCGGTTATGTCATCGGGTATTGTCCGCCTGAGCAACCGGACACCCTGTTTGTCTGGCAGGTAGGTGTGGCAAAACAGAGCCAAGGCAAGGGACTGGGGAAAAGGCTGCTCATCGCCCTTCTCCGGCAAAAAGGGCCAGTTTTCCTGGAGGCCACTATTGCCCCGGATAACCAGCCTTCAATCAATCTCTTTCGATCGGTGGCCCGCCATTTTACGGCTGGTCACACATTCTCTGAGGCATCCTTTTTTGACGAAGACGATCTTGGCGTTGAAGAAAAAGCCGAGCATCTCATGCGGATTGGACCTCTTTCATATCATATCTGACAATAATCAAACTTTTTCAATGGAGTAAAACATGCGTATATTTGAAAACATGGAATCACAGGTCCGGGGCTATATCCGCTCCTTTCCCGTCATCTTTAAATCAGCCAAGGGCTCGATCATGGTCGATGAGATGGACAAGGAGTATATCGATTTTTTTGCCGGTGCCGGCACCCTTAATTACGGCCACAATAATGAGCGGCTCACCAACGCCATGATCGAGTATCTCCAGTCGAATGGAGTGGTTCATGGCCTGGACATGGCCACCACGGCCAAAAAAAACTTTCTGCAGAAGTTCAACGATACCATCCTGGTGCCCCGTAACCTGGAATACAAGATCCAGTTCACCGGCCCCACCGGTACCAACGCCGTGGAGACCGCCTTGAAACTGGCCCGCATGGTGAAGGGCCGTTCAAATATCGTCTGTTTTACCAACGGCTATCACGGCCTGACCATGGGCGCTTTGTCCATTACCGGTAATAATTTCTACCGGGATGAGGCCTATATCAGTCGTTCCAATGTCTCCTTTTTGCCCTTTGATGGTTATATGGGACCTGACTACAACACCCTTGACCTCTTTCGCAAGTTACTGGTGGATAATTCCAGCGGCCTGGATCTGCCTGCCGCCGTCATTCTGGAGACCATCCAGGCCGAGGGTGGCATCCACATCGCCAGTGCTGCCTGGTTAAAGGAGCTGTCGGAAATCTGTCATGAATTTGATATCCTGCTCATTATCGATGATATCCAGGTCGGCAATGGCCGCAGCGGCGATTTCTTCAGCTTTGAAGAGGCGGGCATCAAGCCTGATATCATTTGCCTGTCCAAGGCCATCGGCGGTGGTCTGCCCCTGGCCTTTATTCTCATGCGCCCCGATCTGGACCAATGGAAACCGGGTGAGCATACCGGCACCTTCCGCGGCAATAACCTCGCCTTTGTTGCTTCCTATGAGGCCATGCATTATTGGGACAACAACGATCTGTCCGAGGCGGTGAAGTATAAGGGTGCCGTCATAGAAAAAGAGCTGCTGGCCATTAGAGACAAATATCCGGAGCTCAATGCCGAGGTGCGCGGCCGGGGCATGATTTATGGCCTGGAGATCCTGGAGCGGGGCCTGGCTGGTCAGATTTCCGAAAGATGTTTCGAGAATGGGCTGGTCATTGAGTTGGCCGGAGCGGATGATCAGGTGGTGAAATTCCTGCCGGCCCTGACCATTGATGAAGAGACCCTGCTGCGTGGGATTGCTATTGTTGACAAGGCCATCGGAGATATCCTGCAGGAAAAGAGGGATAATCTGACCGGAGAGATGTGATGATAGTCAGGAATATTAAGGAGATCATC
>JAQVER010000002.1 GCA_028697885.1 Desulfocapsaceae bacterium
ATATGGGTCAGGAAGAGAAGAAACAGGAGGATCTCAAGGAGATAAAGAAGCAAACCGAGAGAATGGAGATGACCGGCATAGGAGTTATATGCCTCTTTGCCCCAGAAAGAGATGGAATTACCGGCGAGATGGGCAAGGAGGAAAAAAGAGAGGCCGGCTCCGGATACTGCCATGATATACTTTTTGCCGATGGAAGATCGGAGCACCGTAACAATCCAGGACATTTTTACCTCGGTGAGAAATGGCGGGCGCAACTCCGTCGACAAAAGAGAAACAAGAATGACATTACTGTTTGCAGATAAGTTGCGAACACAATAAAGATTAACCTCCCACAGAGACGCTGAGGCGCTGAGAAAATCTTTTTCTGTTTCTCTCTGCATCTCTGCGGGATACCATTTTTTATAAAAGAGCTGCTTGCGTGTATCAATACTTATTTGTGCTGAGCAATTACTTTTTTTAAAAAAGTTACAGGGGACCTTGAACCTCTAATGGTAAATAGGTCGGTCGCCACTGCATTTTTTCAACAAGCGTTGTCAAGCGTTGCGGATCATTATCATGTTGGAATGTACTGTAAACGCAGAGTCCACTGACGCCATCTGCAATAGCTGTTTTGCCGACGGCCACTGCAACTTGCCGGCAAACCTTGCGCAGGTCCGATACCGGAGGTGTCAAAATTCCTTTCTCTCGATCTTCCTGGGAAACCATCTCTGCGACGGCCATGGCAGCAGCTGTAAAAAAAGAGGGAAGAACCTCTCGAGTGCCTGAAGCAAGTATCCCCAGTCCCACACCTGGAAAGATGAAAACGTTATTGCACTGAGCGATACGCGTACCATTAACGGGAGGAAATGGACTGCCGGTGGCGATCAAGGCTTTTCTCTCGGTCCAGCGATGGATGTCTTCCGGCAAGGCTTCGGCGTAGGTGGTCGGGTTGCTTAATGGAAAAATGACAGGCCTGTCTGTGTTAGCTAGTGTTGCCTTGACCACTTCCTCGGTGAAACATCCTGCCCGGCCGGAGGTGCCGATGAGGACGGTTATCTTCTCGTTGACAACAGCATTGAGGAGGGTGTTGTCTTCCTTATTTTTCAGCCAGCTCAGAGTGTGCGGATCTTTGGCGAATTTTCCTTTATAGGGTTCCAGGCTGCGATCGGTGGTGAGAACACCATGGCTGTCCAAGGCAAAGATCCTTGCCAGGGCCTCTTCGGTGCTGAGGCCATCGGCCAGAAGTGCTGTCTCAATCTGCTCTGCTACACCAATCCCACCAGCTCCTGCACCATGAACAAGAAAAACCTGATCTTTCAGGGCCTCTTGTTTTATTTTCAAGGCAGTGAGGATAGCGGCCAGGGTAATGGCACCGGTTCCCTGAATATCATCATTAAAGGAGATCAGGTCATGGAGATAGGCATCCCGGATGGCAAAGGCATTCTGTTTTGAAAAGTCTTCCCACTGGCAGAGGGCATTGGGATATACCGTCTTGAATGCCCTGGCAAAGCGCTGCACAAAATTAATATAATCGTCACCTTCAAGACGTGGATGACGCCAGCCTAGGTAGTCGGGATCATCAAGAAGCTCTTTATTGTTGGTTCCCACATCCAGTGATATGGGAAGGCAGTGCCAGGGAGCGATTCCTGCTCCCTGGGTATAGAGCATGAGCTTACCGAGACAAATGGCAATACCGCCGGCACCTTGATCCCCAATACCGAGGATACCCTGATTGTCGGTCACCACCGCCACTCTGATGTCATGGGCGCCGTACACTTCGAGAATTTTTTCAGCATGATCAATGTTGCCGGGATAAAAATGGAGTCCATTGGCCATGCGGAACATGGAGGAATACTTTTGACAGGCAATGCCCACAGTCGGTGTATAGATGATGGGCATCAGGTGTGCCAGGTCTTCAGCGATGACGGCATGGGCAAGGGTGGCATTCCGGTCATAGAGGGAGCGGACATAAATGAATTTCTCAATATCAGTCGCTTTATTGCTGATGATATTCAAGGAGTTTTTTACTTGGCTTTCCAGAGGACGCACAGCAGGAGGGAGAAGACCTGAAAGTTGCAGCTGCTCCCGTTCCGCTTCGGAAAAAGACGTGCCTTTGTTGGTAAAATTGTTGGCTTGGACACTCATACCCCGGGCAGCTATCCTGATTGCCTTGGTATTACCGTATTCGTCATATTCAAAATGATAAAAATTCTCCGCCATGATCCTGTCCTTTATATATGAAAAAATTCCTGAATACATTCCGTGCGTGGAAAAAATCGCTGAAGCTATAGTAAATAGAACATTCGTTTGACTGTTAAAGTGGGTGTAAGGAGCTGAAGCGAAAGAGTTCTCAATGATCTAGTTATCGTGTAATGGCTTCCCAATATTCTCTCTATAAAACTTTTATTACTTTTGTTGAGGTAAGGGAATGGCAAAGAACGTCCCACTGTTTTTTTTCATTTCCCTTGCCTGTATGTAGATCAGGTTGATCGGCAACTCAATCCAGATAAGGGCCAATGTGGTTGAGCATTGGCTGGTTTTCCTTTCGCTGAGAGTTAATCGGCTATAGATCTTTATCCATCCTATGGGCAAGTGATGGATAAAGCAAGGCTGAGAATTTTGATTATCGTGCAGGAAATTTTCTTATAGGAGAGAAAGGACAAGCTGAGGCGGACTGATCAGGTCTAAACTAATCCACTACATGTCAGCCATGCAATTCATTGACTTTTATTTTGTTTTCCACGATAAATATTTAATGTAAGTGCTCCTCTGATACACTTCACTCTCAACCTCGCCTTTCTCATATATTGATAAGGAGTAGTGTTTTGGCCCCATCTTTCCCTGCAACGAAAAGATCCTTACGGCACTTCCAATTACTACTCCTTGCCTTGACAGGTCTGTTTCTCCTCTCTTGGCAGATGCCGATTCTGCCGGTCATGCTGGGGACAACCATCATGAGCCTGCCGATGCATATCTTCAGCGAGACATTTTCCATCGTTATTTCCATGATGGTTTTTGCTATCGCGTACGCAGCCACTGAAGATCGTCCTGCCCCTATTCTTATGCTCGGGTGCGCTTTTCTGGTGGTAGGCCTTCTCGATTTCTCCCACGTTTTGTCCTTTGAAGGGATGCCGGATTTTGTTACCGCTGCCGGTACTGAAAAAGGATTGAACTTCTGGCTGGCGGCCCGACTGATCTTTGCTTTGGCAATGCTCGCTTTTGTCCTCCTGCCCTGGCGTCCTTTTTCCAACCCTTGGAGCCGCTACTTGCTGTTGACTGCTAGTCTTGTCCTCACCGCGTTGATCTATTGGCTGGGTTTGTATCACCAAGAGATCTGGCCATCCACCTTCATTAAGGGGAAGGGTCTGACGCACTTCAAGATTGGAGCAGAGTGTGTCATCATTGCCATGATGGTCGGTTCCGCCATCTTGTTTTATCAGAAAGCCAGAGTCTCTGATACGCCCTATGATGCGGCAAGTTTGTTTACTGCTGTCGGTATTACTATTCTCAGCGAACTGACTTTTACCCTCTATGCCGAGGCCTTTGATATCTTCAATCTGCTCGGCCATCTGTATAAAATTCTGGCCTATATCTTTATCTGTAAAGCGATGTTTTGCGTCATCGTTCGTGAACCGTATCAAAAACTGCACAGAGTAATCAATGCGCTGAAGCAGAATGAGGCGGCATTGAAGCAGAGCAAAGAACACTTTCGTATCATCATGGACAGTCTTGATGCCCTTGTATATGTAGCGGATATGGAAACTTATGAACTTCTTTTCTTGAATGCCTATGGTAAAAAAATCTGGGGGGATGTGGTCGGAAAAAGGTGTTGGCAGGGATTGCAAGCCAATCAGACAGGTCCATGTCCGTTCTGTACCAATGACAGGTTGGTGGATACTGATGGTAATCCCTCTGGTGTCTATGTCTGGGAATTCCAGAATACGGTGACGAAAAAGTGGTATGAATGCCGAGATCAGGCCATACAATGGCCGCAAGGACGGCTTGTCCGGATGGAAATTGCAATAGACATAACCCAAGGCAAACAGGCGGCACTGGAGGTGTTCAAGGCCAAGGCAGAATGGGAGAAGACCTTTGATTCCATTGGTGAGTTAATCACCATCCAGGATCTCCAGATGCGCATTGTGCGGGTTAATCAGGCCACCCTGCAGGCCTTGCACATCAGTAGAGAGGAGGCGGTCGGCAAATTTTGCTATGAAATCTTCCGCGGTGTTTCGACCCCCTGCGATGGGTGTCCGGTGACAGAGGCCCTGCATGATTTAAAGAGCAATAGCGCCGAGATCTATCATGAAACCCTGGGCAAGACCTTCATGGTCTCAATTGCCCCCATCTTGGATGAAGAAGGCCATGCGCAGGGCTTTGTCCACATTGCCAAAGATGTCACAGACCGGAAACGGGCGGAAGTCCAGCTGCAGCAGGCTCAGAAAATGGAGTCTATCGGCACCCTTGCTGGTGGTATTGCCCACGATTTTAATAATATCCTCGGTGCCATCCTCGGCTTTACAGAACTGGCCATGATGCGGAAGAAAGAGGAGGACGAAGGGCTGCGGGAAGATCTGCAGCAGGTCCGCATTGCAGCGGATCGGGCCGCAACCCTGGTCCGTCAGATCCTGACCTTCAGCCGAAAGAACCCAGAGAACAAGCAACCTTTGCAGATATCTTTAATTGTCAAAGAGGCCCTGGAACTGTTGCGGGCTTCCATTCCAACAACCATTGAGATCCGCCAGGAAATCATGTCCCAGGCAGTGGTCTTGGCTGATCCGACCCAGATCCATCAATTGATCATGAATCTGGCCACCAACGCCTATCAGGCAATGGAGGAGAAGGGCGGAGTATTGGGGGTCACCTTGAAGGAACTTAGGGTTGACGCTGATGCCGAGTTGGTCCCTGGCCCCTATGTAATGCTGTCGGTCAGTGACACCGGTGGCGGCATGGAAAAAGCGGTCATGGACAGAATGTTTGAACCCTATTTTACCACCAAGGAGGTGGGTAGGGGCACCGGCCTGGGGCTGGCTGTGGTCCATGGCATTGTCAAAAGCCATAAGGGCAGAATTGCGGTCTATAGTGAGCCGGGACGAGGTACGACCTTCAATGTCTATCTGCCTATTGTTGTCTGCGAACCAGCAGCAACGGAGGTCGTCGACATTGCACCGTTCATGTCCAGGGCACATGAGCGGCTAATGGTGGTGGATGACGAAGAAAAAATTCGTGATCTTGTCAGTCGTTTTCTGACTCAGGCCGGCTATCGGGTTGAGGCATTCGGCAATGGTCTCCAAGCCTGGCAAGCCTTTTCCCACCGGCCGGATGATTGGGATCTCATCCTGACTGATCAGACCATGCCGGGGATGACCGGTGACCAATTAGTGGCCAAGGTATTGGCCCTTCGGCCAGAGTTGTCCGTTATCATCTGTTCTGGTTACAGCCAGATACTTAGTAGTGATGAGGCGAAGAAGCTGGGGGGGGCTGTTTTTTTACAAAAGCCCATTAATAGGATTACGCTCCTTACCCAGGTCGCACGAGTTTTGGAGAGCAAAACTGAGCAGAAAGGCCCCTGACCGATAGCCTTGGCAATATCGGTCAGCCATCCTTGGTCTCTCTGGTTTGAGGTCACCACCAACTTATTCGAGGGGATAATTTTGGATATGGTGGCTGTCTACGGGATCTGTTGATTCTGTAATTTCCTGCTGACTGTCAGAACGTTCATTCTCCTTGGCAGCGCAGATCTTCGCTGTCGACGTAGGCGTAGGCGCTGTGCTTGTGGATGGATTCAAAGCTCTCTACCCCGACGGAAAACCAAGTTATGTCCGGGTGGGCTAAGGCACTTACTGCGACCTTACGCACCACATCCTCAACAAACATAGGGTTATTGTAGGCCTGTTCCGTTACATATTTTTCGTCGGGCCGTTTCAGTAAAGCATAGACGGGGCAGGATGCTGACGCTTCAATCATATCGATCAATTCTTCAACCCAGATAAATTTGCTGAATTTCACGTTGAGGCTCACTTCCGCACGTTGATTATGGGCGCCGGCAGCGCTGATTTCCTTGGAACAGGGGCAGAGGGTGGTAACCGGAACCAGCACCGAGAGGATAAAATCTTCCTCCTCCTTCTCACTACCTACAGTGCCGGTGAAGGTGCAATTGTACTCCATGAGGCTGCGGGTCCCCGTTACCGGGGCCTTCTTTTCGATAAAATAGGGAAAGGACATGATAATGCTGGCGGATTCGGCCTTGAGTGCCCCTTTAACCTCTTCCAGCAGATTGGAAAAGATGGTTACGCTCATCTCGTCCATGTATTTGTTGAGGGCAGTGGTGAAGACTGTGACGCAACTTTCCCGATAGGCCCCCGGCATGCGGGCCTGCATGCTGACTGTGGCCACGGTATTCTGCAGGCCGCCATTCTTTTCGCGGATCCGAACCGGAAGCTGGATGTCCTTGATGCCGACGGCCTCGATGTTGATGGGTGCGCCCATCAGGCTAAGCCCTGAGCTGCTGGGAATTTCTGACCCCCAGGGATTTGTAAATCTCCTGGGTGGCGGTCGAGCAGTTCAGGGTGAAGAACTGTATCCCACGGACATCGTGATCAAGCAGATCCCGGATCTGTTCAGTGGCCCAATGGATACCCACCTTTTCTACATATTCATCATCTGCAGCCCGATAAACCGCCTTCAGCAGACGGGCAGGGATGTGAGCGCCGCCCGCAAGCTCGGCGGTGCGGATCAGACCGTTTTTGGTGGTTACCGGCATGATGCCGGCGATATTCGGGACGTTGATGCCTGCCAGCTCGCAGCGTTCACAATAGTCATAAAAATCACGGTTATCAAAAAAGAGCTGGGTGACAATATAATCGGCCCCGGCGTCGACCTTGGCCTTCAGGTAATCGATTTCCTGCAGGCGATTGGGTGTGCTGGGATGCCCCTCGGGAAATCCGGCCACACCGACGCACATCTCCGGAAAATGTTTTTTGATGTAGGCCACCAGGTCTGCGGCATGGTTGAAGCCGTCTTCCGGCTGTACAAAATCAGCCATTGTCTTAGGTGGGTCACCGCGCAGGGCAAGGATATTACGAACACCTGCCTCCCGGTATTTTTCCAGAATCCCATGCATCTCCTGTCGGCTTGATCCGACGCAGGTGAGATGGGAGACCACTGATATATCAGTCTCTTTCTTGATTCTGACCACCAGGTCATGGGTGCGATGCCGGGTGGTGCCGCCAGCGCCGTAGGTTACACTCACATAAGAGGGCGCAAGCGGCATAAGATTGGCGATGGTAGCCAGAAGGCGATCGGCGGCAGCGTCTTCTTTTGGTGGAAAAAATTCAAAGCTGAAGGTGGTCTTGTGTTGAGCAAGAAGGTCTTTTACAAGCATGGAAATTCCTGTGTTGATAAGAAAATGAAAAAAGGAGGTTCTTGCCAAAGTCTCGAAAGCTGTCAGGATCATCTGACCTGTCGTTTTGACCAGTAGGGAGAAATATTCATACAATCGGTACAGGAAAATATCTCTCCCTGTCGGCCAAAATGACAGAGCTATGGCTTAGTGTGACTTGTCCAAGAAACTCGTAAGGTTAATATGCGTCTGTGTCCAAAAGAACAAAATTTCCTTTTTACTCTTTTTTCTCCTGTTCGACAATGCGGAAATTCAGCGGTTGTTCAAGAGCCGTTACGAAATAACATGGCCATTTATATCTGTTTCTTTACGGTTCCTTGTACCGTCCCCGGAAATTAAGCGGCTATGTTGTTTTTTTACAGCGGCTTAGGCATGAAAAATGTCTTTTTTCATGCGTTTCCCACTGATTCGGTGTAAACTTCATTTTTTTGATAGGACTATTCAGTGCCCAATAATGGCAGTGTTGGAGTGCGCGAGGGATGGCTGAAGTGATAGAGACAGACCTGCAGGTGCGGATGGACAAGTGGCTCTGGGCTGCCAGATTCTTCAAGACCAGAAGTCTGGCGGCACAGGCGGTCAGTGGCGGCAAGGTCCAGGTGAATGGCAATCGAGCCCGCTCTTCGCGGATCGTGCAGATTGGCGATGTCCTGCGGATCAGGCGTGGTGAGGTTGAGTTTACCATAAGCGTTCTTGGTCTTTCCCCGTGTCGACGTCCTGCCGTCGAGGCACGATTGCTCTATGAAGAGTCGGAAGAATCCATGCAGTTGCGGCAAGAGGCGGCCAGGATGCGCTCTCTGCTGGCTGCCGGTCAGACTCGGCCTGACAAAAGACCTGGCAAGAGGGACAGACGGAAGATCAGAGAATTTATCCGCAAGAATGAGAGTGAATAACTCACTGAAATGAGAAAAAATAACTTTTGAACATATATCTGAGAAGGAGTTGACCATGAACAAGATTACACGAGCGTTGATCAGTCTGACCGATAAATCTGGGATTGAGGGATTTGCCAGAGAATTGGCCGATCTTGGGGTGGAGCTTCTCTCCACCGGCGGTACTGCCAAAAAGATTAGAGAGGCCGGGATACCGGTGAAAGACGTATCAGAATTCACCGGATTTCCGGAAATGCTTGATGGCCGGGTCAAGACCCTGCATCCAAAGGTCCATGGCGGTATTCTCAACCAGAGGGATAATGTGGAACATCAGAAGCAGTGTGTGGAGCATGACCTGAAACCCATTGATCTCATTGCCGTGAATCTCTATGCTTTTGAAAAGACCGTTGCCGATCCCAACTGCTCACTGGCTGATGCTATCGAAAATATAGATATCGGTGGTCCCACCATGCTCCGAGCTTCGGCCAAAAATTTTCATGATGTGACAGTAATCGTTGATCCTGCTGACTATCCACAGGTCTTAAAGGAGATCAAAGAGCAGGGGAATACTACGCTTAAGACTCGATTCCGTCTGGCTGCCAAGGTCTTTGCCTTGACTTCAAAATATGATACTGCGATCTCCGCCTGGCTCGACAAGGTTGACGTGGAGAGCAATCCTTATTTCGCAGGAAAGGAATAAGAAATGTTGAAAATAGCGGTTCTTTTATCGGGAAGCGGCAGAACCCTTGATAATTTTCATGAGCGTATCGGCAATGGAACACTTGATGCAGAAATTCAGGTGGTTATTTCCAATGTCAAAGATGCGCTGGGTTTAAGTAAGGCCGAAAAATATGGCTATCCCGCCTTTTATGTTGCCAAAAATGAGGCCATTAACGCAATCTTGAAGGACTATCCGATAGATATTATCTGTCTTGCCGGGTTCCTGAAACTCTATGAGCCACCCCCAGCCCTGGTCCGGTCGGTGATCAATATCCATCCTTCCTTGATTCCCGCCTTTTGTGGGGATGGCTTTTATGGCTCACGGGTGCATCGAGCGGTCAAGGAGCGGGGTTGTCTGGTCAGTGGCTGTACGGTGCATTTTGCCAGTGAAGTCTATGACGAAGGGCCGATCATAGTCCAGAAGAGTGTTGACCTTGATTATGATGATACCCCTGAGAGCATTGCAGCCAAGGTGTTTGCCGCAGAGTGCGAGGCCTTTCCCGAGGCGCTGAACCGAGTCAATGAAAAAGGGATAGATTTTTTCTGGAAGCGGGTGCAGTCATGAGCAATGAGTCACGCACTATCCTTACAGCTCAGGAGATGGATCTGGCCCTGAAAAGAATTGCTCTGCAGATCCTTGAACGCAACCATTCCGTCGCTGATCTGGCCATTGTCGGCATCCATACCTGCGGCGTGGATCTGGCAGAGCGAATCAGAAAGATTATCCAGGAGCAGGAGGGGGTAGAGATTCCTTTCGGCAGTCTTGATATCACCCTCTACCGTGATGACTGGAGCCTTATCTCCCAGAATCCCGTGGTCCGCACCACTGATATCTCCTTTACGGTGGAAGGAAGCAGGCTGATTCTGGTGGATGATGTCCTGTACACCGGTCGCACCATCAGGGCGGCCATGGATGCCATCATGGATTATGGCCGCCCCCACTCCATTCAATTGGCGGTGCTGGTTGGCCGAACTGGCCGTGAGCTTCCCATCCAGGCCGATTATACCGGCATGCAGACAACGGTTCAGCCCTACGAACGCATCCAGGTATTACTCAAGGAACATGGCGGCCGTGATGAAGTAGTGATCCAGAGGAGTATCTAGATCTTTTCCAAGCCGCTGTAAAAAAAATAATGTGGTCATTTCAATAGCCAAAGTCGGCTATCGCTCTTCACCCCATCTCTCTGGGGTAAGCGACACCGGTCGTTTCTGCTCTGCGTCAGGATCTGTTGCGAAATATTCTAAAATACAATGATTGTTTCGCAAAGGCTCCTGAATAATTCCGGTTGTTGAGTCTGTGTCTGTTGAGTTTGCAGTCTAAGAGACTATTGGCTATCCACCTTCTTCTAACGAGAAGCTTTCTTTAAAAATAAAGGCCGGGTTAACCCGGTTGTGTTGTTATGGAACTACTTGCTCCTGCCGGTAATATGGAGTCCTTCCGGGCTGCTGTCCAAGCCGGTGCTGATGCCGTCTATGTCGGCGCCCCTGGCCTGAACGCCAGAAACCTGGCCCGTGACCTCCGTCTGGAAGAGATTGCTGCCATGATCTCCTACTGCCGTGAGCATGGGCTGAAGTTCTATCTCGCTGCCAACAGTCTGGTCAGGGAACAGGACCTGCCCCAGGTGATCGAGACCCTGGCCATCCTCGAAGAGCTCAAGCCGGATGCCCTCATTGTTCAGGATCTGGGGGTGATCAAACTGGTGCAGGCCTATTTCCCCGATCTTACCCTCCATGCCTCTACCCTCATGGCCGCCCACAATTCCGATGTGGTCCGTTCCTTTACTGATATGGGCTTTGAGCGGGTGGTGCTTGCCCGTGAGCTGACCATGAAGGAGATCAGCGCCATCTGTAAAAAGACTGAGACTGAGATCGAGGTCTTTGTCCATGGGGCCATGTGTTTTTCCTATTCGGGGCTTTGTCTTTTTTCCTCCTTTCTCGGCGGCAAAAGCGGTCTGCGTGGCCGTTGCGTCCAGCCCTGCCGACGCCAGTACACCTGGGCGGCAAAAGGGGGAATCAAAAGTGGGACGAAAGGCGGGAGAAAGGGCAGCAGGGAAGCGTCCGGCGGCAAGGGTGGCTATCTCTTTTCCATGAATGATCTGGGCGGGCTTGAGGCCGTACCCTGGCTTGCCGAGGCCGGTGTCGCCTCTCTGAAGATTGAAGGGCGGCTGCGTACAGCTCACTATGTCTCCCACGTAGTTCAGGCCTACAGGATGGTGATTGATGCCGATGCGGCCAGCTTCCCCTCTGTGTTGAGAAAGGCCGGGCAGCTTGTGGAGCAGGCCATGAGCCGCAAAGTTACCCCCGGCTATTTTCAGTCGCCGCAACCAGCGGAGGCTATTACCCCTTACCATTCCGGGAATGTCGGAATGCATCTTGGCCGGCTGGAGGGGGTGCAGCAGCGGAAGAATGGTCTTTATGGCAGTCTGATTCTGAAGGGAGAACTGGAGGTCGGAGACCGCTTGCGTCTACATCTCGAGACATCAGGGGAGCGGCACAGTTTCACCCTGCAGGAGATGTTCAAGGGCAAGGATCCAGTGCAACAGGCTCTGACCGGGGATAAGGTGCAGATTGGTCTGCCTGTCGATCTTGTCCCGCCAGGGGCAAGGATGATTGATATCTACAAGGTGGATGTGCGCAACAGGCAGCAGGCCACTGATGTCGAATTCGGACTCCCGGCGATCGGGAAGATGAAGGACCTTGTCGTCCAAGTCCAGGATAGCCAGCGGGGTCGCATTGCCGCTATCCGCGGAGAGGTATGTCTGACGGGGAAAAAGGATGCAAGGTTATTGCTGCCCGTTGATAAGAGAGGAAAAAGCGATGGCAGATCGCGGGCCGCACAGCGGAAAAGCAGCGCGGTCAAGGTGAAATTGCCTCTGGAATGGTGGCTGAAGACCGACTCCCTTAAGTTGTTACAGGAGCGTCTGCCATTTACCCCTGACCGTTTTTTGGTGCCTATCGATAAAACGACGGTCAGCCAGGTAGGACAGATTAAGCGCTATATGGGGCAGGGGATACGCAATATAACCTGGTGCCTGCCGCCTATCCTCTTTGAATCAGAGCTGGCCCAGATCCAGAAGCAGCTCACCATCCTCGTGCGTTCCGGTTTTAAAAGTTTTCAGATCGGACATATCAGCCAGGCCTGGATGTTTCGAGGGGAGAGGGTCCATTTGTCCTGTGACTATACCATCAGCCTCATGAATAATCAGGCTTTGGCCGCGGTCGAGCATCTGGGGGCGGAGGCGGCCCAACTCTCCATTGAGGCAGATCGTGCCCTGCTTGCGGATATTATCAAAGGCAGTCGGACCAATTCCCAGCGTATCCGCAAGGGCCTGACCGTCTACGGCGCTCCGGCCCTCTTTACCGCCAGGCTTGCGGCACGTCATTTTCAGTATGATCGAGTTCTGGTCAGCCCCAAGGGGGAGTCTTTCACCATGCACAAGAAAGACGGATTGGTCAGGACCGTGCCATGCCGCCCCTTCTCGCTGCTGCCCTATCTCGGAGAATTGCAGGATATGGGCCTTGATTATGTGGTGGTTGATCTCTGCAATCTTTCCACCAGTCAGCAGGATATGCTGGCCCTGGCCGAGAGGCTCAGCGGGGTGGGCAGGGTGGCAAAGCTCCCCACCTTTAATTATCTCGGTACGCTGGAGTAGGCCCTCTGAGGCATTCTCTGTTTACTTCGTTTTAGTAGGATGAATCGCTCTTTTTATCTGTACTCGATGCGTTTGAATCCTGCGTTGATGAGAGACTTCCAGTTTTTTTTGACTTTCTCTTGTGTGGAGACAAAATATTGCGATATTCGGGGAAAAATGATAAAAAATAGGCTCGTGAATGCCGTCTGTGAAGGCCAATAGAATACTGGCTGCGATTCTGAGCTTTGGTGTATCAAGCGCCTTCTGTGAGGATTTTATTTCTATTTGTAACATGGTTTTGGCTGTCGAACTGGCAGTAAGTGCTCCACAGTGTTTCATCGCGTTCCCGCTATTTGGTTCTTCGGATAACTTTCCGGTACTGCCGCTTTCTCCACTTGTTTGTCAATGTTGTTTTTATTTAGAATTTTTCCGCCAAATGTGTCGGAGCCATATTTGTTCTGACACATTTGGCGGTAGTGGGAGTAGTTCTATATGACCTACCACCTTGCAGTCGCTCAGTCCGTTCTTATAATAAAGCCTTCTGATTGAGACGAACACGAGTGTAGATGTTAAGCCAGCCACTGATGATTTGTTCAGGGCTGCAGTCAGTTTTTGTAAGTTCTTTTACTAAAGTCATTTCGCAGAATAACTACGCATTGACAGGCCATTTTTTGATGGCTTTTAGCAAGATGCTAACTATCTTGCCCAATTAATCTTCATCTACAATAGAGAGTGCTACTTGAATTTACGAGAAAAGATGGATCGAAAAATATTAAAAATCTTTGCTGTTGTAAAAAAAAGCCGTTTTGCTGTTTTGGCCCTTTTCGGAGTAGTGTATCTGGCTATTTCAACCCTTTTACGAATTGTTCTTTTGATCAGTTCCTGGGGGGTGTCTAAGGCTAGTCTTTGGGAACTGAGTCAGATATTTCTGGTCGGTACCTTCTATGATGTGGTTTTTTGCATATATTTCAGCGTATTTTTCTCTCTTTTGCTTCTTTTTCTTCCTGATATCTTTTATAGAAGTAAAATCTATAAATATACAACCTTTTTCTTTGCATTTCTGCTGCTTTACGGGCTCTATTGTGTGACATTTGCAGAGTGGTTATTTTGGAATGAGTTCAATACAAGATTCAATTTTATTTCCATTGACTATCTCATGTATACGGATGAGGTGGCCAGGAATGTTTATGAATCCTATCCTGTCCTTCCTATTTTTATTGGCATATTTTTTGCCTCAGCTCTCACCTTTGTCTTGGTGAAACCTGCTCTTGTCGGCATTTTACAGGTTCGAGAGAAGTTTAGTAGCAGGTTGGCTTTTACTATCTCAATATTCAGTTTGGCGCTCTGCTCCTATCTCTTTGTAGGTCAGTCCTTGCGAGGGCTTTCTGACAATAACTACATTAATGAGTTGGGGTCAAATGGCCCCTATCAATTTGTTGCAGCCTTTAGAAATAATACCCTTGACTACAAGACCTTCTACCCTTTGGGGAATGAAGCAGAGCTGTCAAGGCGTCTAAAAGAGTCAGTCGGCAAGAAAAATGATGAGGGGGGGCTCTTCAATATTGCAAGAGATGTGGTGCCCATAAAAAATACTGAAAAACTCAATGTGATCCTCATCTCTATCGAGAGCCTGAGTGCTGAATTCCTCACCAGATTTGGCCAGAAAGAAGACATTACTCCTTTTATGGATCAATTGTTTGAGAAAGGGCTGTTGTTTACCAACTTTTATGCCACTGGCACCCGGACAACCCGCGGCCTGGAGTCAATTACCCTGTCCCTGCCGCCAACCCCTGGAAGATCTCTGGTAAAGCGTCCCGACAATGCCAAGATTTACAATCTTGGCAAGGTGTTTAAGGATAATGGCTACGATGTGGCCTTTTTGTATGGAGGACGCGGTTTCTTTGACAATATGAACGCGTTTTTTTCAGGAAATGGCTATCGCACGGTTGATCAAAGTGATCTCGAAGCCGATGAGATTACCTTTGAAAATGCATGGGGTGTGGCGGACGAAGATATCTACAGAAAAGCAATTACTGAGGCGAATGCCTCGCATGCAGCCGGGAAACCTTTCTTCTATCATATCATGACCACCAGCAATCACCGTCCTTATACCTATCCGGAAGGGAAGATAGATATTCCCTCCGGTACCGGACGTTCCGGGGGGGTTAAGTACACGGATTATGCCTTGCGGCAACTCATCACCTTGGCAGAAAAACAGAAATGGTATCAGGATACCGTCTTCGTTATTGTGGCTGACCATTGCGCCGCCGTTGCCGGAAGGGCGGAGCTCCCTGTCGAGCGATATCATATTCCGCTCCTAATTTATTCTCCTGGGCATATAGATGCTCAAACTGTCAGTAAACTGAGCGGTCAGATTGATATTGCGCCAACCCTTCTTGCTCTGCTGGGAATCAGATATGAAAGCCATTTTTTCGGCCAGGATATTCTGAGTGATACTTTTCAGGAAAGAGCGCTTATCAGTAATTATCAACGGATGGGCCTCTATGAGGATGATCAGTTGACCATTCTGGCGCCTGTAAAGCAGATGACTGTTATCAAAGATCCTCTTTATAACGAGAAGAGCATTGCGGCTGATCCGAAAAATGGCAATGTCCTGGAGGCAATGGCCCTGTATCAGGGGGCCGATTTTATTCTGGCAAAGAGGTTGAACCGCTGGGGAGAGGCAGTGGCGAAAGACATTGGAGAGTAATCCTTAGAATGGCTCAGCTTCTTTCTTGCTTCTGAAAAAATGATGAGTGGCCCTGTTCTTCTACATGAAGTGACCGGTCCCGTTTAAGAATCAAATTGGCGGCCGCCGCTGGTTACCTGAATCGTCGGAATTGTCAAAATGAAAACAAAGATGAAGATACTTGATCGTTATTGCCGCACTGCGGATAAGAAGGTCATGATAGATATTGCTGCTGGGAGGGTAGAGGATCTCTACAATGATTTAGACAAATATGCACCGTATAGAAAAAAAGACCTGGATCAGGATCTCGTAGAATATCTTATTGATGCTGTAAGTGAAATTGGGAAAGAGGATTTTGTGATACGATTTCGTTTCGCAGTCTTAGCCGACATGGATCTGAGGTCTCGTGTGCAAAGGAGTATTCATAATTACTTTCAATATCTCAAAGTACTTGAACTTCGTGAGCTGGCGAAAATGACACGCTCCACTTTTATACTTTTTTCCATCGGAATTGTGCTTCTTTTCCTCTCTGTGTGGAGCAACCAAAAAATTGCAGGCTATGACGGTGTCATTACCCAGGTGTTTGCGGAAGGAATAACTGTGGCTGCATGGGTATCCTTGTGGAATGCCATTACAAACTTTCTTATAAATTGGGTGCCTCATCATCAACAGCTTAAAATGTATGAACGAATTTCCAACGCAAGAATTATTTTTCATGAGATGGTGCAGGGTGATCAACAACAAGAAGACCATTCTTGCTTCAGTCAAGCAGATGAAGGTGATCAAGGATACTCTCCATGATTTCCCTTGAATTCCGTTTTTTTTTGCACGAGCTAAAACATGGATGACAATCCTCCCCCAATTCATCTCAGGGCATTTTTTTTATGGAGGCCTTTCCTGAGCCACTGAATATTGGTCAGTCAATGCTCGTCAGTCAGTGATAAAGGGACACGAATGAGGGGATTTCCCCCTTAAAACAAGCGATATGAAAGTCTATTGCCGACAGAGGAAAATCAACAAGAGACGCAATGAAGCTCTCCCGTCCAGCAATCCGAGCATCATTAGGAGGAAAGTTTTGAAAACCGGTATAATATTCAGGGCAATGATTATAAGTGGTAGTATTCTCTTATCGGCAGTTAGCAGCGGGGCTGCAGATGATAAAGGAGCGGAGTCGATTGTGCTCAACGGAGGCAGTCTTGGCTCGATCACCTTTCCCCATGCTGTTCATCAAGGGATTTTTGTTGACTGCAAACCCTGCCACGATCTTTTTCCCAAGGAGGCCAAGGTTATTGATAAAATGAAAGCTGAAGGGAAATTGCAGAAAAAAAATGTCATGAACATGTGTATAAAATGTCACAAAGATTTAACCGGAAAAGGTCAGACCGCAGGCCCGACCGTGTGCATGGGCTGTCATAAAAAATAAGAGTGGGGAGTGAAGTGAGAGTGGGACAGGGTTGCCGAAAGGGCATGTCGTAATACTGGTGAAGTGCAAAGCCTGTAAGCCAAGCCGCTCTTATCACTTCGCGATCTATCCGTTGAATAAGTCATTATAAATAAATCTTAAAATCTGTACAGATACGTACCCATCTATTTATGTCAAAGATAAATAAACATTCTGCTTGATTACAATGGCTTTATGGGGAGCTACTTGTGCGTCTGTGCTTGCGTCAACCTGATGCAAAAGTTGCTCCTGTAAATATATTCAACCTGAATAAGGATGAGTCCCGTTCTTGGAATAAAATAAATGAGTAGATTGCAGGCGGTGCCATGTCAGGCTTTGCCCCCTCTGCTGGGCCGTGTTCACGGACGTCAAGCCTTCATTCGAAGAACAGATCCTACCGCAACTGCATGTGGAAAATGGTGAACATTTTCTGGTGACTCCTGTGCTGACCAAGGCGGAGATGGATTCGCATTTTTTTTACCAAGGGTGAGGACCCTCTACAAACCCATTTCACTAATGAGGCGCAAGCGGGTAATAGGGGTTAGATCTGCTTGGCGCTGAGGTATTATGAAACCGTTTCTTATAACTTCGGGTGTTGTGCTGGCAATGTCCCTGCTGGCTTTTGTCCTGCTGATGCCTGCCTCTGGCAATTTTGTTCGTTATCTGTGGTGGCGCGCCATGTCTGCTGCCATCGTAGTGAGGGGCAGTGTCAGGTCCGGGGATGCTGATATTCATTATGTCAAGTATGGCAGCGGTCTGCCGCTGTTGTTGCTGCACGGCGGTTTGAGTCACCGCTTGAGCTGGTTCTCTCAGCTTCCGTGGCTGGCAGCTTCTGGTCGAGAGGTTATAGTAGTTGATACCCGTGGTCACGGGGAGTCCGGACTTGGCGATACTGAGCTGAGTTATCGCCTGCTTGCTTCCGATGTCGTTCATGTCCTCAATCAGCTTGGCATCCAGCACACGGATGTGATAGGTTGGAGTGATGGAGCCAATACGGCGCTGCTTCTTGCTCGTTACTGGCCGGAGCGGGTCTGCCGAATCGTTGCCATCAGCGGTAACTCCGACCCCTCGGGTCTGACGTCTGAGGCGCGGGCCGACAGCAGTACACACAGCACCGGCCTGACCTATTGGTGGTATCGCTGGTGGACCAGAGCTGGAGAACGTATCGACGAGCTGGAAAGGCGGATTAAACATCTGTGGCGGAATAATCCCAGCCTGCAGGCGCATGACCTGGGTGCCATAGAGGCACCGACACTGCTCATTGTCGGTGAACACGATGTAATCACTTCCGAACACGCGCAACAGATGGCGGATTTACTGCCGCACGGCACCTTGGAAGTTATCCCGGCTGGTGGTCACGCAACACTTATTACCCATGCCTGTCAGATTGATATGTTGATCGGAAAATTTCTGGGAATTCCCATCGATTATCTGTGTAAAAAATGATGAATAACCTCCATTAAAGTCCTTTTGATATTTCCCTACAGACCATGAACAGCCCTGCAGATAAGCCAGAATGTGCACCAGAGAGCAGTGACCAAAAAACGATCAGTGTTGCCAGTAGGATTGTAATCGGAAAGGAACGAAAAGGATTTATGCGGCTGCTTCCTTTTCTTGGACCAGCCTTTATTGCCAGTATCGCGTATGTGGATCCGGGGAATTTCGCCACCAATATCCAGGGTGGGGCTCAGTTTGGCTATACTCTGCTCTGGGTGGTGGTCTCCAGTAACCTGATGGCGATGCTTATCCAGAGCCTTTCGGCAAAGTTGGGTATTGCCACCGGGCGGAATCTGGCTGAACTTTGCCGGGATCATTTTCCCAGGCCGATAGTCTGGGCGATGTGGGTGATCATGGAACTGGTTGCCATTGCCACTGACCTGGCTGAATTTATCGGGGCGGCGGTTGGTTTTAATCTCCTGTTTGGTATGCCGCTAGGGATTGCCGGGCTACTCACTGCCGTAGTCACCTTTCTTATTCTCGCCCTCCAATCCCGTGGATTTCGGCCTATGGAGGCGGTCATTACGGCCTTGCTGGGGGTGATTGCTCTCTGCTATGTGGTGGAGACCTTTCTTGACAAGCCGGACTGGAAGCAAGTTGCCTTTCACGCGGTCGTGCCCCAATTTGCCGGGGCTGAAAGCATTCTGCTGGCCACTGGTATTCTGGGGGCAACCATCATGCCTCATGTCATTTTTCTCCATTCTTCACTGACGCAGGGGCGTATTGTCACCTCTGACCAGGAACAGAAACGGCGTCTTTTTTCTTTCGAAATGGTGGATATCATTGTGGCGATGGGGGTCGCTGGCTTTGTCAATGCGGCCATGTTGATCATGGCTGCAGCCACTTTTAATCGGCAGGGATTAAGTCAGATTGCAACCATTGAAGAGGCGCACCGGACTCTGGAGCCGCTGCTTGGGGCTGCTGCCGGCTGGGTTTTTGCCATTTCACTTCTGGCTGCCGGGCTTGCTTCAACGACGGTCGGTACCATGGCCGGCCAAGTAATCATGCAGGGCTTTCTTCATCGGCATATACCGATCTGGCTGCGTCGCCTGATCACTGTCGTGCCGTCTCTGGTCGTTATTTTTCTTGGCTTTGATCCGACCCGAACATTGGTCATGAGTCAGGTTGTGCTCAGTTTCGGATTACCCTTCGCTATTATCCCTCTGGTTATCTTCACCGCTCGCAAAGGGTTGATGGGAACGCTCGTCAACTGGCGAGTGACAACGGTTTTGGCCTGGCTGGTAACAGCCTTGGTGATAAGTCTGAATTTCTATCTGCTGTACCAGATTTTTTTGGGAGCATAAATCATGATCAAACATATTCTGGTTCCCCTAGATGGGACTTCGCTGGCAGAAGTGGTCCTGCCGGTGGCAAAATCTCTGGCTTCTTTGCTGGGTGCACAGGTAACCCTGCTGCATCTCATTGAAGAGACTCTGACCCCACTCATTCATGGTGAAAAGCACCTGAAGGACCAGGTTGAAGCGGAATGCTACTTTGAGAATATCGTGCTGCAATTCCGCGCCAGCAATATCTCCTGTAACTTCCATGTGCATAATGAAAAGATTCCCGAGCTTGCGGGGGGGATTGTTGCCCATGAAGAGGAATTACGCCCTGATCTGATTATTATGTGTACCCATGGACCGGAAAGTGTTGAAAGACTGCTTTGGGGGAGCAAGGCTCAACAGGTTATTGCCCAAGGTAAAACACCTCTATTGTTGCTGCGTCCGGAAAGCAGAACTGCCCAAGATTCGTTTACTCTCAATCGCATTCTCGTACCCCTTGACGGTACTTCCGAACATGAAGGTGGTTTTACTTTTGCCGCAGATATGGCAGAAGCTGGTATGGCAGAGCTGCATTTACTGGCAGTAGTTCCAGAGGTTTTCTCACTGGCGGGGCGGCCGGCGTCTCTGTCCCGTTATCTGCCTGGGACATTTTGGGCCATGGAGGGGATCACTATAAAGAGCCTTGAAAAATATCTGGAGAATATGCTGACCAGAACTGATGCCCGGGGAATTACGGCAACGGGTGAAATCCGCCATGGCAAGGTCGTGAAAATGATCTGTGAAACAGCTGATGGCATCAATGCCGATCTCATTGTTCTGGCAACTCATGGCAAGGCTGGAACGGAGGCTTTCTGGGCGAACAGTACGGCAGCTCAGGTACAGAAACGGACCACTCGTCCTTTGCTGCTCTATCCGGTCCAGGAATGATCTTTTTTTCAACTGCTCGGTTTTTTTTCCTGATGGAAAAAATGAGATGAACTCTACTGTAAAACAATGGCCATCGGTTTTGCAACGCCTGTTACCCTTGATTGCGCTGTTGATGTTTTTTGCGGCGCTGTGGGTGTTGCATGATTCCCTGCGTAACTTTCATTACCATGAAGTCATCGGCTGGTTGCATGCCGTTACCGCGACCCATCTCCAACTGGCAGTGGCGCTAACAGTCCTTAGCTACCTGTGTATGACCGCCTATGATCAACTGGCATTTTATTACCTGAGGCACCCACTGGCGCGGGGCAGGGTAATGCTGGCCTCATTCATCAGTTATAGCTTCAGCAATAATATCGGTCTTTCACTGTTGACAGGTGCGTCGATGCGCTATCGTCTCTATTCAGCCTGGGGGCTGTCCGCGGAAGAGATCACCCGGTTGGTGAGTTTTACGGCGGTGACTTTCTGGCTGGGTATTCTTGTTGCCGGCGGGTTGGTGTTCACACTTGAGCCGCTGGATCTGCCAGCGGTTCCGGGATTACCGATAAACTCAGCCCGGATATTAGGGTTCCTCTTTCTGCTGGTGGCAGTTGCTTATCTGCTGCTGCTTAAGTTACGGCGGGCATCGTTTCGGTTTCGTTCATGGGAGTTTTCCCTGCCGTCGCTGAAGCTCGGTGTTGTGCAACTGGCAGTAGGCGGCCTGGACTGGATCCTGGCCGGCAGCGTCCTCTTCGTTCTTTTACCAGAGCAAGTGTTTCTTTCTTTTTCCCAATTCCTCGGGATCTATATTCTGGCCCAGATTGTGGCCCTGGTCAGTAATGTGCCAGGCGGCCTGGGTGTCTTTGAATCGATGATTCTGCTCTTTGCCCCGCAAACCTCTTCCGCAGCGTTGCTTGGCTCTTTGCTGCTTTTTCGCGCTATCTATTATCTGTTGCCGCTAATTGTGGCGACTGTACTTCTGGCCGTCACTGAAATACTGGCTCGGAAAGTGGTTGTCAGCCGGCTTGTTCGAGTGGTCGGGCAATGGGGGGCAGTTGTAGTTCCGCAGTTTCTGGCTCTGTCTACATTGTTTGCCGGAGCGGTTCTCCTCTTTTCTGGGGCAACTCCGGTTGTACCAGAACGTCTGCACTGGTTGCAGAACTTTATCCCGTTGCCGATTGTCGAGTTTTCGCATTTTTTCGGCAGTGTTACCGGGGCGGTTCTGTTGTTACTGGCGCGCGGCTTGTATCGGCGACTTGATGCGGCCTATCTGTTCACCAGCCTCTTTCTTGTCGGCGGTATTCTTTTTTCCCTGCTCAATGGCGCAGATTATGAAGAGGCCTTTTTGCTGGCGCTGTTATTGGGGGCTCTGGTTCCCTGTCGTCGTCATTTCTACCGTAAATCCTCTCTGTTTACAGAATCGTTCACTCTCAGCTGGATTGTCACCATTCTGCTGGTTTTTGGCTGCTCTACTTGGTTGGGGATATTTGCCTACAAGCATGTTGCTTATTCCGGCGAGTTGTGGTGGCATTTTGCACTGAAAGCGGATGCCCCGCGATTCATGCGGGCCACTGTAGGAGCCGGCACCTTGTTGTTCCTGTTTTCTTTGGCCAGATTGCTGAGACCTGTCGCCATAAAGCCGGAGCCGGTGGGTACCTCTGTCCTGGACAAGGCTCGGGCGATTATTGCCACCATGCCTTCGGTCGAGGCCAATCTGGCCTTGCTTGGTGATAAGGCGCTGCTCTTTGATGAGCAGCAGCGAGGCTTTGTCATGTACGGGATTGAAGGGCAATCCTGGATTTCCATGGGTGATCCGGTCGGTCCGCCTGAAACGGCACGTGATCTGGCATGGCAATTCCGTGAATTGGTTGAGCGGCATGGCGGTCAACCGGTTTTTTATGAAGTCGGTCCCGCCATGCTCCATGTCTATCTGGATATGGGGCTGACCCTGTATAAGCTTGGTGAGGATGCCAGTGTCCTGCTGAGTGATTTTACCCTGGCCGGCTCGGAACACAGTGGCCTGCGTTATACGCATCGCCGCCTCGGTAGAGAAGGATGCAGCTTCGAGGTGCTTCCTTCGTCTGCCGTTCCTGGACTGCTGCCGGATTTGCAACGTGTCTCGGATGGCTGGCTGCAGGCAAAAAACTGTCGGGAAAAAAGATTCTCCCTGGGATATTTCAAGGCGGACTATCTGGTGAATTTTCCGGTGGCTGTAGTGCGGGTGCAGGACGAGATCGTTGCCTTTGCCAATCTCTGGACCGGCTCCCAAAAAGAAGAATTGTCGGTAGACTTAATGCGGTACGGTTCGCAGGCGCCGGATGGAATTATGGATTATCTTTTTGTCAATCTGATATTGTGGGGACAGGAACAAGGGTATCAGCGCTTTAACCTTGGCATGGCCCCGTTGTCTGGTCTTGAAAATCGTCCTTTTGCTCCACTTTGGAACCGGATAGGTGCCTTTGTCTTCCGCCACGGTGAACATTTTTACAATTTTGAGGGTCTGCGTCATTATAAGGAAAAGTTCGGTCCGGTATGGGAACCACATTACCTGGCATCTCCAGGAGGTTTTATTCTGCCGCGTATTCTCACCAATATCACCTCGCTGATTTCGGGGGGAGTCAGAGGTGTTGTAGGGAAATGATGGACTGAATAGCGCTTTTTTTTCTGTTAATAGTGCGACCAGCTAATATCGGGTAAAAAAAATCGTATCCATAAAGAGGCATCTATATGAAAAAAAGAAATAATCAGCAAGTTTGTGCTGTTTGTGGAAAGACCTTTTTAAACAAAGATCTGGTGCCGGCCGATGCTGTTCGAGATGTCGTCACCAATGAAATCGTCCATGATCATCCCAGCTGGTCGGCGGGGAGTTTTATCTGTCGATCCGACTTGGGCAACTATCGAGCGAAGTATGTTCATTCCCTGCTCGAGTCTGAAAAAGGAGAGATGACGGTTCTTGAACAGGAGGTTTTGCATAGCATTCGGGAGCATGAACTCTTAGCCAAAAATGTTGACGCGGAGTTTGAGCAAACGTGGTCCTTTGGCGAGAGGTTGGCAGATCGAATCGCGACATTTGGTGGCAGTTGGGCGTTTCTCATATGCTTCGGGGCATTTCTTGCCCTGTGGATTGCGATGAATTCCATTGTCCTTCTTTGGCACCCTTTGGATCCCTATCCTTTCATCTTCCTCAATCTTATCCTCTCTTGCCTGGCGGCGATCCAGGCTCCGATTATCATGATGAGTCAGAATCGTCAGGAGGCAAAGGATCGCATTCGCTCGGAGCACGATTACCAGGTGAACCTCAAAGCGGAACTTGAAATTCGTCATCTTCATGATAAGATGGATCATCTCCTCTCCCATCAGTGGGAGCGCTTGGCTCAGATTCAGGAAATTCAAGTCGATCTGCTGGCAGAGATTGGCAGGAGGGGATAACTTGTTGATCGATGCGGATTTTGTATTATTCCAGAGCCGCTGGCTATTGTTGATCCTTGGTGGAACCGAGGGGGAATCTAAAGGAAATTATGTCAGACTTGAATGATCCCAGAGTCCTTTTTGCCGCAGAGCGTACGTTGCTTGCATGGAACAGAACCAGTCTCTCTTTAATGGCTTTCGGATTCGTCATTGAGAGATTTAGTTTGTTTATTGAGATTTCAGGCCGAGTTGAAATGAAGTTATTTCAACGTCATATTGCATTTTTTATCGGACTGACATTCATTTTGCTGGCATCATTTATTGCCTGTTATTCAATTTTACAGCATCAACGTTTCCTTGAAACGATACGGTCCGTTGAAATTCCGAAGGGGTATAATCTTAAGGCGGGGATGGCTGTCAACGGCGTACTTGGCTTTCTGGGAATTGCCTTGAGTCTTTATTTGTTTTATGGCTATATGTGAATGTCTGCGTGGGTCAAAAAAGACGAATAGGGTAAGGGTGAGATTCTATTTTTTCCCTGACAATATCCGGGGCTCCATGTTAATTAAGATCAAGATGCTGCCCAGCACAAAAGACACATTATAAATCGTTCAGATGGCAATAATAGTTGACTTTAGTGTTTTGTCGTATTAAATTTGTTTGTTCTTTTAACGTAGTTCAGGCATATTGTGCCCGTGTTTTATAATAGACAATACCGGGAAATCCGGTTTACAATTTGAGCAAGTCAACAACAGGAGAAATTCGTGGCTAGTCATAAATCTGCAGAAAAGAGAAATCGTCAGGCAACAGTTCAGCGTATGCGTAACCGTGCCATCAAGTCACGGATGAAAAATGTAATCCGTCTGGTGGACGAAGCAGTTGCCGCAGGTTCAGTTGAGGCGGCACAGGAAGCATTGAAGGTTGCCATTCCCGTTATTGCCAAAACAGGTTGTAAAGGGACTATTCACAAAAAGAATGCATCCCGTAAGGTTTCTCGTTTAACCAAACGTGTCAACAACATGCAGGCAGCCGCATAAGCGGTTCTGGCAGGTGTCCGGCTTGAAGTAGGGTTGCCGGAATGTTCGATGTGTGCCATTGTAAAGGCCATGGAGTCGTTAGATTTCATGGCCTTTTTTTATGCTGTTTTCATATGAAATAATATGTGGTAGAGTCTCTGCGCAGGGTATGGACGTCCTGCGTAAGTGAGCCTCTAGCGAGGCGTCGAGTGTCATTGCCGGCGCCACGCCATAGGGCGGATGCCCCGAAGGAAACAGTCATGGGGTGTCAAATACGCACCCGTTGCTAAGGTTTTTATTAAATAGAATGGATTTTTCTGCGTGCCCTTCCGGGTAACTAGAAGAGTTTTTTTTCATTATCATCCTCTTGCCGATCTGTCAGCATGTCACAATACAATCATTTTCCAGACCTCGAGGTCTTCCTGGATCTGAAGGGCAAGGCCGGACTCGTTCCAGTGTATCGAAAAATAATAGCGGATCTCGACACCCCGCTTACCCTTTTTGCCAAGGTGGCGGAGAATCAGAGTCATGTCTTCCTCTTTGAGAGCATGGAGGGAGGCGAGAAATGGGGCCGCTATTCCTTTATTGGTTTTGATCCGTTGGTGACTTTTTCGTCAAAGGGGGACCATGTTGAGATCTGTACCATCCGTGATCTCCAACAAGAGAAAGTGGTTTGTAAGGGGGATCCCCTGAAAGCCCTGAAACAGTTGGTGGAGAGCTTTGCTGTGGCCGAGTTGGATGGTGACCTTCCCCGTTTCTGTGGGGGGGCGGTTGGGTTTCTCGGCTACGATATGGTCCGCTTCATGGAAGATTTGCCCGATGAAAAGCCCCCGCTTGCCTTTCCTGATTCGTCTTTCATGGTGCCGAAGATGGTGCTGGTCCATGACAGCTTTCGACAGACCGTGACAGTGGTCTGCTGGGTGCGGCTGACGGAAGAAGAAGATGCGGCGTCTGTGTATGTCGGTGCGACCAAGCAGATCGATGAGGTTATTGCCCGACTTCAAGCCCCAGTACCTGCCGAATGTATGGCCTCTAATATCGAGGGCTGTGCCTCGGGCCATGAGTTCAGTTCCAATATGGAACCGCAGCAGTTTAAGGCCATGGTGGAACGGGCTCGTGATTATATCAAGGCCGGTGATATCATTCAGGTGGTGTTGTCTCAGCGTTTCCATACCAGGACAGAGCTTGCCCCGGTAACCCTTTATCGCGCCCTGCGCCATATCAATCCCAGCCCTTATCTCTTTTTTCTCAAACTGGGCGATCTGGTGCAGATCGGGTCCTCACCCGAGATTCTGGTACGCAAGGATGGTGAGCATGTTGAGCTTCGGCCTATTGCCGGTACCAGGAAAAGGGGGACGACCCCTGCAGAGGATGAGGCCCTGCGGCTTGAGCTGCTTGCTGACCCCAAGGAGCGGGCCGAGCATTTGATGCTTGTTGATCTCGGCCGCAATGATGTGGGCCGGGTGGCCCGTGATGGCAGTGTGGAAGTCAAAGATCTGCTGGTGGTGGAAAAATACAGCCATGTCATGCATCTGGTGTCTGCGGTGCACGGGATTATTGCCGAGGGTAAGGATCAATTTGATGTGCTGGATGCCTGTTTTCCGGCCGGGACGGTGAGCGGGGCGCCCAAGATTCGGGCCATGGAGATAATTGAAGAGCTGGAACCGGAGCGGCGAGGTCCTTATGCCGGTGCGGTGGGATATTTTGGCTTTTCCGGCAATATGGATTTCTGTATCACCATCCGGACTTTTGTCATGCAGGGAAAGGACCTGTGGATTCAGGCAGGGGCAGGCATCGTCTATGATTCCGATCCTGCATGTGAGTTTGAAGAGACCATAAATAAATCCATGGGATTGCGACGTGCTGTTGAGCTTGCGGAAAAGGGGTTTTAGATCATGCTGGTCATCATTGATAATTACGATTCGTTTACCTATAATATTGTTCAGACCATTGCCGGAAACAGTGCGGCAATGGGGGAAAAGGCAGAGATCAAGGTCTTTCGCAATGATAAAATCACGCTCGAGGAAATCGAGGCGCTGCATCCTGACCGTCTGCTGATCTCACCTGGCCCCTGTACGCCGGCGCAGGCAGGTATCTCCATTGGTGCAATCAAATATTTTGCCGGCAAAATTCCCATCCTTGGGGTCTGCCTTGGTCATCAATCCATGGGTGAAGCATTTGGTGGGGCAACTGTAAGAGCCAGGCGGATCATGCATGGTAAGACCTCTCCCATCTTCCATGATGGTAAGGGGGTTTTTACTTCTCTACCGAACCCCTTTGACGGCATGCGCTATCACTCGCTGGTGGTAGAAGAGGCAACTCTTCCCGATTGTCTTGAGATAAGTGCTCGCAGTGATGAGGGAGAGCTCATGGGGCTGCGTCATAAGACCCTGGCTATTGAAGGAGTGCAGTTTCATCCTGAATCAATCATGACTCCGGCGGGTATTACTCTGCTGAAGAATTTTATGCGCCCTGATTATCTCTCACTCTTGTAGGGGGAGTGACGTCTTGAAATCAATTAGAATTGGATAGAAATATGGATATAAAACAAGCAATTACCAAGATAGTAACCCGCCAGGATCTCAGCGAAGATGAAATGGTTGATGTGATGAATGAGATCATGGGCGGATCCGCAACCCCTGCTCAGATTGGTTCTTTCATTACCGCTTTGCGGATGAAAGGGGAAACGGTTGCTGAGATCACCGGAGCGGTACGGGTTATGCGGAAAATGGCAACTCCCATCGCAACCGGCGTTGACGTCAGTCATGACGGCATTTTGGTGGATACCTGCGGGACCGGTGGTGATGGCTCCGGAACCTTTAATGTCTCCACTACCTCCGCCTTTGTGGTGGCCGGTGCCGGAGTGGTGGTGGCCAAGCATGGCAACCGTTCCGTTTCCAGTCATTGCGGCAGCGCCGATGTCCTTGAGGCCGCCGGCGTTTCACTGAGTCTGACTCCGGAGCAGATCGGACGCTGTGTCCAAGAGGTCGGCATAGGTTTTTTGTTTGCACCGGCCTTGCATGGAGCGATGAAACATGCCATTGGCCCACGGCGTGAGATAGGGATCAGGACTATCTTTAATATCCTGGGACCGCTGACCAATCCTGCCGGGGCCAATGTGCAGGTGCTCGGTGTCTTTGCTTCGGAGTTGACCGAGCCCCTGGCTGAGGTTCTCGGCAGGCTTGGCTCCAAGCGGGCTTTGGTCGTCCATGGTGAAGGGAATCTGGATGAATTGACCGTCACCGGCAGCACCAGGGTCTCTGATCTGTATGAGGGGAAGGTGAATACCTATACTATTACCCCGGAGCAATTAGGCTTGCCGCGCGCCACGCTTGCCGATCTCAAAGGTGGAGCCACTGCCCAGGAGTCAGCCAGCCAGATGCGGGCCATCCTTGGCGGAGAGCAGGGGGCCAAACGCGACATGGTGCTCATTAATGGCGGGGCAGCACTCATGGCCGCAGGAATGGCTATCGATTTGCCGGCTGGAGTGAAGATGGCAGCAGAGATTATTGATTCCGGAAAGGCCCTGGCAAAGCTTGATCAGCTGGTGGCTTTCTGCCGAGATCTGAACTGAAAGCTTATGCTGTCTGTGTGTGATTCCTTGTTTACTTTATAGATTATACGATGATTTTAGATACGATTGTTGCCAGAAAAAAAGAAGAGGTTCGCCTCTTAAAGGCGCGGGGGATTCATCTCCCTCCTTCGTTTGCCCATAAACCCATTGATCCACCTCGTGGTTTTCGTCAGGCTCTTCTTGATTATCCAGGTGTGGCCATTATTGCCGAGATCAAGAAAGCCTCGCCCTCTAAAGGGGTAATCCGGCCTGATTTCGACCCGGTGGCCATTGCCAGGAATTATGAGGATAATGGTGCCCAGGCCATATCGGTGCTGACCGATGAACAGTTTTTTCAGGGTAGTCTGCTCTATCTGCTTCAGGTCCGGGAAGAAGTGAGGCTGCCGGTGCTGCGCAAGGAGTTTATCATTGATGAGTTGCAGATCGAAGAGGCCCATGTTCATGGGGCTGATGCCATATTGCTCATGGCCTCCATCCTTGATGCCCATCAGTTAAAGGATTTTCAGGCCTGTGCCCGGGAGTATGGCATGGACTCCCTCGTTGAAGTCCATGACGAGCAGGAGCTTGAGGTGGTGCTTGCTGTAGGTTGCAGCCTTATCGGGGTGAATAACCGTAATCTCAAGGATTTCTCCATGGATATTGAGACGACATTTCGCCTGAAGAAATTGATCCCTGCTGATATCCCGGTTGTCGGTGAGTCGGGACTAAAAACTCAGGCCGATCTCCAGCGTCTGCAGGAAGAGGGGATAACAGCCGCCCTGATTGGGGAAACTCTGATGCGGGGTGAAGCAGGCGGTAATACCTTGCAGGGATTGCGTGGACCGTGTCTATAGATACTATAGCGAGCTGAATGGCCATAAACGCCAGGGAATACCGTAAATGACATGAGCAAACAGAGCTGTCTCATCACGTTTACCTGAATTTTGAGTCATTGGCAGGCTGCTTTGCATTTTAGCAAGGCATTCTGAACCGTTAAACAGAAAATGGAGGAAACATGGCCGCAAGGACGCGGGTTAAGATGTGTGGCATCACTAATCGTTACGATGCAGAAGAAGGGGTACGGGCCGGGGTCGACGCCTTGGGTTTTATCTTTGTGGACGAGAGTCCGCGTCATATCTTGCCGGAAAATGCGCGGGAGATCATTGCTGATTTGCCGCCATTTGTTGATTGTGTTGGTGTCTTTGTCGATCGTGCCCCTCAGGAAGTCGAAGAAATTATTGCCTATTGCGGCCTTTCTTATGCGCAGTTGCATGGCAGCGAAGAACCGAAGTATTGTGAGCGTCTGGCCCGTTCGGCAGCTCCCTGCAAGGTGATCAAGGCCTTCCGGGTCAGCGGGGAGACGCCAGCCGATCTCTGTA
This sequence comes from Desulfocapsaceae bacterium, assembly GCA_028697885.1. GTDB lineage: Bacteria > Desulfobacterota > Desulfobulbia > Desulfobulbales > Desulfocapsaceae > UBA2270. The sequence continues at coordinate 29,772 of JAQVER010000002.1, forward strand.
CCCCGTATAACGAGATGGTGCAGGGTTTTTTGCTTGATACTTACAGTAAGGGGATAGCGGGAGGGACCGGTATGGTCTTTGACTGGCGGATCATTGGTAGGCTGCATCTGCAGTCGCCCCTGATTCTTGCCGGTGGCCTTGATCCTCAAAATGTGAGGGAGGCAATCAAGCTGGTGCATCCCTTTGGGGTTGATGTGAATTCAGGTGTGGAGCGAGCCCCAGGCATTAAAGATGTGGATAAATTGCACGCCTTCATGGAACAGGTACGACTGGCAGATCAGGGTAAGGCCCTGGAGGGCTGATCTCTGATAATTCTGACGTCCTCATTCTTTATCTGGTTCTCATGGGGCTGTGAACTGGATAAAGAATAACGGTTCGTAATATCCTGAGTGCTTTAGTTCTCCTGTTGTTGTCCTTGCTGTTTCCTTTCAGTCGTTTCTTCCTTTTTTTCTTCCAATCGGTAGAAGTCATGCAGGCGTTGTCGGTAAAACATCCCCGCTGCTCCTGTAGTATGGGGCGTGTAGGGTTGTAATCCTTTGTCGGGCGATTGGGCTTGAATGGCATCAAAGCGCACCTTGTGTTCTTCGTCAAGCCATGACAGATGAAGATCCAACAACGGGCGCATGACCGATATCCTGCCGCTCGTGTCCCTGCCAAGCTGTACTGTTTCCCAGCGGCGCATGACATATCCTTGATGCCATATACCTTTTTTCTTTTCACCGTTTATCTTATCAACCATGATTGGTGCCATAGTGGGATAATCAGAGTTCAGATTATAGGTGAGAATCTTTTCCACCTCCCAACTGCCCTGAGTCGTCAGTCTCCAGAAGGCGTCATTTTCCCTGGTGTCATTGCGGAGCAGGTGAGTTCCAGTATCATTGAAGGCCCATTGGGCATGACATGCCTGACAAGTTATCTGATCTTTAGAAGCTGCATGGGCCGGATCACGCATGAGCGGGATTGCATGGCGCTTCTTGTCGCCCTTGGAAAAGAAAAAATATTTTTCTTCTTCCTCGGTCACATTGGCTGGCAGGGATTTCTCAAGGCTTTTCTGGAGATGGCAATCCTGACATTGTATACTCTTGGTTTGTCGACTGTTCATAAGCTCAGCGCCACCATGGCAGTCAACACAGATCAGACCCTTCTGCTGATGGATATCCGGGATTAATTGATGATATTCAACGCCATAGGGACGAGTGATCGGGTCCTTAGTGATGTACGGAGTCCGGTATTCCTCGTTAAAATCATGCTCAAAGCGGCCATGATAGTCTGCGCCGACCCAGTTCCCGTAATGACATTGCAGGCATTGCTTGTCACCTGGCGTTTTCAGAAATGTGTGAGAAGTGGGAGAACCGTTGGTGAAATCCATATGGCAGGCCGCGCATCCTGTGCCATGACCCACGAGAGGATAAGGATCGCCGCTGGAATAGGGGTGGCAGCGCAGGCAGCGTCGACGCAGTAGGTCATCTGCCAGTTGCAGAGCTGTCTTGGGTTCATCGGTAATGGGGATCTGGGTGAGGGTATCAAGTTCCTTCTGGGCGCCAAAGGCCTTGCGGACCAGATTAACCTCACGTTTCAAGGTGAAATGAATTGATTGTTGTGTCCCTGTCACTTGGTCAGGATGACATTTCCCGCAGCTCTGAACCATTGATGCCGGGTGAGCGGGTTGTGAAATGAGATCTGTATGGGCGTCTTTCTGGTCGTTACTGGACTCCTTGCCGGCATGGCAGGAGGAACAGGAAAAATTATGCGCCTTGTCCTGAACGACTTTGTGGCAGCGTCTACATCCATTTGGTTCAGTGTTGATAACGGACTGTGATTTTTCAGAATCTCCTTTGTTAGCTTGTTCAGGTGGGGTGGTGGAATCTGAACAGCCTGTCAGGAAGAAAGAACAGGCAATGAAGAGTGACAGGTAAAACATAATGAGAGGAGTGGAACCCTATGGGCTCAAGTTAAATTATCAGTGAGTCTGTATTGATCGGATCTTGACACAGTACCATAAAATTGATAATTACTGGAACTACTTTTCTGGGGTCTCATCTGATCAAGCCGATATAGCTCAGTTGGTAGAGCAACTGATTCGTAATCAGTAGGTCTGCGGTTCGACTCCGCATATCGGCTCCAGTAAAATTAAGGGTTTCAGGGTAATTCCTGAAACCCTTTTTTGTTGCAAAAGGGACACCAAAGGGACACCTTATTTTCGGGACTTTCGGAGAGACGAAACCAGTGCAGCAGCGTCAACAATCCTGCTCATTTTTATTTTGGTGTAAATGGTGGTGGTCTTGATATCTTTATGGTGAAGGGACTCTTGCAGTAGGCGGAGATCTCCACATGCTTCAAGGGTATCTGTGGCGTAAGCGTGGCGAAATTTGTGATGTGTCATTGTATAAGACAGTCCTGCCTTCCGGGAGGCTGTGGCAAGGGTTTTCTTTATGCTCAATACTGGCTTTCCTGTTTTTTTATTTTCAAAAACCCACCCTGTTTCTTTCTTTAAGGGAAACATCAATTCTCTAAATTCTTCCGGGATAGGAAGTGCTTGATTGTCGCCACCTTTCACGGTTACCGTTATTGTTCCTCGTTCCCAATTAATATTTTCCCATCGTATTTGATTGGCTGTTCCAATTCTGGCCCCAGTATTCCACATGAGATAAATTAATGCGCGTGTAAGGGGGTCAGTAATATATGCCAGGATGGCATCAACGTCTGTTGATATTGGTGCCATCGGTATTGGCCTGTGATATTTAGGGGTCTGAGGTTTAAAAGACAATGGGTCAGCATAATTGTTTTCTACCATCCAAGATATGAGTCCTTGCAGATAGTGGATATCTTTCTGATTAGCTCGTTTCTTGTCGGGGCGCATGGCGACAAAATCAGTGATGTGTGATGGTTTTATCTGGCCAGTTGTCATCTTACCGAATATTTGCATGAGGCGCGGCATTGACATTTTTACATCGATATGTGTTTTTTTTGCCCTATTTAAACCATGCCAACGTAAATACTCAGGAAGAGCGGCCTCAAGAGTGAGTGATGTTACTTTAACCGTACTTCGTGATTTTCTGTCGAGCCCGGCAGCATGAAGAATGGCCTGTTCAAAAGTTTCAGCCTGCTCCCTCGTTCCTTCAAAATTTTTAGTTCTCTTTCCACCCTTCTTCCCATCCGGTCTCCATATTATTTTCCAAACAGCTTGTCCAGGTGTCTCTGAATGTCTGATAAATTCAATACTCATGGCCTTGTCCTCCTACTTATAATAAAATATTCCACCGTGATTTTAAAAAGCTGCGTTCCTCTTCGGTCAAGGCAAAAGAAATAATCCCGGCGCTACTTTTATCATCGGCAATGATAGGGCGAAAAACCAGCCAGATTTTTCTTCCATCGTTCATAGATATTACCTGCTCACCAGCAATACCTTCCTCTCTTGTTTTCCGTATGGTATTGTACACCCCTTCAATAGACGCTTTCGATGTCAGTATAGCTAAAAACTGATCTATGGTTTTTGTTTCACTTTCCGCTAAACCAAACAGTTTCAAGAAACACTCTGTTTGATATATGATGTTTCCCTGTTCGTCGCTGCAGCAGGCAGGGAATGGGGATATCAATGACGGTATCGTTGAAACGCGCCTCTTTGCATCGGCAAATTCTTTTTGCATGCTTCCGCAGTCATCAGCACGAGTCATTATGACGATCTGGTAACTATCATCACCGATTCTGATTACCTGCGAGTCAATCATGTAAAACAACTGGCCAATTTGCATATTGAAACTGACCGGTATTTTAAATTCTTGGGTCTCTTTAATCTTACAACCTTTGCACAATGTTAATTCAGATGCGGAGACGCATGTTTCACAAAGAATTTTTCCTATTGTTGACCCAGAGCAAACCATACGATGTGCTTGGTTTTGAAAAACTACTACTCCCTTGGTGTCAAGAATTGATATAGCTGGCGGAAGGTATTCGAAAACATCCATCCAAAACCGTAGTCTTTCTTTTGTTGACGCCGCCTCTTTGGCAAACTCAATCACTTCCGACACAATATCATGGTGGCCCTTGTCTTCTTCCTTGAAAGGCAGCGCCATGGATGCTTTATTATCCTCTTTATCCTCTTTATCCTCTTTATCCTCTTTATCCTCTTTATCCTCTTTATCCTCTTCCCCTTCGTTAAAAACCTCTTTTCCTTTGTTAAGGAAGTCAAGCAGGGAATCATAACCGCAAGCCGCTGCTATTTCTCCTTGCTTGTCAGTTCCAGCCCTGTGTTTCTTTCCTTCCTTAGATACCCTCTCTCTGACTATTGCGTTTAGGGTTTGATACGCCACCCCCACTTGATCGGCAATTTCTCTTTGGGTGAGCTTGGTTGTCTGAAGAATGTGGTGCAAAGCTGCCAGGAAATAATCATACGTGTCAACGCTCATAAATCCTCCTTGATTTTAAATAAAATATAAGTGAACGGCAGAAAATAAACTGCCATCTCATTTTTATACAGATATAATCTTTATTTTACAAAAAAAATTTATAGCATCCTGACCGTTGTCTGGCAAGGGTTTTTGTATATTTGTGAATATATAATATTTATTTCTGTATAATAAGTAAAAAAATACCATTTACATGATAAGAATAAAGTCTATAATGTTGTTCTATAAGTTTAGCAGGCATTAAATATTTACTTTTATCTAATATGGAAACTTGTTGTTTGTTAATCAGAGAGAAATGGCAATTTTGCTGGAATGTACTTATCACCCCTAAGTCTATGGCAAGTATCGACTCAGCGGGAATTGGTCCGAAAGGCAGGATCTCTGTTGGACGTAAGGTGGCCTACCCCGTGGCTTCGCTTATAACATGGCTTGAATTGCGTTCCAAGCAGGCACCGGGGGCGTGTATGACCGCTCACAATAAAATGGCTTCCGCTGAACAGATCGTCCGCTTGGGAGTCGCCAACATTATACAAAATTATCACAACAATTTTCTGCATAAACTTCAAAGGTTACACGCGATTTCTTTTTTGCCCTTTATTGTTTCAGGTGTGGCCTGGCTTATTATAATCCTTGTTTGTTTGAGAATGACGATATGACGACCGCTAAAAATACATCCAATACCCTTGAAAACAAGCCCGCACAAGGAAAGGCCCGTCTTGTCATGGTTATTGAGCATGATCCCGGCCAGAAAGTTGAGGAGACAGCACTCATTCGTGTAACGAGAGAACGTGGCCACCAGATTATCTGTATTAAGATGAGCGACGATAATAGCACTATGAAAGAAAATCAGAATGATTGATCTCGGGCAAGCACCTCCACAACAGGAGGAACGATATCATATACCTGACACGCCGACCGATTCGGTTGAGGCGTTCCGTAATATCCTGGCTGATCATGGTATATGCCCGGACTGCATTGATACCTCTGGCAAGCTGGTACGGGTGGATATCGATAGGGGTGATAAGGCCGGATGGTATGTTTTTTTCCTGGGTGACGTGTCTGCTGGCTCGTTTGGCAACTGGCGAACAGGGCTTAAAGAAAAATGGTGCAGCGTTGATCGTAAGGAAATGTCGGACGCTGAAAGCGAAAGGTATGCCCAGATTGTCGCGGAGGCCAAACGTCAACGGGAAGCACTGAAAGCCGAGCTGCAGGGCGCGGCCAAGGTGAAGGCAAATGAAATATGGAATCAGGCGCAAGACACCATTGCCCATGCCTATCTATCAAGAAAATTTGTTCAGGCCCATGGATTGAAACAGTCGCGCGGCGATTTGATTGTACCGCTGCGGGATGAAAAAGGCGAGATTCATAACCTGCAGTTTATCAAACCGACCGGAGAAAAGAAGTTTCTCTTTGGTGGCCGGGTAGAGGGATTGTCTCACACGATTAAAGGGAATAGTGAACTTGCAATCTGTGAAGGCTACGCGACCGGGGCCACGATCCGTCAAGCGACAGGGGCTACAATAATTTGCGCTTTTAACCGGGTGAATTTGCTCCCTGTGGCAAAGATTGTTCGTGATAATAGTCCTGATGCCAGTATCACACTTTGCGCCGATAATGACCGTTTTACCGCTGGCAATCCGGGTTTATCTGATGCCACCAAAGCGGCAAAAGCGATAAAGGCCAGGGTTATTTACCCGGTCTTTGACGAGCTGCCCGGTGGTGATGATCCAGAGAAGAAATTGACCGACTTCAACGATCTGGCCGCGCTTGGTGGTTTTGATCTGGTGAAGAAGCAAGCAATGATTGACGACCGGCCACAATGGCAGAAAGGAAGGTTGCCGCCGCTGACCATGGAAGGAACGCGGGTGGCTGGAAGACTCTTGGCCCGTCCGGCACCGCTGGAATTTCTATTCAAGTTCAACGATCAAGGCTTGATCCCTCGTGGTGTGGTCGGGGTAATAGCGGCAACCGGTGGAACGGGCAAGACTTTCTTTCTACTCTCGCTGGCCATGGCTGGCGCTGGCGGTGGCAACTTCGGGCCGATCCATGCGCCAAGGCCATTAAAGACGCTGGTACTTGTGGGCGAGGATACCCAGGACGAGCTTGAACGCAGGTTGTGGGATATCGGTAGAGGCAAGTTTCCTGAAATGCTTCACGCGGCTTCTGTGTATGGCGAGGTCGGGCCATTGATGCGGCTGGAAGGATCGAATCCAACATTGGCAGATGCGTGGTATTGGCTGGATAAAACATTATCAAATTACGATAATCTGGACTTGCTTATCATTGATCCCAAGAGCCGGTTTTATGGCCTGGACGAGAACAACAATGACCATGCAACTCAATGGATTCAGTCGCTTGAGATATTGGCGAAGAAGCATGATATCACCATTCTGTTTTCCAGTCATACGGGCAAGCAAAGTTCCGGTGAGATCAATCAAAATATGATCCGGGGTGGTTCTGCCATTGTTGATGGTTGTCGGTGGCAAGCCGGAATGATCAGAATGGATCAGGCCACGGCAGACAGGCTGGGAATAGAAAACGCTCGGGATTATGTCATGTTCGATGCGCCCAAGAGCAACTATTCACCAGATTTGCCAAGTGTGATGTATTTCAAGCGATCAGAAAGCGGGGTGTTGGAATATTGTGAGCCCGGCAACGAGATTCGTGAAGAAATGGCCGATGCGTTGCTGGAAATCCTGACAAAAGACACCATAAGATACTCGAAGAGAGATCTGGAAAAGGAGAAAGTTGGAGTGGAAGTTGCCAGAAATATGAAAGAGATCTTCCCCGGGTTTAGGAGAAATGACGACATGGGAAGGACAATTGACCAACTTATCAAGGATGGAAAATTGTTTGAGGAAAAGGTCAAAACAAAAGGAGTAGATAAACCAAAAACAGTGTTAATACCCCAGCCATTTTAACGAATGAATACACAAAAAATAAGAAACCGGAGAAACCGGAAAAATGACGGTGCCGTTTTCTTAATTTTTATAAAATCAATTAGTTATGTGTGTGAAAAGAAACCGGCATTGTCGTTTTCTAATAAGTAAAAACACTGTTTCTTTTTATTCGCTAAATCAATGAATTAAGTAACAGGAGAAACCGCCTTATAAATAAATATATAAATGTGCCGTTTACTGCGGCCACATTATATTTCTTTTAATAATTGTCGTGGTGAGGGTGGCTATCACACAATGAAAAACTAGGAAGGGAAAAAACGAAAAGTGAAGAAGAGAAGAGACACCGTTAAGATTAAAATCGAAAGATTGTATCCACTGGTGAACGGATGGATGAATTTCAAAGTCGTTCCAATTTTCAAAGAGGAACCAGGATACAGAAGATATAAAACACCATCTGGAGCATTTGTGATGGTGAGCAAAAAAAAGAGAGAATATCGTTTGGCGTACAATGGTGATCGGTTTTTGGAAGGTACTGAATTGAACTCTTTTGAAAGGGATTTTCCCCATAAAAAATATTATGAGTTTGGGAAAATGAAAAAATGTTACGAAGCCTACATGGCGATAGATCCAGATGAATAAATCTAAAAACATTTCCCTGGAGAAGAAAAACAAAACCAATAAGTCCCGGTTAATGAGTAAACTTCATTTGAAGGTTCATGACGATAAGCCTCACGAGGAACTAAAGAGGAGGGTGATATGAGCAAAATAGATAACCCCTGGCATGAAAAGTTGACCGAGAAGCAACGGCGCTTCTGTGAGGCATACAGCACCAACGGCGGTAATGCCCTGAGAGCGGCGGCGTCTGCTGGTTATTCTAAGCCAAACCAGCAAGGTTCTCAAAACTTGGAAAAACTTGCAATTCAGGGAGCCATTGAACGATTGCGGCAGGAAACCACTAGCACTGCTATCATGACCAGGGAACAACGGCAAGAGATGTGGTCTGATATTATAAGGGATAAGACTAAGCCTGATATGGTCCGGTTGCGGGCTTCTGAATTGCTGGGGAAATCACAGGGTGATTTTATTGATCGGAAAGAACTATCAGGGCCAAAGGGTGGGCCGATTAAATCTATTGCGATCGAGTTAATCAGCGCTGATCAAGCGCGCCGAATAGCACATGAAATTTTAGAATCACCAGGTAGATAGATTTAGGTCATGTGCAAGTTGTGGTGAATCAATAATTTGTAGAAGCTTAGATCGAATCTGACAGCTAAGGCGAAAGCCCCGCACCTAATCTAACATTCGTATATGATGTGGTAATCTTAACGTCCGTATTCATGTGCCCGTGCCGGAAGTAATCTACAGATTTTCTGTTGGATGCAACGTAACATCTGGTTCCCAGGCAGCGCAGAGGAACCAGAGATACCTTCTTTACTGCCGAACCCTTGTAATCCCCGGCAGGAACATCGGCCAGGGAAATTTTATCTCAAACGTGGCAATACAGCTTTTATTGGTGTCCAAGGTTACAGTCAATGGATTGAACTTCCCGGAGCAATCACCACTCCAACCAGTAAACCTGTAATCAGGATCGGCGGTAGCTGTCAACATGACACTCGCGCTCACGGCATACACTTCCGAACAATCATCGCCGCAATCAATTCCTGGGGGTGCGCTCGTTACTTTACCTGTGCCACTTCCCCCTTTATTGATCATCAGCAAAGACTGAGGAATTGCTGTGAAATTCACGGTCGCAGTATCAGGGATAACTACTGAAGCCGGTGCTTCCTGAATCTTGTTGACTAGATGTTCTGCGCTTACCACATAGGCATCAAAAGGAACATTGGAAATTACATAATATCCCTGACTATTGGTCAGCGCTGAATTCACTGGCTCGCCGGTCGTCTTGTTCAAACTCACCTTGGCATTGGCCAAGCCGCTGCCATCACCAAATTTCACATATCCGGAGATATTACCCCTTGTGGTGTCTATGCCAATGGTTTGAGGTTCGGAATATTCAGCCACCGTGTCAACGGCATAAATAGAGTAAAAATAATACTTGCCCACCGTTACCCCGGTATCGGTAAAACTCTGGGCTGTTCCCTCATACACCATTGTTCCGTCCGTTGGTGAGGCGGGCGCACTGTCTTCTTTGCGCACAACCTGCACCTTGGAAAAATTCGGATGCACTGGGTTCTCCCAGTTAAGAACCGTTCTATTTTCGGTAGTAAACAAGCCCGTAAAATAACTGGGGGTGCCAACTGCGGTGGCGAGTGTTTCCGTTGCGCTGGGCGCGTATGTGGTTCCTTTTGTCACCCTTCGGGCATTGGTATCACTGTTGCCACGCCCTACATAGAACGTAACGTTCTCAACACTGTTTTCGACATAGGTCTGATCATCATAGGCAATGCTGGTCAGCGTTCCGTCAGCATTGGGGATATTGACATAAATATCCAGCAGCGGCGTCGAAGACTCCTTGGTTGCCTCTATGCGATACTGACCATCCACCGGCAGATACAGTTTATACATGGTTCCACCAAGGCGGATAAACTGCACGGCCTGGCCTGGTGTCACCTCAGCCTCCGAGAGGAGATTGATCTTTGCGCCAGTATCTTTATTGAAAACTCCGGTAACCGCTCCACCCACCACCAACACCTCAATATGGCCTGTCTCGACGATACCTTCTACTTGTTTTGGCTGGATATCTGATTTGGGAGTAGTGGTAACCTTGGCAAGAGCAGGACTTAACGCCATAGATGGGACTGTTGAGTCAGTGTTATAAATGTGTTGGGAATCGCCGTCACGACCCATGAATCCAGTATCGGCCATTGATAAGAGTGGCCATTGACTCTTAACATCTCGACCGTCCAACGAAAGCAATAAAATCTGGTTGCCACCAGAATTAAAGAATGCAGTATTATCGACATATTTATGCACATATAACTCGCTGTAATATCGTGCTCCTAATTTAGCTGATTTATCCTTCGGAAATACATTGTCCCATATTAAGTATTTCACATGATCATTCCACATTATAGCCGATGTTATGGCAACCGCATGCCCTCCCTCTGCTGCAATCCCAAAAGCCAACGACACAGGATTTCCACTTTTTAACAGTTCTTGCCACTTTGATCGTTGTGAAATATCGTAAACAGAATACAGGATTCGATCCTGACAGACCCAAGTAGATTTTGTTGCCACAAACCAGTTGGGTTGTGCCACAAAATAATACAGAATTTTTTTGGCGTTAAGCACCCACCACCCACGAGCAGATATAGGCTCAACGCTAGGTAACGGCTTATATGGTTTTATCGCCACACCATTAACACCATCCCAGTGGTTCTCAATATCATATTGATATGAATCTATTGTTGTTCCTTGTCCCCACCAATCGTTCTCCTCTTGATGGGAAAATTGTGCTATTGCCGAATTACATAAGCCGTAACAAAGGCCTGTAGATTTTTGACTTATTCCACCAGCCTTCCATCCCATGCTATCCCAAAAAAATGAGCGTTTTTGTGGTATTAGATTGCTTGATATTATTTTTGCATGACTATAAATATTGCTATCACTATCTACACTCCCCCAAGACCCATTCGCAAACTTCCAGGCATGCTGCCCAACGTCAAAGGTCGTTCCATAAAATGAGAATCCGCTGGGGCCGTTTTCAATAGCACTGCATGTACCGTTAGTAGGACAATATTGAAGAGTTCCATTTTCAAAGAATGCCGATCTTACCCCGACTTTTTTTACCTTGAATTCCAGTGTGTATTTTACAAAGTTTGGTTTAATTGTACTGTCTTCACAGATATATTCGTTATTGGCTACAGTGGTAACAACCACACTATTTCCATCAACTATCCGAAAAACTCCATTGTCGCAAAGACCAATGTCCCTTACCCCATTCGCAACAAGATCAATATCAATTTTCAGTCGGTCAGAAGAAGTGTGTGTATTGTACATATTCAAATCCCCCCCGGCGCTGATTTTGTCTTGCGGCATGGCGGGAGTGGTTGCGGAAACTGCGTCTGAAGGTGTGGCCCAGCCGGTTGCCAGGCTTGAGCAGTTGGCGGTGGCATCGCCGGAGACGACTTTGTAATAGTAGGTGGTACTGGGGGTCAGATTTTTTTCATCAACATGGCTGGTGCCGCTCCCGCAATAGACAGCGGGAGTAGTAAATGGCCCCGCCGCGCTATCCGCCCGATACAGGGCATACACAGCCGCCCCGCTGATGCTGCTCCAACTGAGATTGATTTTGTTGTAAGAGGTAGTAGGCGTGGCGGTGAGGTTATAAGAGCCGGGGGGATAGGAAGAAAGTGAAATCACCTTCACATCATCAAATCCGCCAACTACATGTATTGAATTAAGCCCTATACTTCCAGTATGATATGTTGAATCATAAAGATCAATATACTGCAATCCATCAACCCATACTGAAATCCTGTCATCTACGACATCCACCTGAACCTGATAACCAACAGCATTTGGCACAGGAAGAACTAAAACAGATTTTTGTAATATAACAGAATTTCCCAAAGCATCTATTTTATAAACTTGAACATACCCCTCACCATGAAGATCAATCCAATAACCACCAGACGTATTTAAATCTCCATCCTGTTGTCTCCTAACCACAACACCTAGAGCCGTTACAGAATAAAAACCAGAAATATGGCGAGTTTTGAAAGTAACGCGATAATTCTGCCAATTAAAACCAGAAGAAACATACAAATCGTTATAAGGAATATTCGGCGCAGTATTAGACTGTCTTAATTCCCCATCTACAATCGAGAAATTAGCACCTGACGCAGCGTTCAACGTCCAAGACGACAAAGTACCAGAAAAATCATCCTGAAAAATTGTTTCCCCCATTGCTACAGAATGATATAGAAAGAGTAAAATAGCCAACAAACAACACTTTATTAACGCTTTCTTCTTACGCAAAACAAGCCCCATTCTCTCTCTCTTTCCATGGTAAATTTTCATCATCCAGGACCTCCCCGCACCAGTCGGAGTTTTTTCTCCATTCCCTTATCAAACCGCTTACGAAACCCTTACCGCCATTACGCATCCAAAAATACAGCATCACCGTTATGCTCCAATACCGACAGAATAACGGGGGCAAAAGCAAAGAATAGTTAACATTCTGTTCTTAACTCCAAATAAAAACATAATACAACCAGAGGTTTTCCAGAGTCCTGTTAAGTCTGGTTCCCATGCACCGCAAGGTAATGTGAGGTAGTTTAAAAATGTGGATACCAAAGCACTCAAAGTAATGCGTGATAATCGTCCAACGAGGTCGTTCAAAATTTACCCCCTTGCGAGATGTTCCTAAAAATATGGAATGTTCCCTTTTTTGTCATGGCATCTTCTGGATTTTTACTCAAACAGAATTTCAGTAGAGAAAGATGTTCCTTGGCAGGATTAAACCTTGAGCAACACAGGGGGACTTAACCTTCTTCCTGAGTATACGAAATAGACCAAGATGCTATATCCGCGCGGATTTTTCTCCCAAATCATGTCAGATCAAGTTTCATTTATTTTAATAAAATAAAACCTCAGAGCGCTCAATGCCCGGCCGTAATTCATGTCGTCTGTTATAATTAACTTCAGGACTTCCTTGTCCGATAGAATAAGACCGGGAACCTACAGCGCACGGAGACTCGTTATTCATCAAAACACAGGCCCTGAAAGTGGCTATGTGGGTATCTGGGGGACAGTAAGGTGGGGGCCCTAAAGTGGCATGAAAAAACTTGTTCTGCATGTCGCTTCTTGTGGGTTGGTTACAGCTCCAGTTTCATGTATGCCTCGCGGATCTCCTCGGGCTGGATGCAAAGGTAGTCCAGAGTCTGTTTCTGGCTTGAATGGTTGAACATGACCATCAGCTCGGCGATGGAGGTATTGAGCTGGATCCGTTGGTGGTAGCCGAAGGTCTTGCGCAGGGTGTGGCTACCATAATTACCCTTGAGGTTAATGGTAGCACACCAGGACTTGACCAGGCGGTTGATCGAGGGCACGGTCAGGGCCTGGCCACGCTGGCTGAAGAAGATTGGATCGTTGTTAGCAATGGGGACTGAGGCCAGGAGTTGCTGGATAGCGGTGGAGGCTGATTTGTTCAAGGTGATGCGCCGCTGTTTGCCGGTCTTTTTTTCCTTAAGGGTGAGTTCGTCGCCTGCCTGGCAGTGACGCACTTGACCGGCGGTGATCTGGAGTAGATCCGAGGCGCGCAGGTTGGTGTTGATCCCCAGAACGAACAGACAGAGGTTGCGCGGATTGTCGTCCAGTATTTTTTTGATGGAGCGGATGTCGCGTAGCTCTCGGATCGGTTCGACCTTGATTGAGGAATTTTTTTTTGGATGATTAGGATTTTTGCTCACAATTAACCTCGCGGTGTACTATAATTTTTTTATGCTAACTTTTGTTGTTATTCTATAATAAGTTTGCAAGTGCGCAATGGGTAATTTGGGGCTGATTGGTGGAATGTTCGGCAACTTGTTGTTTTCATGACTGTTTGGCGGGAATGGAGCTTGTTAACTTTTTATTAAAAGTTAACAAGATATGGTGGTGCGGCGGCAGGTGGAAAAGTCTGGTCGTAAAACCGGGTGCGAAATCCCTATTGAGGTAGTGTTGGAATGTCCACAGCCTCGACGGTGTAGCGAGGCTGTGGAGGACCTCAAGAGTTCTATTGTAAGATGATCAAAATCAATAACTGTCAGATCAGGCCTGAACCCTAATAACTCATTCATCATCGTGCTCACAATAATGGATAACTTCTTTATTGGCATATTTATCACATGGCACACAACCAACAGTGAGAGAATAGTAAAATAATTTGCTAACTCCCAAAAAATCTTGTAGTCCTAAGAAACTATGGGGAATAAGATACTAATATGTTGGTTAGGAATGACAGATCTGAGAGCGGCCTCTGGATCAACAGACGTTGGTTTAGGGCCAGTGGCCCAAGCTGTTGCTGAACAAGCTTACAGAGAGGTGGTGCTTCTCAATAATTGGAAGAAAAACACAGCTGAAGACTATGTTGTTTGGCTCAAAGAAAAGACTCCTACGCAGATAACTCTCCAACATATTTCTCTCTCAGGACCAACAAACTTCGGCGAGATCTATCAAGCCGCCACAGCTATCATTTCCGAAAAAATAAAAGAACACGGTCAGGATGCCAATCTTGTCTTTCATCTGAGCCCTGGAACCCCTGCCATGGCCGCAGTCTGGATTCTCCTAGCCAAAACTCGTTTCCGCGCCGAGTTGATTGAATCATCCAAAGAGCATGGTGTCCGCACGGCCTCTGTGCCTTTTGATATCTCGGCCGACTTTATCCCTGACTTGTTTCGGAGGCCAGATAAAACCCTTGAGCGCCTGGCCGCTGGGTTGCCTGATGCCGCACCAGAGTTTGACGACATCATCCATCGCAGCGAGGTGATGCAGAGGGTGATTCTCAAGGCGCGGCGCATTGCCCCCCGTTCCATCCCTGTCCTTATCGAAGGCGAATCCGGCACCGGCAAGGAGTTGTTCGCCCGTGCCATTCATGACGCCAGTCCGCGAAAGGACAAGCCCTTTGTGGCCATTAACTGCGGGGCCATCCCCCCAGAACTGGTCGAGTCGGAACTATTTGGCTATGAAAAAGGGGCCTTCACAGGCGCCAATACCGCTAGGGTCGGCCATTTTGAAGCAGCCCACACCGGCACTATCTTTCTCGATGAGATCGGCGAGCTACCGAAAGAGATGCAGGTCAAGCTGCTCCGCACCCTGCAGGAAGGCGAGGTCAAGCGCATAGGCGCAACTGCGCCCAGGAAGGTCGACGTAAGAATTGTTGCGGCTACCAATAGAAATCTTATTGAAGAGGTGGCGGCCTGCTCCTTTCGGGAAGATCTCTTCTACCGGCTGGCCGTGGCGGTGATCAAGCTACCGCCCCTGCGGGAACGGGAAGGAGATATCAGCCTACTGGTTGATCAATTCCTTGACCGGATCAACCAGGAAAGCAGTAATGAACCTGGCTACAAGCAAAAGAAAATTTCTGCTTTCGCAAGAAATCTTCTCCTTTTGCACCCTTGGCCAGGCAATGTCCGCGAGTTGCAGAATACCTTGACCAGGGCAGCGGTCTGGTCGCTGGATGAAGAGCTTGGCGTGGAGGATATCCGTGAGGCCCTGCTCCCGGTTCCCGCGCCCGGCAAGGGAAAGGACGCGATTCTCAACCAGCCGCTCACCCAGGGAGTCGATCTGCCGGAGATCATGAAAACCGTGGCGGCTCATTACCTTGAACGGGCGCTTGAAAAAAATAACGGCAACAAGACGAAAACCGCTAAAACACTGGGACTTCCAAGCTATCAGACCCTGACTAACTGGCTCAAGAAATACGGCCTCGAATAAGTTGGCACGGTCATTGCTTTATAGGCAATCAAATTATCACTTTTGGATGAAACGATGAGTCGAAACGAAAAACAGACATGCAGGGAATTGATTGAACCTGCCCTCAACAGTGCCGGCTGGGAATGGGATTCTCAAGTCATCATCGGTCCTGGTCGGGTCAACATTACCGGCGAGGCCATGTACGATGAGACGCAGGCAATCATCGCTGATTATGTCTTGCGATATCGTGGCATCCCTCTGGTTGTCCTGGAGGCCAAGGCCGAGGCGGCCAGTGCCGCCGATGGTATGCAGCAGGGTTCTCGTTACGCCCAGCGTCTGGATATTCGTTTTTCCCTTGCCTCCAACGGCACCGACTGGATTCTTACCGATAACTATTCCGGCACCTTTGAAACCATCGCAGTCGCCCCTACCCCGGAAAACATTCTCACCCGCCACGGCGTTTTTATGGACTGGGACCGCTGGGGAGATACTTTTGCGGCCGGATACCATGTTGACCAGGTGAGCCGCAAGAAGGTCCGTCCCTATCAGGATATGGCCATCCATAAAACCCTGTGGCAATTTGCTCAGGGGGATGATCGGGTGCTTTTGCTCATGGCCACCGGCACCGGCAAGACCTTTACCGTGTTCCAGCTCATCTGGAAGATGATGAATAGCGACGCGCTCAAGCGCCAGCATGTTCTCTTTCTGACTGACCGCAACTCCCTCAAGGATCAGGCTTATCGAGCCTTTGCCGCTTTTTCAGCCAACGAGCGTGTCACCGTTGATAAGGATACTGTGGCCAAGGGGTAGCACGAGGTTGGCAAAATTTTCTTTGCCAATTACCAGAGCCTGGATGAAGAGCTGAACGGTAAAAAGGTCTTCGCCCATTACGATCCTGACTTTTTTGACCTGGTCATCATAGATGAGTGCCATCGTTCCGGCTTTGGCGACTGGTTCGGTGTACTGGAGCATTTCAGTTCCGCCCTGCAACTGGGCCTTACTGCTACACCCCGTGAACTGGAAGAGAGCCGCCGCGTCTTGACCAATGAGGAAAAACGCCGTGACACCTACGAATATTTTGGCGAGCCGGTCTATACTTATAGTCTTAAACAGGCCATCGAGGATGGTTTCCTGGTCCCTTATCTGCTGGAGGAACGAATCACCAACCTTGATGAAGAAGGTTATACCAGCGCGGACGGCAAGCATTACACCACCGCCAATTTCGAGCGCGACATCCGTATGCCGGACCGCACCAAGGCTATTGCCGAGGATCTCTGGTCCATTCTGGGTAAATATGGTCTGCGGGATGAAAAAAGCATTATCTTTTGTGTGGATGACACCCATGCCGCCTTTATGGCGGCCGAGTTACGGCGCCTCGCAGGAGACAATGACTATGCCGGCCGTATTACTCGTTCTGAGCGTAACAGCCACCAGCTGGAGCGCAACTTTGCCATTGTAGGTCCAAGCAAACCACGCATCGCCGTAACCGTGGACCTGCTGACCACCGGTTTCGATGCCCCGGATGTCAAAAATATCGTCTTTGTCCGGCCGCTCAAGAGCGCCATTCTCTACAAGCAGATGAAGGGGCGCGGCACCCGTCTATGTGACGACATCAATAAACGTTATTTTACCATTTTCGATTATTCTGGGGCCAGTCTGCTTGAGGATACCGAGTTTGACGGCCATCCGGCTAACAAGCAGAAAGGGACTCAGCCCAAAGCCAAGCCAAGGAAGAAAACCGACGAGCCGACGGTCAAGCCGGTAGGCGAAGGCATCTCCGTGATCATCTCCGATACCAACCGCTATGTGTGCCTGGCGGATGGCCGTAAAATTCCTTTTGAGGAGTACACTGAGCAGTCGCGGGAGTTTATCCTTGATGTCTCCACAAAGTCCATTGACGAACTGCTCGCCATCTGGATCGACAAGAACAGCCGCAAGGAGCTGCGCGAAGAACTGCGCGACCATGATATTTATCCTTCCGCCTTCCGCCATTACCTCGATCTGCCGAAAACCGATGACGTGGACATCCTGGCCAAGATCGGCTTCAATCTGGTGCGGGTGCCATCGCGTGACGATCGCGCCACCCGTTTGCTGGTGGAGGACGAACTTTGGCTGCTGAATCAGCTCGGAGAAAAAGCCATTTCCCCGGATGATCGTATCAAGTTGAGATTCTGGGATACCGCCCTTGACCATTACCGGCTGTTCGGCATCGATGATCTGGAGCAGGCCCGCACCTACAGCGCCCCCCAGTTTGTCGAGCAGTTCGGTAGCTTTCAGACCCTGACCAGTCGCTATGGCGGCCCGCAACTTTTAAAAAACGATCTGGAGGCGGTGAAGCGCCACCTCTATATTCCCATGACCGCATAAGCAAGGAAAACACTCCATGACCAATAAAACCGACCATCGTCGCCAGGAAGTCCAGCAGATCGTAAAAAATGCCTGCGACCAGCTTAATCAGGAGGGCGTTGATGCCCGCAACTACGTGGAGCAGCTTGCCTGGCTCTTCTTCCTGAAGGCCTTTGACGAGGCTGAAACCCGACGCGAGGAAGAGGCCGCCTTTGACGACAAGGAGTATGAACGTCGCCTCTCTGGCGAGTATGCGTGGTCAAACTGGGCCAAGGATACCGACCACGCCGACCAGATGCTGGAGTTTGTCGATGGCAAGCTGTGGATCAAACTCACCAGCCCTGATCCTAAAAAAGGTATGGGGGATGAGCCGCTGGCCCAGCGTTTCCGCCGGATCTTTGACAATGTCCGCAATTACTGCCGTCGTGGCACAACCTTTGCCAGAGTGGTCCAGCAGGTGGACAAACTCCATTTCTCCAGCGAGACCGATGTCATCGTGCTCTCGGAAATTTATGAAGACCTGCTGAAACGGGTGGCCGCTGATTCGGCAGGCTATGCCGGGGAGTTTTATACCCAGCGCCACATCATCCGCGCCATGGTTGAGGTGGTGCAGCCTAAATCCGGCAACCGGGTCTATGACCCTTGTTTCGGCACCGCCGGCTTCCTCGGTGAATCTGCCGATTACATCCGGCGCAACAACACCTTGAGCGGTCCGCAGCTCGACGCCCTGCAGCAGAAAACCTTTTTCGGCATGGAGATCAAGCCGCTCACCTATCTGCTCGGCACCATGAACATGATCCTGCACGGTATCGAAGGGGCCAATCTGGAGTTGACCAATACCCTGGAGGTGCACAGCCAGAATGTTGGCGAGAAGGCCAAATATGACGTGATCCTCTCCAATCCGCCCTACGGCGGCAAGATGGCTCAGGAGATGCAGACAAATTTCCGGGTGCACTCCGGTGCCACCGAGTGTCTCTTTGTCCAGCACATTATGGCCAACCTGGCCAAGGGCGGCCGTGCTGGGGTGGTAATTCCTGAAGGGGTACTGTTCAGGGGCGGGCCGGACCAGAAGGTTCGTAAGGAGCTTTTGGAACAGTTCAACGTTCATACCATCCTCTCCCTGCCCGCCGGCTGCTTCCTGCCCTATACCGGGGTCAAGACCAATGTCATCTTTTTCGACCGACCTAAGGATGGCAGTGCAACAAAAAACGTCTGGTTCTATGAACTAACCAACGATGGTTTTGAATTGAAATCGACCAGGAAGCCCCTGGAGGGCAACCAGATTCCCGATTTTCTGGCCAAGTGGCAGATGCGAGAGGAGGACGAAAATTCTTGGTCCATACCCATCGAAGAGATCATCGAACGGGGCTATGACCTATCGGCCAAGAACCCGAACCGCAAAGACGACTATGAACATCGCCCGGCCCTGGAGCTGGTGCAGTCTATCAAGGCCAAGGAAGAGAGGATAATGGATCTGCTGAACGAGCTGGAAGGGATTTTGGAGAAATAAACATGCATACAACCACACCCAAAGGCTGGGAAACCAAATCCCTTGAAAATCTTTTAGATATCCAAAATGGTTATGCCTTTGCATCCGACAGATTTTCAAATGATAGAGGTATGCCGCTTATTCGCATACGTGACCTGAAAGGTGGTTATGGAACTGTGGTCAGATTTGATGGCGAATTTGATGACAATTTCGTTGTTAAATCAGGCGATCTTTTAATCGGGATGGATGGTGAGTTCCGTTGCTATAAATGGCAAGGCCCTGATGCTTTACTGAATCAGCGAGTATGTCGGCTTATTGATTTTAGTGATGAGCTGCTTCCTGATTTTGTTCTTTTTGGGATTAATCCACATTTAAAAGTCATCGAAAAAAATACACCTTTTGTGACGGTACGACATCTATCTGCCAAAAAAATTAAATCGATTGATTTTTCGTATCCACCTCTCGATGAACAGCGCCGCATCGTCGCCCGCATCAAGGAGTGCATGGAACGAGTGGAGGAGCTTGAGGGCCTTAGGGCGGAGGCCATGCGGGAGCGTGATTATCTCCTGGAATCTCTGATTGAGGCAGAATATCAGGAGGCTGAGGGAAAAAATGTAATGCTCACTGATATTTGCGCAATCACGTCCAAACTTGTTGACCCGCGAGAGCAGCAATATGTCGATCTGATACATATCGGGGGGGGCAACATCGAGGCCAAGACCAGCAAGCTATTGGAGTTGAAAACCGCTCGAGAGGAAAAACTCAAATCAAGTAAATTCGTCTTTGATAACTCGATGGTGCTTTACAATAAAATCCGGCCTTATCTGATGAAGGTCGCTCGGCCTGATTTTTCAGGCCTTTGCAGCGCCGATATGTACCCGTTGCTTCCAGACCCTGAAAAGTTAACCAGAGATTATTTGTTCTATCTGCTTTTATCGCGGAATTTTACGGATTATGCAATTGCAGGCTCGAACCGAGCTGGTATGCCAAAAGTGAATCGTAATCATCTGTTTGCATACAAATTCACTTTGCCATCAATCGAAAAACAACAACGGATTACCGAGACATTGGATGTTGCTGTCTCGGCAGTGGAAGAGCTGCGAGCAGATATGACCCTGAGCTCCTCAGAAACCAATGCCCTGCGCGAATCCATTCTCCGCAAAGCCTTTGCCGGAGAACTATAGGCCAATGGCTGAGCTCTCTTCCACCACACCAGCCGGGAAACAGCTGGACATCCTGCGCGGCAATAGCCCGCTGGCGGCCCACGAATTTCTACAGGTGCTGTCAGCATTCATCTTCCTGCGCTGGGCAGACTTCCAGGAGGCGGAACTGGAGGCCGTTGCCGCCTTTGATGACACCCCCTATGAACCGATACTTCCACCCTTTCTGCACTGGCGCACCTGGCACCAGTTGCCTGCTGCCGAGCTCTATCTTTTCCTGACTGAGCGTTTGCCCGCATCATTACAACAGCTCCAAAATTTCCGGCACAATCCCCTGGCCACCCATCTGCATCGTCTGGCTGACCCCTTACACAAACTGGCAGGACTAAGGCCCGAGCAGATAGGCTCTCTTATCCTATGGCTGGCCGAGCAACCCTTTGAGACCCCGTCTGATCGGCGTCAGTTACTCGCCACCTTTGACGGGCTCCTCGAAGCCGGGCAAGACAAACACTCCGGCGAGTACCGGACCCCGCGCCATATTGCCGGGCTTATGGTAGCCCTGGCCGCTCCTGTGCAGGGAGAGAGTATCTATGACCCTTGCTTTGGCACGGCAGGCCTGTTGACCATGGCCATTGACCAGGTCTTGCAGAAGGCAACGCAGAACAATGGCGGTTTTGCTGTGGCGGGTTTGGATATTTCCGGCATCGAGATAAATACGTCTGCCTATCTCATCGGCCTGACCCGGCTGGCGCTGGCTGGCAGTGGCGATCCGCAACTGGAGCTAGGCAACAGCCTAGAGCGTACCCCCTCGGGTAATCTTCAGCAGGACGGCTTTGACCTTGTGTTGGCCAACCCGCCCTGGGGATGGACCGCCAGGCTGGATGAGCGCTATGGTCTGGAGCATTATCCCGTTATGACCAAGGATGCCACCGGACTCTTTTTGCAGCATGCTCTGGCCAATCTGCGTGCCAATGGCCGGGCTGTCATCGCTGTCCCCAATGGCGTCCTTTTCAGAAGCGGAGCGGAATATAAATTACGGCGCTGGCTGCTGGATCACCACAACGTCGAGGCGGTTATCGCCCTGCCGGAAAGGGCCTTTATGCCAACCACGGCTATCAAGTCAAGCCTTCTGGTATTGCGACGGGGTAACAGTACCCGCAAGGTCCGTATGGTGGATGCTGAACCCTTTTTCGAGAAAGGCAAGGGGAGACAACCGGCAACTATTTCAGAGGAGGGATCCTTTAAGCTGGCCGAGGCGATCCGAAACGTGGAACCATCTGAGTTCTGCTGGGATGTGGAGCTCAAGGTGCTGGCAGAATCAAAATTCGACCTTACCCCGCGCCGCCGTGACCAGAGCGGGCTTGATACGACCCTTGAGGCCCTGCGCCCATCAGTCGAAGTGGTAACTCTCAAGGATTGCTGCAGGATCGCCACCAGTCGTCAAATCCCCGTAGCTGATCTTGTGGACGAACGGCCAGAAGTCTCAAGCCCCTTGGAGCAACAACCGCTTTTTAAAGAGAACACAAAGAACGTAGAGCAGCAGAGCCTTTCCCCGTCTGCCGAGCCAATCCCCTATATCCGCATCAGGGACATCCACAAAGGCCAGGCCGGTAAAGGCAGTTCCTGGTTGTCAGCGGCGACCGCCCAGAAGGTGGAACCTGGCTGGAAACTACGGGCCGGGGATGTGCTGTTTTCCAAGTCAGGGACCATCGGTAAGATCGGAGTTGTCCGTAACGGCGCAATCGGCGCTATTGCGGCAAGCGGGCTCTATGTCCTGCGGGCGGATAACAACCGCCTTGACCCTCATTATCTTGCCGCCTATCTCGACAGCAGCGAGTGCCGGGCCTGGCTCCAGGACCGGGCAACCGGCGCGGTCATCAGCCATCTAGGCCGGCCGGTTATTTACAATACCCCTATACCGCTTCCGCCGTTACAAATACAACAGCGGGTTGCTGCCGCCTGGCGGGAACACGGGGTGGATGCTCTGACCTACTTAGCCCGGCTGCTGACCGATGGAGAGGAGGATCCCATTGTTGCTTGGCTTGAGAAGGAGCTAAAAACATTCCCGGCTGATCCGGAATCCCTGACCGATCCTCTGGCTCTTGGCCCCCTCGATGAACTTGCCGACCGCGTCCGGCCTCTGCGCAATGAGGCGGCCCACGGCAGGCATGGTGACAATACCCTGCTGCCCTGGATTTTATCATTCAACGAGGCCGTGTCCCCCTTGCGTGGTGTCAACGATATACCCCATGGGCCGGGGCTGCTGAGCGTCCTGCAGGAATCTGGGCTCGGCCTTTTGGGTGCAAAAGATGCAGTAAGTGGACACCTGCCCAGCGAGGAGAAGGCCCGGAAGTTGACCGATATCGTTTCCAAATGGCTGAGTCGGGCGATTACCGTCCTGTTTCATGATGTGCAGCTAGTTTTCAGTGCGGAAACTTCCACTTTTATATCTGGCGAGTTTCAGGAATTTGACCTGAAGGTGCAAAACGGCGGCCCTCTGCCATTACGAAAGGTGATGATTGTTTTTGAACCGGAGTGGGGGCAGGGCAACATCAAATATCTGGCAGAGAATGGTGTCGAAACCATAGGACTGAAGGCGGATCCACCCAAGACAGCAGGACCGTTCACGCTGGTGGCCCGCTGGAGCGCCCTGGCCCTTGACGGCCAGCAAGTGGATGGCGCACGGGAGATCGCCTTTGATGTATTACCTGCAGCTCAGCCGAAAGAAGACGTGGTCCAGGATCTCGGGGCCAGTCCCTATGTCTGTGGTGATCCGATCCGGCCGGAGCGCAATGATGTGTTTTTTGGCCGGGAAGAGCTGCTCGATCAGATCCGCCGCCAGATTGTCCAGAGTGGCAATGTTGTCTTGCTGGAGGGTAATCGGCGGGCCGGGAAATCCTCCATCCTTCGTCACTTGGAGGGTGTCGGACCTATACAAGGCTGGCTGGGTGTGTACTGCAGCCTGCAGGGCGCCGAGGGCAGTCAGGATGGTGTAGGAGTACCTACGGCGGCGGTTTTTCGGGAAATCGCTATTAGCATTGCCAAGGCGATGGTTCCACTGGGTATCGAGGTGCCCCTGCCCGATGGCAGCACCCTGCCCCCTGGGAAGAAGATCGGTATTGCCAGGGCTTGCCGCCAGGGGATCAGCGAGGAACATTCATTTGCTGATTTCCGAGATTATGCGGAAATGGCCCTGGAAACGATGGAAGAGCGGCAGCTTGGCATCCTGCTGATGCTGGATGAGTTTGACAAGCTGCAGGAAGGCATTGACAATGGGGTGACCTCGCCGCAGGTTCCTGAAAACATCCGCTTTCTGGTGCAGACTTACCCGGGTTTTTCCGCCATCCTGACCGGTTCGCGACGGTTGAAGCGTTTGCGGGATGAATACTGGTCCGCGCTCTTTGGGCTTGGCACCAGGTTCGGTGTGACTTCGCTTTCTCTGGAGGCTGCTAGACATCTGGTGACGGAACCGGTCAAGGGCCGTCTGGTCTATTCACGAGAGGCCGCTGAATGGGCCATCGTGCTGACAAATCGTCAGCCTTTTCTGCTCCAGAGCCTCTGTAACCGCATCTTTGATATGGCTGCCCAGCTGAAACACCGCTCCATCACCCTGGAAATGGTCAATGAAGCAGCGGCCCTGCTTGCCGATGACAATGAACATTTTCGCAGCCTATGGACCTACTCCGGTTCCGACCGCCGCCGGTTTATTCTGGGACTAATCAATAAAGAGACGGACGGGGCTGACCCTTTGCGTTTCGGCGTCCTGCGGGAGCTGCTTTCAACCCATGGAGTGGAGGTTGAGGACGATACCCTGAGTGATGATTTGGAGTTTCTGAGGGAACTGGAACTGGTTGATCTGGTCGGTGAGGGTGAAAGTGGCCATTACGCCCTGGCCATCCCGCTCATGGGCAAATGGATCGGCCGGCAACATGATTTTGAGGTGTTGAAAAATAAAGCACGGATGGAAACGGAGGATAACCATGGTTGATTTACCCTTCCCGATTTTAGGGACAGATATACCACCAATGCTGGGCAGGACACGTATCATGCAGCGGATGTGGAGTGATCTCACCAAACAGACTCCAAGTCACCTGCAAATCGTGGGGCCGCGATATGCTGGGAAGACCGTCTTGATGCACGGACTGGCGAAGCTAATGGTGCAAGAAGATTCCCCCTATGCTGCGGTGATCGTATGGGACCTTGGCCACCAGACACCGGATTCCAATGAGGCCTTTCTCAAGGCCCTGTGCGATAAGCTGGGCGAGGGACTGAAGGCAAGCGGGAATGACTACGGGGATCATCTGCTTGCGGTTGAGGATGACGAATATAACGAGTTGCGGGATGTACTCGATGCATTGCATGACGATGAGAGCAAGGTGCTGATGCTCTGGGATGGTTTTGATAAACCGCTCAGCACCGGCAAGCTCACCCGCAATCTCTGGGACCAGTTGCGAGAACTGGCTTCTAGCCCAAGTCTGCGACTGGTCACAGCTACCCGCCGCCCACTGGCTGAGTTGATCCGCAGCGAGGAATCGGTAGCCAGTGATTTCTGGAATATCTTTGACATGACACCGGTTCGGGTGGATATCTTCGATGAAGATGACAGGGCGACCATTCTGGCAAGGCTGCCGGGTTACACCTTCAAAAGCGGTGCCTTGAGTGAACTTGAGAACTGGTCGGCGGGATATCCGCCTCTGTATCTGACCTTGCTCAACCATATTATAGAAAGTGGAGCTGCTGGCGAGATAGATAATCAGGCAGTCAACAATGCTGCAGAGGCAACTCTTGATGGTGTGAGCGGAGTTCTCAATTACCTGTGGAACGATTGTCCGGAGACGGCAAAAAATCTCTACCGGTACTTGGTTGAACATAGTGAAATAGCTGTATCAGATGTTGGCATTTCTGAACGCACGCTGCTGATGAAAAAAGGGTTCATTAAAGTATCAGGGAACAGAATATCCAAAGGTTGCCGGTTATTGGAACAGCACATCAAGAGCCTTGGCAAGGATGCAGGCAGTATGGTTCGCTTATTCGGACCATGGGAAGCATATCGTAGTAATATCCGTGGGCTACTTGAACTTCGCCTTGCCCAGATAAATCAATTTGACGAACGATTACCACGCTATGTCGAATTTTCTATAAAACGACTCCCTGAGGACCCCGCAAGTGCACTAAACGACTTAACAAGCATTGAAGAGCGAGGTCTTGATCTTATTTGGGAGCGTGAGTTTGGAGCCGTACGACTTGTCCCTAGTGATATTGTTGCTTACTGGACGGTCAGCCCGAGAGATCGAAATTATTTCATTCAAGATATGATGAAAACTAATTCTTTTGAGGTTCCGCTCGATAGGTTTCAGCAATTACGATTATTGCAATTACTAACTGGCAGCACCAAGGATTTCGAATCAAAGTCCAAAACCGTCTCAAAGGATAGCTACGTTCTACTTAACGCAATTCACTGTTTCCGTAATCGCAATCAGCATGGTGGAGGTCAGGAAACACATCTTGGTGTTGCTGTAGCTGCAATTATGACTTGCATGGAATTGCTCGCTTGCTTGGATAGAGAGTCAGGGGTGTGAAGGTGGGAGGAAGCGAAGCGCTGTACCTATTCAATTCATTAAAGTGACGAAGGAGAGCGTTTGCTCCTTTCTTGGAGAGGTCAAGAATCATGTTGATATTGCCAAGGCTGGCTATTTCGTGAATGAGCTTGAAAAGCTCCTGGCCCAGACAAAGAAGGAAGTGCACTACGATCTTTATGTGGACACTGATGAAAACTCCAGCCACTACGGATTAGGCAAAACCGTCAAAGGCCTTAGCCGTTTCCCGGGCAAAATGAATCAAGAAAGGATAATATCCCTTAAAAGAGGGTAATAAAGAGGGCAATGAGCGATAACGAAGAAAATAAATATCAGGCCAATGATGCGGACACGGTTGTAGGTGAGATATTTTCCGGTGGGATCACTGTAAGCGAGGCCATAGAGCGTTTGCGAAAGCGCCTGCTCGATCTGTCATCACGCAACAGATTGCTCAACTACCGTCATCCAAAGGGGCGCAGCGTCCAGATAGCCGACGAGCCGAACAGTAATCTGGTGTTCGAGCGGATTTATGACGATGGCAAAGCGGTTCCCTTCAAGTACGTTCCTGAGCCCGATCCGAAAAGTTATGAGGGCAAACGGCCCGAGGCCAAGTTGCAAGCTGCTAGGATTGGTATTTCTACATCATTTGAATTTTCGCCAAGCCAAACTGAAACCCAAGGGCGCAGGCTTCACGGCATACAGACACTTCTGTATCCTGCTGACCTTGAGCGGCAGCTGCGTAAGATAGCAAGCGAGGCCAGGACTGCTATTGAGGAGACCGGCAGCAATATGCTCTATCTGGTGTTCGGCTTTCTCGAGTTCTACGACAGCGAAGATTCTGACCGCCCGTTGCTTGCCCCGCTGATCTCACTTCCAGTCACGCTTGTTCGCGAGGGCATTGCTCCAGACACTCGTACATACCAGTACAGCGTAATGCACAGTGGCGAGGATCTGGCTGAGAACCATACCCTACGCGAGAAAGTCCGTCGGGATTTTATGCTCAGTCTTCCGGAGTTCGCTGAGGAAGATTCACCAGAGGCGTACTTCGCCCGTATTGAGCAGGCAGTCAGGAATAAGCACAGGTGGAAGGTGCGACGGCAGATCACTCTTGGCATGCTTTCTTTCGGTAAGCTAGCAATCTGGTCTGATCTGGACACCAAGAAAAACCCCGGCCTTTTGGAGCACGACCTCATCAAGTCGGTCTTCTCGGGTGGGCAGTGCGAAGTCGGTGATGGATTCCATGCCGAGGACTATCGGATTGATGAATTCCCCTTAGAATCGCAGGCCCTCATCTACGACGCGGACTCGTCGCAGCACAGTGCGATAATTGATGTCCTTTCTGGCAAAAACATGGTCATTAACGGGCCTCCCGGTACCGGCAAGTCGCAGACCATTACCAACATCATCGCCTCGGCTCTTTCAAAGGGCAAGAAGGTTCTGTTTGTGTCCGAGAAACTTGCTGCTCTTGATGTTGTGCGCAACCGTCTTAATCACGCTGGCCTTGGGCATTTTTGCCTCGAACTTCATTCTCATAAGACTCACAAAAAGAAATTTCTTGAGGATGTTGAGGTTCGAATCGAGCAGCAGTTCCCTTCCTCGGTAAAACTTCAAGCTAAACAAGCCACCTTGCAGCGGCAAAAGGTGGAGCTTGCAAGATATGCTGAATTGATAGGCAGCCGGATCGGCAATGCGCTTGGCATGACGATTAATGAGATCTTCTGGGCGGCTGAGCGACGGCGGCAAGAGCTGGGAGATCTCTCAGGAGTGGTCAATGCTATCGGATTCCCCGATGCCTCCAGATGGGTATACGACGATATTGAGTCCCGTCGCTCCAGAATTGAAGGTCTTGCTGAATTGCACGATGCTGTTGGACAATTTAACGAACAGCATCCTTGGTGGGGATTTTATCCTAATCCACTGATTCCTTCTGATGACGATGCCATTGCCCGTATTATTCGACATGCGCTGGAGCGAGCGCGTGAGGCTGACAGGGCTGCGGAGGATGCTGTCTTATATTTTAATCTTAATGACCAGCCTTCGACTGTCTCGGCAGGTTTGATCAGGGAAAAACTGGCCAACATCCTTGAGTTTCCCGGCGAAGCTGATGCGTCTCTTTTGGGTAAGATGTTTGCTCCTAACTCCGATCCTAATGGACAGCACAGTTTCAAGTGTCTTTCTGATATAGTGTCGGGTGTTGAAAAAGCACGGGAGCTTTTCAAGGTGGCCAGTACCTCTTTAATTGATGGTACTCAATTTTCTGGCGATGAAGTTGAAGAGATAAAAAACCGTGTTGTGTATCGACAACTGCAAGATAGCCTTATGTCAGCTGATCTTTATAAGGCACAGGAACGAGCGGTCGTGTTTGAGCAGGCAGTGGAAGCGTTTGCTGCTGCTGCCCAGGACACTACACCCCCTTACAATGCAGCGAGTCAGGCTGCTGTCGAGGAGTTTCTCGGTGCCTATGCGAAGATTTCGGCTTTGGGTTTGGCTCCGGTAAGAATTACAAGGGCTTTGGACAGGGCAAAAGCATTAACGGACGTTATTTCCAAACTGGTTACAGCGCTTGACCACATCTCGGACATCGCTAAGCGCAGGAAACTGGCTTTTGATTCTTCACCTGACTCTGTAGCAAGGTTGGCCGGCTCGCATGGTATCCCTGGTTTAGCAAACCAGGTTGAGATCAACCCGCAGATTTTGGAGAAGGCGCGCAGGTTCGTGGCGTTTCCATTAGCCGATAAATCGATTGCAGAAATCGAACGATTGAAGGGTTCCCTTGAAACCGAGACAGCAATCTGTGTAGATGCCTTGGGGCGTTGTCGGACGATTATTGAACGCTTTGGCATTGCATTTGATCAAACGGAGCGCTCTGTTGAAGAAGCCTCAATTCTTGCGACCTTGGCCTTGCAAGCTCCTGCCGATTTACTTGAATACAGACAGCCAAGTTTTGGTCATGTGAGAACAACTGAACTTATCGCCAAGATCGAGAGTTTCCTTGTTTCAGAACAAAAGATGCGTGCAGATCTCGACCAGATTTTTTACCTCGATGCCCTGCCTGAAATCTCTGATATTAAATCCTCGGTAGTTGTGTTGAGGCAAAAGGACGGTTTTTTTGCGTTCTTTGATGGGAAATGGCGCAAGGCGCGTCAGCTTCATGCAGGTTTGTGCAAGGAAAAACGAAAGCTTTCGGCGAGACAGCGAATGGAGGAGCTTGCCTGTTTGATATCGTGGATTGAATCTCGTGATGCCTTTATCGAAGATCCTGAATTTAAGGAGTGTTTTGGTAGTCTGTTTCGTGGACTTGAAACCGATATCGAAAAAATTGTACGTTTGAATGACTGGTATCTCTCTACTCACGCAGCCTTTGTTAAATGTCCAGGTTTGTCCGACAAGGTTAATTTGTCGTCGATTCCTTCTGAAAGAATTTCCGAACTGGCTGTCAAGGCAAATATTGTCTGTGTAGACGTGGAGAGCTTGGTTGGTATTGACGCTGCCATTCGAGGTGTGTTGGGCGCGAATATCACCGGTTTCCGGGATGCCCGAGCCAGAAGTTGGGATGAGGGGCTGGAATGTCTACATCGGGCCGTGACGGGGTTAGAAACGGAGTCAGGGTTTTTTGCCGAATTTGCCGACCGAAATTTGTCTCCAAGGGATGCCTTGCGTCTCATGGAGGCAAAGGCTGAGTTGGAGGCGTCTTCTTCGGATTTGGCTTTGCTTATGGAGGGGCACAAAGCCTTGAAAGAGGTCGCTGGTGATGAGCTGTCTCAAATTGTCGCGGTGACTGACGGTCAATGGTCTGAGCGTCTGCCGATGTTGTCAAAGATGGCTTCCCTTGTAGCAGATACCGTACACCAAGCCCTTGCCTTTGCTGGTGTGGACTCTTCATTTTTGTTCGCTGAAACCTTCGCAAGGACCAAATCTACAATGGACGAAAAGTGGGCCGATATTACTTCGTTGCCCGCATGGAACCGCTTCGAGAATTGGCAAGGGCTAATCGTAGCGGCGCAGGACGAAGGGCGGGCGGTCAGGGAATTTTTAGAAAAGTTGGCAACCTGTGCACGGCCAAGTGTTTCAGCCGCTGCCGTGCTTGGTGCAATCGCTAAAAAAATCGAGGCTGAATCTATTCTGGATCGGCTTGCACGATCGGAGGAAGTATCTTTGTTGTTCGGCAACCTTTTTCAAAGAGCCGATACCGACCTGGAGCGATTGTCTCTAACCCACGCATGGGGACGGTCGGTATGCGAAATAGACTTACCCGCTGCCGTTCAATGGCGCCTGCTTTCTGATGGTGCTCAGGAAGTATTGGGAAGGGGACGGGCTCTTTTCTCCGAAATTGACGATAGCTGTCGAGACACCAAAGTGTTTCTTGAGGGACTTTGTTCGTATGGCTCGTTTAATTGGGATGAATGGCAAAAGCAGGAGCGTGCTCAAAACTTGCTGGATCGACCTGCTGAAATTGTGCGCCGTATAGAGTCGGCTGACGTTGCGCCAGGATCGGTACTTCCGTGGTCGAAATATCTTATGGCTCGTGAACAGGCTCAACAGCTGGGACTTGGTGATTTTGTGGATGCTTTGGAGTCGAACAAGATTCCCTCGTCCAGTCTTGCGTCGGCTTTTGAATTATCAGCCTATCAATCTATTGGTCGTTCAATCTACCAGGCATTTCCAGAACTTTCGGGATTTACCGGTGCGACCCATGATAAGATTCGCGCAGACTATCAGGCGCTTGACGCTGAAATTGTTTCTCTGACCGGAAAGGATTTTGCCAGCCAAATCGATACCCGTACCCGTGTTCCTGAGGGCAGGCGTGGCGCGACTGTAGGTGAGTATACTGATATGCACTTGCTGCGTAGGGAGATCAGTAAACAACGACGACATATTCCGATCCGACAGTTGATTAAGCGAGCCGGCAATGCGCTGCAGGAGCTCAAACCGTGCTTTATGATGGGCCCACTTTCTGTGGCACAGTATCTTGAACAGGGTGTTTTGGAATTTGATCTGGTGGTTATGGATGAGGCCTCTCAGCTCCGGCCAGAGGAGGCATTGGGTGCTATCGCTCGTGGTAATCAGTTGGTGGTGGTGGGTGATCCTAAGCAATTACCACCGACGAGCTTTTTTGATCGCCTGGTGGACTCCGGTGACGGCGATGAAGAGGATGACGAGGCTCCGGCTGCCATCAGCGGCATGGAAAGCATTCTGGACATCTGTCAGCAATTGTTTACCCCGGTGCGCAGCTTGCGGTGGCATTATCGATCGCAGCATGAATCGCTTATCGCATTTTCGAATCACCATTTTTATAAAAATCTGGTCGTGTTCCCTTCACCTTATGCGAAGAATCCGGGGCTTGGAGTGAAATACCGGTATGTTAAAAATGGATTGTATAGGGACAGACAAAATAAGCCCGAGGCTCAACGGGTGGTTGACGCTGTTCTGGAACACATGATCAAGCGGCCCGACGAATCACTTGGTGTCGTAACGCTCAACCAGACCCAACGTGAACTTATCGAGGATCTGCTTGACAAGAAGCTGAAAACTTTTACAGAAGGTGTAGAATTCTTGGGACGTTGGGAGACTGAGGGTTGGCCATTCTTCGTCAAGAACCTTGAAAACGTCCAGGGCGATGAACGTGACGTTATTTTCATTTCTACCACCTTTGGCAAAGTACCGGGCACGGACAAAGTGCGCCAGAACTTCGGCCCAATCAGCCGTCCGGACGGTTGGCGTCGACTAAATGTACTTTTTACACGTTCAAAGCGGAGGATCGAGCTTTTTACGTCCATGTCGCCAGAGGATATCATAGTCGATGAAAAGACCCCCTTGGGTACAAAAGCCCTGCGGGATTATCTTGACTTCGCCAAATTCGGGGTTTTGGTAACGACAGACGAAAATGTGCGAGAACCGGATAGTGACTTTGAGATATCAGTGGCCAATGTTATTACAGCAATTGGTTATGAAGTTAAACCGCAATTGGGTGTTGCAGGATTTTTCATCGACATGGCGGTACGGAATCCAGATAGACCGGGTGAATTTTTGGCTGGCATTGAATGTGATGGTGCCACCTACCATAGTGGAAATTCGGTGCGTGACCGCGACCGCATTCGCCAGGAAATTCTTGAATCACTCGGATGGAAGTCACGGATCCATCGGATCTGGTCCACGGATTGGTTTTACAACCCCAGGAAAGAAGTTGAGCGTCTTCGGAATTTTCTAGAAGAACGGCGTCGCATAAGTATAGCAGAGGAGCCGGATAATTGGGAGAAAGCAGACAACTACACCCTGGATGATGACAGCTCGGAGACAGTCGAAGCAATTGAGGAACAACCGATAGAGGATGTTACCACTTCTGTGGGAGGAGACGATGCGTTTGTCGAGGTTGGTGACCGCGTTACCTACGATTTTGTGGATGATTCCAAAAATCGACACTATGTTTTTATCGTAGACAGTGAAAGTAATCCGAAAATGGGTATCATCAACGAGCTAACTCCAGTGGCCCAGGCCTTGTTAGGGCTATCCTCTGGAGATGTCGGCGATCTTAAAGTCCCAGGCCAGAAAACACGGCAGCTACGAGTGCTGAAAATTCAACGGCAAGAGGAACTTCTCGCGTAGGCACGTTAAAAGGTACTGCACACCGACTGCTAAAAGCGGCGCGGGTTACGCTTTGCTCCAGTTGCACCATTTTTTCCGGCAGATGAGTAAAGTGGTGAGACTTCTGAAGTTTGAATCCGATGAATTTTTAACTACAAATCTCGTTTTCAAAAAGTCAATTTATCCTCTTATCATTAAGTCAAGAATTCATTTGAAAGATATTGACTGTTGTTGTACTCGCTTATTAACCATTTAAAGTGAGAGAACACCTTATGCATAACGACAAACATGACAACGTCTTTGCCGATGATGATGCTCTTGATTTCATTATCTATAAGGAGATCGAGAAGCAGAATCGAGAACGAAAGGGCGGTAAAGGAGGGTGTTTTGGTATTGTTGCGCTGCTGCTCTTGCCGGCGGCGAGTGTGATGCTTCTGAGCTGGAAATGAAGTGAACACAATGGTCAAGAAACAAACTGTCCATTTTTATTTGACTACCACAGTGCCGAGGGGCTCAAAAATGGGCTCCAATAAAGAACCTTTATTTGTAAGTAAGTTTTTTTAGACAAAATATTCACGTTGTGTCCGGTTTCATCACTCCCGCCTTGTACATTCTCATTACGAGTTCATTGAGTAGCAATTTTCCTAATATAAACCTGGGGACATGAATGAAGATAGTTTTTGACTCAGCGCTTGATGAGCGCTCCTGGCCCATATCGCCTGATGGTATGAACAGCACGCTGGGGTCACTAAAGGTTGGTAAGCTTGGTTTGTTGGGAATTCTTGAGACCATGCTTGGCCTCAAGGGACCTGACATATCTGATGCTCTCAGGGCTGCTTTTTTAGTCTCTGTCTTACGTGAAAAGAAAGATGCTTTCTGGGCCAGATCAGCGGAGGTTGATCCTCTTGGTGTGGCAAGAAAATTGTTGTCCCTCCGGGATTACTTGTGGCTCTATGGCTGGCGGGATCAACCTGTCACTGATCGCCTTGCTGAACTTGTTCATTTGTCAAAGACGGTTACCCCTGGTGTCCCTGATAGGCTGGTGGCAGTGATTGATTCGATTCCTGGCTATCGGGGTGAGCTTCCTGATTTTCTACTCCATGAATCCATCGACTCTTTGCCTAAAACCTGGCAGGAGATTTTCAGGGGCCTTGAGAAAAAAGGTGCTGTTGTTTCTGAAGAATTTTTGTCTCCAGTGCAGGCCAATGGCGACCTGGGCCAGGCTCGTGAGACTGTCTTTGATCCGAAGTTTGATGGGTCTCTGCAGCTTGTCAGGCAGTCTGGAGTCTTACAGGCGGCACATGATATGGCAGCATGGCTTGCTGCCGTTGCCAGGGATGGTGACCTTGAGGGTACTGTCATAATTGGAGGCGATGCTGTTCTCGATAATGCCCTCAGTCGCTTTGGCTTGCCCACCATCGGGGCATCTGCTGATAGATACGGCAGCTCTCTTTTGCAGCTTCTTCCCCTGATATTAGCGATAGGGTGGGGGCCTCCAGATCCTGAGAGGATTATGGAGCTACTTACTCTGCCCGCATCACCTGTCCCTCCCGGCATCGCCCGGAAACTCATCAAGGCATTAAGCAAATGGCCAGCCATGGGCAATGAGGATTGGCAGAAGGGGTTGGCTGATGGACTGGAAGCAATTGAGGACCAGGGCAGACGGCATACGACAAAGAAACGGTTGGACGTTTTGTTTACTTCTTCAGCTTCCAAGGGCTTTTATCCCCTGGAGGCAATTGCTGACCGGGTTGAGATGCTGGTGACCTGGTTACGGGGGCGCTTTCAGGATGATGAGATTATTTATGCCCCGCTTTCCCAGTGTCAAACCTTGATGGCCATGGCTCAAGGTCTTGGCCAGACTGAGTTGAGTGAACCGCTGTTGAGAAAGCTCCTTGATGAGGCCACCGCTTCAACTGGTGATTCAGCGCCACTACCGGCCCAGGTCGGTCTTGCCGCAGTTTCCAGTCCCGAAGCGATTGTGGGCCCGGCCAGACGGATTGTCTGGTGGAACTTTAACCGGACGGCGGTGCCCGCCATGGTTCAGCCACTTTTTTCGAGGCAGGAAAGGCAGAAGCTTGTCGAGGCCGGAGTTGTTTTGCCGGACTCTGCAGCCATTACCAGCAATCAGGCAGCCAGATGGCGGCGACCTCTTTTCCAGGCGAGCGAGCAACTCATCTTGGTCTGTCCACAGACCAACGAGACGGGGGATGAACTGCACCCTCATCCTCTTTGGGATGAATTAATGGCAGCCTCAGGGGAGAAGGCCAAAAAACTCATTACTCCTGTGGTTCATGGTGGCGTCAAGATCGCCAATATCTCGCCTCAATTATGTTCTCTGCCTGTTCCTCAGGATCGTTGGCAGATTAATCCTGGGCTGGTTTCTCCTCGTGATTGTGAATCCCCGTCAAGTCTGGAAAATTTTCTTGGTTGCCCGTTCCATTGGAGCTTACGCTACAGTGCTCTCATCCGTGGGGGCCATTCTGCCACCTTGCCTGATATAGTGCCAACTCTTGGCAGCCTTGCCCATGAACTGGTTGAAGAGGTACTCTCACAAACTGTCTTGCCCAGCTCAGAAGAGGGTGGTCGATTGGCCGGTCAACTCTTTGACGACAAGGCCCCGTCAATGGTCGCTACTCTTTTTCAGGAGGGTATGGAAGGACAGCGTGAGGATGTTAGAGCTACAGTCATCCTGGCAACCAGATCTCTGCTTCAACATCTCCATGATGCCGGTGTTACAGAGCTTGTCATCGAAAAACATCTCACCGGTTCTTTTGGCGAACAGAAGCTGCAGGGGTGGGCGGATATTGTATTGTCCAACCCTTTTACAGTTGTTGACTTGAAGCGGAGCTGGGCAAAATTCTTTAAAAAGAAAATGATATCAGGGACAGCACTGCAAATTGTTATTTACGCCTGGCTTCTTAAGGAAACGTTGGGTCACTATCCAGAACTTGCCTATTACACCTTGGAGGATCAAACTTTTTTGACTACGGACAGAATCCATTTTGCAAACGGAGAACATGTCACCACCCCTCAGGTAGATGATGTATGGCAGGCCTTTAAAGAAACTTTTAATGAGGCGTGGAAGGTTCTTGAGGCAGGCCTGGTTCTCTGTCCTGGGAATGGGGAAGATGTGGAAAGTAGCTTAGATGGCGATAGACTGACCCTCGAGCCCCCATGTCGGTTCTGCGATTATGATGTGCTGTGTGGTCGGAGGTTTTCAGTATGAATATAGAAATAATATCAGCCAGCGCCGGTAGTGGTAAGACGTACAAACTTGCGGAACTCCTGGAAGCTGAGGTGGGCAAAGATGGTGGGGTGCGTCCAGACGCCATTCTGGCAACCACCTTTACAAAAAAGGCCGCGGCCGAGTTGCAGGAGAGGGTGCGGACCAAGCTGCTGACTGCTGGGCTTACAGTTGAGGCACAACAATTATCTGCCTCAAGAATCGGCACGGTAAACTCGGTTTGTGGGCAGTTGCTAAGTGATTTTGCCTTTGAACTAGGCATTTCTCCCGCTCAGAAGGTGATTGAGGAAGAGGCTGTTTCAGCTGTTATCAGTCGGTCTATGGCCCGGGTAATAGACCGGGGAACCCAGCAGGAGTTAAAAAGACTGGGACGAGTTTTTGTTGATACAGATACTCATGAGATTATTGAACAGATCATTGCTAAGGCCAGGGCTAATGGGCTGTATGGCAAGGATTTACTGTCATGTGGTCAGCGTTCGGCAGCCGGATTCAAAGAGTTGTTTGGTCCGGTAGCAGATAATGGCAAAGAGCTTGATGAAAATTTGGTTGCTGGCCTGGATTCCTTTCTACAGCAAGTGGACCCAGAAGTAGATAGCACCAATGATACCAATAAAGCTCTTGACCATGCTCGGCGCTTAAAAGGCCGGTTGGCACATCAGGGTTCTATTCCCTGGAGCGAATGGCACCGTCTGGCAGTGTTGAAGACCGGTGCAAAATCACGGCAGGCAGCTGAAGATTTGCATGTCATTGCCGGCTGCCATGATATCCATCCTCAGCTGCAAAAAGATGCAGACAGGCTCATAACTCTGGTCTTCGAACTGGCTGCCAAGGTGTTGGACTCATATCAGGAGTATAAGCGGGAATGGGGCGTGGTTGATTTTGTTGATCAGGAGGTCCTTACCCTAGAGCTCCTGGCGATGGAGCATGTACGGGAGCTGCTCTCAGAGAACCTGGATCTCGTTCTTGTTGACGAGTTTCAGGACACAAGTCCCATACAGCTTGCCATCTTTCTGAAGCTGGCAAGTCTGGCCAAGAAGTCAGTCTGGGTGGGTGATCAAAAGCAGGCGATTTACGGGTTCCGTGATGCTGATCCTGCCTTGATGGATGCGGCAATTACAGGCATTCTTAAGGGAGATGAACCGGAAACACTGCGATTCTCCTGGCGTAGCCGACCAGAACTCGTCCGCTCCACCTCTGATATCTTTGTGAAGGCATTTGCCTCCCAAGGTTTACCTGCAAAGAGAGTACATTTGGAGCCAGCTCTGGCGGTTGTGGAAAAACAACCAGAAGGATTAGGTCCTGTTTATGAATATTGGCAGCTTGAGAGTACAAACAAGGACAAGGATGCCTTGGCGCTGGCTGCTTCTGTTAAGGAATTCCTAGATGATCCTGATAATACAATAATTGACCAGAAAACGGACAAGAAGCGCCGGGCCAGAGGGGGCGATGTGGCCATCCTCTGTCGCGAAAATGATATCTGTGTGCAAGTGGTTGAGGCCCTTGAAAAACAGGGAATCCAGGCGGCTTTGCCCAGGCCTGGCCTCTTGAAAAGCCCAGAGGCGATCTTGGTGATGGCCGGAATTAGATTGATCATTGATCCAAAGGACTCTCTGGCACGGGCTGAAATTTCCAGACTCCTGGATAACCCGACGGACCATAATCAGTGGCTGTACAAAGCCTTGAGTAAACCATATGGCCAAGGATTTGATCTTGAACTCTTTGATCGGCTTGCTGAAGCGAGGCAGAACTTGAGCCTGGCAGGTCCCTTGCAGGTGCTCGATGCAGCCATGTCGGTAATCAGCGTCAGGGAACATTGCCTGGCCTGGGGTGATTCGAAATCTCGTCTGGCTAATCTTGATAGCCTCAGAGCCTTGTGTGTCAGTTATGTGGATCATTGCCAGGGCGAGGGTAGGGGGGCGAGCCCGGCTGGCATGCTTATTCATCTGGAGAAACTTGAAAACGACACCCGGGCAGTGGTCAGAGATGACGAAACGGTTCACGTTCTTACATGGCATAAGGCCAAAGGTCTCGAGTGGCCCGTGACTGTTCTTTATCAACTGGACAAAGTGTTTCCGGCCCTGCCGCTGGGGGTAAGTGTAATTGGTGAAAGTGATTTTCAGCTGGAAGATCCGCTGGCAGATCGGTGGTTACGCTACTGGCCCAATCCCTATGGGAATTTTAAGACCGGCGCTCCTTTCCATGAAAGATTGACGGCAAGTCCTGCCGCCCTGGCCAAGGCTGAACAGGAAGGGCGTCAAGACTTGCGCCTGCTCTATGTAGGCTGGACCCGTGCGCGTGACAAGGTAGTGCTGGCCGGGAGAGCTGGCAGCCTGCAAAAAGGCATTCTTCGCCTTCTGATGGATAACCAGAACAATCATCTCCTTGAAAATCCTGAAGACGGTAATGCTGTATGGGCAGGGCGAGAGATAGACATCGTTATGCGGAGCAATAAGCCTGCTGACCCGCTGGAAAAAACTATTCAACCTAGCACCGGTTATCTACAAGGTACACCCAAAGAGTATCCGCCAGCGTTTCTTGCTGCCTCTTCAATTGTAGGAGTTGGCATTATTGGAGAAATAGAAGATCTGGGCGAGAGGCTGCCTTTATCCGGCCAGCCAGATGTCCGAATGCTTGGTGAGGCGATCCATACTTTCCTGGGGGCTGATAATGTCGGTTATGATAAGCTCAGAAGGCTTACCATGGCCGAGGATGTTTTGAAACGCTGGTTCGTGGCTAAATCGCTGGATGCACAATCATTACTGATCGCCAGTGATCGCCTCCATAGCTGGGTTACTCAAAAATGGCCAAGTGCAATCTGGCATCGTGAGTACCCCATAGCTCTTCGGCAGGAGAATGGTACCATCATAAACGGCTTTATAGACTTACTCCTTGAGATTCCAGAAGGATATCTCATTGTTGATCACAAGAGCTTTGCCGGTAATGCCCAAGAGGCCCAGAAAAAGGCAGCCAGCTTCGCCGGTCAGCTTGGGGTGTACGCCGAGGCAGTAGCAATGGCGACAGGGAGGAACGTTACTGGTACATGGATTCACCTGCCTGTAATAGGAGCGTCGATGAATGTTCAATAAAACGAGTGTAACTGTCGGAGAACTGAATGAGTAACATTGGCTGGGTAGATTTTTCTTCAACTGATAGGGAACGAGTTTTACAGGTTCTAGCCATGCTTAAAGAGCCAGGGACACTTGATGAACTCGGCATTGGTCAAATACGGGATGCTTTTGCGGATAGTTTATTTCCCGGGTTTTCTACAATCCAAACCAGAGCAAAGTACTTCGTCGCAGTGCCTCGGTTGTTTCGTGATTACCAAAAACTTTCAAAAAGAGAACGAAATCGTCAGTCGTTAGATAACTATCTAAAAGAGCAGGAAAACAAAGTAGCCGAAGTGTTGGTTAAGAAACAT
This sequence comes from Desulfocapsaceae bacterium, assembly GCA_028697885.1. GTDB lineage: Bacteria > Desulfobacterota > Desulfobulbia > Desulfobulbales > Desulfocapsaceae > UBA2270. The sequence goes on from JAQVER010000002.1 coordinate 69,254, forward strand.
GCTAATCAAGACACGAAAACAACAGGAATTATTGGGGCTACAAGAGTTGAGCAAGGTGGCGTTGCCAGAAGGCCGTCTTCTGTTTACTGGAATGGGTTGCGCCAGTTCGGTATTGTTGACACTAATTTGTCTTTGGCAGAATTTTGTAGAAAATATGGCAGTCAGATTTCACATTATCAGGTTGCCAGCGGTGATGATGGGAGTGATGACTCTGATGCTATGGAGCAAAAAAAATTAGTACATATCGCACGTACAAGTCATAACTGGCTAGCAGAGCTTGATATTAATTTGACCAAAGAAGAGGCAAGTTTCCTTAGGGATAAAATAAGACATTCCCGTAATGTTCAGCACTCTATCCCTGCCCAGCTTTTTAACGCACTACTCCTTGAAGAAGCTCTTGACGTGAAGTTGACTTCTTTCGGAGCCTTGAGTGATTGGCTGAAGTCAAAGTCAAATGTGTCAGATATTTGTAGGAAGCAGGCAATACTTGCGCAACAATTTAGTTTGGCGATGGAAGGAGCACATATCCGATATAACTGCCTTATAGCTGCAAAGGTGAGAAATGTGACCAGGCTTAACGAGCTAAATGAACGTTATATGAAATGGCATGATCTTGTAATGGGTGTTTCTCTTTTTCATGATGATGCAGCAACTGCATGGATAAGTGCAGCACAGAGGGAAAACCCTAAGCTGAAAAGTCGTGCAGAGAGTTTTGTTCGTTCATGGTGCAGAGCTCTTATAGATAAGTCGTCAGTCGAATCTCTAAATAAGCTTGTTGAAGGACAAGCTTATTTAAACAAAGGCAATCGTTCTGTATTGAAAAAACAATTTGATCAGGATCCTGGCTGGGTCGGAATGGACAAGTTAGATTATCGCTGGACCCAAGTTAGGAATATTCTGAGTGACATTGCCGAGGGGTTGACATGTTAACGCCAAACCAATGCCGATTTGATTATGGTAAGAACCTGCAGCCACCTCCAGGTTTTGACTTTGATGCAGCAATAGCCACAAGCTATTCACTGGACTTGAATGCGCTGCTGGCAATTCCAATTGCGCTTTGTTTCAAGGATACACTGGAAGGAGATCTGAAGGGAGAAAAGATCGCGCTATTTGAAGCATTGGGACAACTAAAAGGAAAGCTAAAAGTATTTTATCAGCAGGGCAATATTCATTTGCCAAGAGAATTCAACCGGTTATTCGCTTTGCTTGAACCATTCTTGGCTCCCATAGTCCCCAGGGCTAGCGATAACGACGATGCTTTTTGCTCATTTCATCCTAAATTTTGGCTTTTGAGATACCGTAATTCAGAAGACAAGGAAGATGTGCGATATCGCTTGTTAGTGTTAACCCGGAATTTAACCTTTGATCGGAGCTGGGATCTAGCCGCAGCAATTGAAGGTGTGATGACATCTGAATCGCAACAGTCTCATCCAGGGCTCCTTAAGTTTTTAAGTTCTCTTTCTCCCCATGCAAAGGGACTTGATTTCCTCCCGGATATGCTCAGTGAACTACCGAATGTGCGTTGGCATTGCCCGGAGGGGTTTTATAACCTGCGCATGTTGCCAGGAGGAGGAGCGCACATTGAAAACAAGAAGCAGCGTTTTAAACGCCCAATTGATTTTAGCAGCAAGGTTAATGACTTGTTAGTTGTATCTCCTTTTTTGGGTGCTGAAGCTTTGGATTGGCTTGCTGAACAGGCGCATGGTTCCCTGTATCTTTTTAGTCGAGCCGAGGAGTTAAATGCCATTGGCGAGAAACGTCTGGTTAATTGGCGCTGCTATTCTCTGAACAAGGAAATTGTTGATGGCGAGGAAAAATTGGAACAGAGTAATGCACTGTCACAAGATCTTCATGCCAAGCTGATTGTCAGTCAAAATGGTAAAACCAGCCACTGGCATCTGGGGTCAGCCAACGCCTCTTCACCTGCTTTAGGCGAGAAAAATAACTCTGTGCCACGTAACAGCGAGTTTATGCTGAGATTAACGGGGACAAACGATAATGTCGGTCCTTTGGTTCTTCTCCAGGAGTTTACTGCAAATGACAACTCAGGTTTGTTTGTTAAACATCAGTTTGAAGCTGTCGAGATTGACAGTGAGGCTATCAGCCCAATTATCATTAGACGGTTGGTTCACCAGTTGATTTCTGCTGACTGGAGTCTTCATGCTCAATGTCAAGAGGACGGCCATTACTCCTTAAGTTTGGACATCGATGGGAATCTGTCTGTCCCAAAGGAACTTACTGTTAAAATTGGTTTACTCTGTCGTATTGGTTTCGAAGAGGATCTGAGTGAGAGTATGGCTTGGACTGGTCTTGATCTTACGCATATAAGTGCATTGATCCCTGTTAAAATAATAGATTCGGAAGGAGAAATTGTTGAACGGTTGGTTGTTCAAGGTCAACTCACTATAGAAGGTGGGGACAACAGGGATACTGTTGTGTTACGACAACTCATTGATTCTCCAAGTAAGTTTTTTGATTATATTCGCCTGCTTCTTCAGCATGAACCAGATAAAGATTACTGGCTGGCTATGGAGGAAAGAGGAAAAGGAAACGGTAAGGGAATAGGTGGGCTGAACTGGGATATCCCTATCTTTGAACAGCTGATGCTGGCGGCAGCACGGTATCCGGAACAACTTAAGCGAATTGATCAGTTACTCGCCAGATTGGAGGATTTGGACTCATCTGTACCTAAAGAGTTTACTGATTTGTGGAGACATTTTTCTCCTAGATTACGTGGAGAATTGTGATGGAGTTGGTCCGCCAACAATTAAAGGATGTCCATGAAAGGTTGACTGATTTTCAGAAAGCTACAGTTGAAGTTATCATGTCAAGATATGGAAGTGATCGTGAGCGGAGAGTGCTTGTAGCCGATGAAGTAGGTTTAGGGAAAACGATTGTCGCGAAAGGAGTAATCGCAAGATTACTAGGACAAGCTTTGGCTCAGAAAAAAGGAGTTTTAAGGGTCACATACATTTGTTCTAATTTGGCATTAGCGCAAGAAAACAGAAGTAAGCTGGCTATTTTCCCAGGGAATATATCAAAAAATTATGTGCGGGATCCATCTTTTAGCCGTTTGGCGGAGTTGGGTGTTAATCCCGGAGGTATTGATAAAGGTGAAATTCTAGAAGTTTGCTCGCTGACGCCAGGAACCTCTTTTAATCTGACGCAAGGTCATGGCAACAAGCGCGAAAGATATATTATTTATCGTGCTCTTGCCAAACAAGCAGAGCTTGCCCATATAACTAAAGATCTAAGTGAATTTTTTCGTTATGAGGTCTCATCTTGGGAGTCTGAACGTGTCTGGTTTAATGCGCGCGGGGGGCATGTTCAGTCTGTTTTGGATGATTTTTCCAAAAGGATACAGCAACCAGTAACATTGTCAGCAGGAGATTGTGCCAGTCTTGATCTGGAAAACCCGACTTGGATAACTTTATTATCCACTTTGGTCGCCCGTTTGAATACGAAGATGAACAACAAAGGGCTTAGCTTGCTTTCATACCGGGTTCGTAGCCATCTGCGGGTTTTGTTTGTTCAATGTTGTGCAAGTAACTTGTCTGCTGATTTATTTATTTTAGATGAATTTCAAAGATTTAAGGAACTTCTTAATACTAATGGTGAAACAGAACAGGGGTTAATTGCCAAAGAGGTATTTCAAAAACAGGATTCTAGTAAAGTGCTCCTCCTTTCTGCTACACCTTATAAGGCTATTTCTAAATTGAGCGACGATGAAACTCAGGATGCTCATCTTGATGAGTTGCGAAAATTGCTGGATTTTTTGGCTAATGGAGATCCTTCGCGATTGGAGAAATATGAAAAGCTGCGAGAGGAATTGCTTTCGCAGCTTTTGCGTTTAATGGACCGATCAGTTGCAGTTGAACATCTAGATCACAAGCCCAAGGATGGAGTAGAGTCAGTCCTTCGTCCCTTGATCTGCAGGACTGAGCGAGCACAGGTGAGTGAAAGTTTCGATACAGTCATGGCTACGAGTCATACCATTTGTGATGAGACTTTTAGTCGGTCTGATATAGAGGCCTTTATTGCTATGGATCAACTTGGCCAGCAATTAGGAAAGTTGACAGCTGGACGACATGGGAATCAGCTCCTGGAGTTTTATAAAACCGCTCCATGGGCATTGTCATTCTTGAGTGGTTATCAGCTTTGGAATCAACTAGAAAAATATCTTAAAACAGAAGAGCTCCAAAAGAGCCTAAAACTCTCAAAAGCGGCTTGGCTGCCGTATGAAAGAATTGACCGATATCAACTTGATATAGAGCATGATGCCCCAAATGCTAAAATTCGACTGCTTTCTAAAGTTGTTTTCGGAAGTAAAGGTGAGAGGCTATTATGGATCCCTTCCAGTATGTCGTACTACCCTAACCAAGGTGCATTTGAAAAGCAGGAAGGGTTCACAAAAACGTTACTGTTTTCTGCCTTTGTCTTGGCTCCGCGGGCGTTAAGCGGGATTTTATCTTATCAGGCTGAAAAAAGGTTGATTCCTAAGGGGAAAGGCCGCCGACCAAAATATTTTGGAAGATCTAACGCAGAAGAAGAGTCAAGGAAAAGGATTAGCCCAATAATACGATTTGATGGGAGGGCAAGTCTGGCTCCTTGGGCGTTGATATATCCTTGCCAAATTTTGATGGCAATGAAAATGGAGCCAGGAAATGTCTCTCTTGGGGAGTTGGTATCAGAGCGCAAGGAAATATTGGAACGTCGACTTGTGACTTTACGTGTATATGTTGATGCGAGCGAAAAGAAGACTGATAACTGGTATGCACTTGCCCCGTTTTTGCTAGATCGAGAAAATGGAAACAAGCTACAAATGGATACCTGGCTATCCTCTCAAATCCAACAATTAAAAGACCATAGTAAGCACGTTGGGCGTTATAAACAGTTGTTGGTATTAAATGACCTCCTACGAAGTCAGGATCTTAAGCTTGGCCCAATGCCGGATGATTTGGCTGAATTCTTGGCAATGCTGTCCTTGGCAGGACCTGGCGTTTGTGCGTCTCGGTCATGGCTCAAATTGTGGCCAGCATCAAATGATAATACAAGAAAAGATACAATAAAATATGCAACACAAGGGGCTATGGCCTTAGTCCAAATGTTTAATAAGCCAGAAGCACAGAGAGTATTAAAAACCATTTTCATGGGGGAGAAACAACATTGGCGTAGTGTTTTGGAATACTGTGCTGATGGGAACGTGCAGGCTATGTTAGATGAGTATGGACATTTATTGAAGTCGGCCGGGAATGATGCCTCCTCTGCAATTGAAAAGTTAGAAGGAGCTCTTGGCATAACTACGAGCTCTGTAACAGCCCAGCTTGACCAAGGCAAGAAGAGTAGTGTTAGTTTGCAGAAAGTTAGCTTAAGCTGTCATTATGCTGTGCCTCTTGGGAACCAGAAGATGACTGACGAAAAGGGTATTATTAGGGTCGGTCATATTCGAGATGCTTTTAATTCTCCATTTCGGCCATTTGTGTTGAGTTCTACTTCGATTGGCCAAGAAGGATTAGATTTTCATTGGTATTGTAGCAGAGTCGTGCATTGGAATTTGCCCCAAAACCCGATAGATCTAGAACAACGTGAAGGACGTATTAATCGTTACAAATCCTTAACAGTCCGTCGTCGGGTAGCAGAACAATATCGGAATGTTCTCAATGGAGAGATTACTGAGGACTTATGGGACCAGTTGTTTTCAATAGCGGATGTCGATACTAAAGCTACTAGGAAAAGCGATCTAATCCCTTATTGGCATATGCCAGAGGGTACTGCTAAATTAGAAAGACTTGTTCCTATGCTCCCGATGAGCAAAGAACCCCAAAGGCTTGATGAGATTTTAAGGATTTTGTCATTATATCGTCTGGCCTTTGGCCAACCTCGCCAACAAGAGTTGCTTGAAAATTTGCTTCATCGAGAAATGAGTGTCGCAGAAATTGAATTGATTAAACGTAAGTTGGTGATTGATCTCGCCCCTATTAACTATATCAATCTGACAGAATCCTAAGGTTATCTTGTTTTGGCTCAGCGTGAATAGGATTTTCCTCCGTTTGTAATTGTTCATCACAAACGGACCCAAACTCCAATTTACTCTGAACAAAACCACATTTACACAATCTTTTTTACTCCCCCCCCTCAATTTTCTAAACAATATTTTCCAGATGTATGATATCCAGAAGGACAGTTACTTCCTGCTTTTAAAATGACTGTTTTAGCACTTTTACCAGCAAGGCAATAATTACCTGAAGAATGATATCCTGAAGGACAACTGCCAAGTTTTATAATGGCAAACTTAGCATTTTTACCGGGAATACAATATTTACCTGAAGCATGATAGCCTGTCGGGCAACTTCCATTTTTTAATAATGGGGATAAATTGCCTGAGCTGGCCAGTGCTGGACTTAAAATCAGAATAGCAAATATTATATAAAAAGATTTTAACATATTGGATCTGCTGTTAGTGCTGCTATTTTTAGGGAACATTGAATAATTGTTTTTATAGAATTAACCGCTATATGTGGCGATTTATATCTGGTCATATCCTATCTTTCACAATAATCTCTTCACAAACAGCACACAAAATATCAGGATCAGTGCTTCGATCAATCAGTTTCCATTGACCTGTCAGAATGGAAGTAATTTCCCCCTTTTTACAGGCCTCACATACCCAGATTTCCTTATTAGCTTTGTTTGTTGTTCGATATTTGTACTTGTTCATGATTCTCTGTTTATACCGCTATTACCCGTGAAACTGATGTGGATTTAAAAAATATCGACACCAACGAGTTCAGTCTTTGATGTCGAGTATGGAAAAGTAAAAGGATAATACTGTTGTTATAGCTATCGTGATTTATCCCATAAAATCAACCGTTACAACTTCCATCTCAGTCAACGGTCTGTTTTTGAAATCTTTTTTCCATCGTAAAGCAGCAAGTTGTTTTCCCTCAACGATATTGTAATCCAGACAGGCCGTATTGTGGGTAAAGGATTCATCCACGGGCAACTTGGCATAATGGCCGAAAAAGACAGGGGGAGCATCTCCGGGGTAGGCATCCATCGATTGATCACCACAATGAAGACTTAACGAGTCATTGAAGTGAAGTTCCAAGAAATCCTGCGGGAGAATAGCCGCCTCTCCCAAAGTGTGCAGTTGTTCTTTCCACCACTTCAGGCGAAAACTCTCGCGTTGGTTGTTGTCTGTGTCAAAAAAAGAATAACCAGATTTCAGGGAACGTTCCGGACCCTTGAGAAGGGTTTCTATTACCCTGTACTCGTTGGTATTTTTATCAACCGATCTCAGAAGAAAGTCTTGGTTGAGATGATTGTTGTAGCGCTCATCTACGAAACAAACAGCCTCATGATCCCAGCAGGCATGGACCATACGCAGTTCCCCAAGGTCCAGATACAGAGGCAGTGTCTGAAACCAGTTGATTACTTGCTCACGCTCTTCTTTGTCTGGATAATCATTCAGAAAGGCTTGATGCTGCCCTGTATTTTTTTCGCTATGATCACGCAGGAATTCCTTGTCGTTTTCTCCGCTCCGAGTGTGATAGCAAATGGCGTTATATTCATGGTTGCCCATGACCGCTGAGGCTAATCCAGCTTGGACAAGCCTTTGCACAATTTCGATTGTCCGTCTGTTCTCGGGGCCACGATCGATAAAGTCCCCCAGGAAAAGCAACCGACTCTCTTTAGGGTAATATTTTCCATCGGTGGAGTAGCCCAGCTTGTCAAGAAGACACTCCAGCTCGCGGGCATGGCCATGGATATCCCCTATAATGTCATACTCCACCCTCAACCTCCGTATGCGTGTTTGAAAATTTGATCAATGGCTCTGGCTTCCTCTAAATATACCTTCATACTTAGTCACACAGAGGCAAGTTGTATGAGTTTATAAGTCCATCAAGATGGATTGCTATTAAATCAAGACTTGATTCGAACTTATGTCCATCGCCATAAACTTTAATTATTTCAGTCTCATCTTTCAATTCTTCATATACTGCGTTCATGTCAAGAACTCCATCATTCATATCTATCAATACTACTGTGTCAGTAAGGGGATAAGAAGATGCCTTTACCCTGTTTTTAGTGTAATTTTCAGGATTCAGACAAGGATTGATCAGTAAGCACTTCACTCCAAATCGCCTTGAAAGATACCGGGCGTAATAGCCTCCAAGAGAATGACCTACAAGAACAATCTCATCATCCCACTTGTTTATTTCTTCACTCAATCTATTTACATGTGTGCTTACTACGCTTTCTGATATGTGATCAACTTCATCACATATCAACTTGTATCCTCGAACAGCACAGTATTTTTCAAGAAAAATGTACTTACTTGATTTCCTTGACGACTCGAAGCCGTGATAGAATATAATTTTCATTGGGTACTCCATGATGATGTAATGTTATCAGACGGCCCTGGGTGAAAAATATGCCAAAGAAACAATCTCCCAATAGTAATCTTCAAGTCTGACTGGAAAAGCTTGGGCGTGGATCCGGTTCTACGAAGTAACAAACCTTACGTGTCGAACTCATATATTTCCCCTTCAGCCGGGTGTCTCAAAATTATAATTCACAAAGGTATAACCCGACTGCGATCGACTAATCGTCGTTGCTGAAATTGTTGGAACATTTTTCTTTACTAAATCTGACAAATCTTCGTCAGAAAGGTTTATTACCTCATCAGCGATGAAAATAACACTTTCAGCCTTGATGCCATCCCAGAACCATTTCTGCCACAATACTCGAAAGTTACCAATTGTTTTTTCTTCCTGTTGGAGGATATTGGTGTCCTCTTCAATAGGAACATTCTCAAATATACTCATATCTCCCCCTTAATTGTTTTTTGATTTTTTTCTCTCATATGAAGAAGGATAACCCGTGGATGTGACGCATTTGTATACAGGCGATTCTTTTTTCGCCATTTTGCGCTTCTTCTGTTAGGTTTTAATTTAATTGGATGAGGCAGATTAAAAACAGTTTGTTATCCTTTATGATTTCTGAAGTAACATACCAGTGAGACGACTCTGGTTACGATCGATTTTTTTAGATAATATAGGAAAAGGTAGATGCGAGGCGCAAACCTGATCAAGATACTTAAGGTCATCGACATGCTCGGCAGCCATCGTGGCGCTACCGTGGAGCAGATCGCCGAGGAGTTGGAGATAGACCGGACCAATGTCTATAAATGGCTGAAGATTGTTGAAGAAGAATTAGGCTTTCCAGTTCTGAGTGAAAAGGATCCGGTGGAGAACCGGACACGAAAGAAGCTGGACAAAGACTTCCATCAAAAGATGGGCCCTTTGAATCTGCCGGATGTCAAATTAACACCTCAGGAACTTATTGCTCTGTTTTTTCTCAAGGGTGAGGCCAAAACATTGAAAGGCTGTGGCCTGGCGGACAACGTTCAATCCGCATTCTCCAAGATTTCTTTGTTCGCCCCAAAGGGGATGGCTGAGAAACTGGATAAGCTGCGCTCTCTCTTTCTTCTTGATGCTAAAATGGCCAAGAACTACCGCGGCAAGGAGCAGATTATCGACGATCTCACCGAGGCCATGTTGGTCAGTCATACCTGTAAAATTTCCTATCATGCCTTTCATGACGATAAACATAAAAGTTTCAAGATTGACCCTCTTCATTTCTTCGAGCACCAGGGTGGCCTCTACCTCTTTGTGAATGCAACCAGCTATGGTGATATTCGTGTCCTGGCAGTAGAGCGGATTCTCAAGGTGGAGGGAACCGGGGAAGGATTTACCTATCCTGTTGACTTTGACCCGGACGAAAAGCTCAAACATGCATTTGGTCTGGTTTATGATGATCCGTTGGAAGTAGAGATCTGGTTCTCTTGTAAACAGGCCCGCTATATCTCCGAGCGAATCTGGTCGGCAAACCAACAAATCATCCGTCATGATGATGGCTCTATTATCTTGAAAATGGAAACATCAGGGCGGCATGAGATTAAAAGATGGTTGCTTGGGTATGGGGCTGAGGCCAAAGTGTTGCAACCTGAGGAGTTAAGGAAGGAAATGATTGATGAGATCCTACAGCTTTGCGAAATTTACCCCCAAATATCTGCATAGATATAAGGACAGTCGTAAGCAATATCAATATAGAAAATTTGGCTCCTTGCTGTCTTATATGGGAAAATGGAAGTCAGATTTTATAATTTCTACGGTAGGAGTACGAGCATGAGTTATGAGAAATTATCGTCTAATCAAGGCAACTTCTATATGTCATCCTGATCTTGATAGTGAAGATATCCTCCTATCAATTAGTCCGGAACATTTGGGAAAAGACCTCTATGGGAAACTCAACCCCCCCACCTTTCTAGACTCCCGGTACGCGGAAGTGACGAGGCATTTAGTTGATGCCATTCCCGCGTAAATTGAAAGCTAGTCTTTATGGGGTACCTAAATACCTTTAGCTTAGTATTGTATAGAGTCACTTTTGGAAATATCTGTACTTGGTTTTGATTAGCGCCGAAATATTGTCAAGTAAGTTTGTCGAAATAAAAACAAGGGAACTATGAATCTTTTTAAGGTTATTGCCTCAGGTAAACATTCATTCAGGGAAGAGTTTGTCTCAGCCTTTTTTGCCTATTTGCTTGCTCCAAACATGGATCATGGCCTAGGAACCAGTTTGTTTTCTTCATTAGTGCGGCGCATTGGTGATAAAAATAAAAATCCAAAACTTGTAAATCTTGCTCAGGAACTCACTGATGAATTAAGGACGGATTTCTTTAATGAGGAAAACGGCCAAGTTGAGATTGATATTGAATTCAGATATGAATTACCAGGAGGAAAATCAGGATTTGTCGATATCGTGGCACACTATAAAAACTGGTATTTCATCATTGAAAATAAAATAATTCAGTCTTCTAAAACAAAAAATCAGCTTAGGGAACAATATCTGGGGACAAAAGACCGATTGACAAAACTCCATGGAGACAATCTTATTATTGTTCAAATTTACCTTGTGCCTGCTTTAGCAGGGCAGGGAGGGTGGTCAAGTTCTCAAGCATTTCTAGACGAATTGCATACAAAATACCAAGGTGAAGACTTTGGAACTTTGCTCTATTGGCAAGAACCTAGTGACAGTGATGAACTCTCAGTTCTCGCTATTCTCAAAGATCTGCTCAATAAAGAATTTATAGGGGCGATCAGCCCCTTGGCCTATGATACTAAACAAGTTATTAAATCCTTTATCAATTTCTGTCTAAGTGAATTTTCCGGCTACAGCTACACAAAGCAAACACAAAGGCAAATTGTCGACCACACGGATAAAATATTAGTCAGCGACCTTTTGATGCAGCAGGATGATCTTTATGTTGGCATTCAATGGGGAAAGGGTGGTCTTGTTAATAAAGCTTGGCGAAATTCTCTTTTCAAAGATGAGCAATTGACGGTCAGCACTTCCCCAAAAGGCTGGCAATATTTGCCAATAGCGGTGTTCCAAAAGATCTGCACATGGGCTATGAACCCTGACAATAATGACCTCAAGGGGGTAGAGTGGTATGGAAAACCGTTTGGTACAGTCAATATGTATAGAGTGGCGAAGACTGCTGGCAACGATATTTATATTGGAATACAAGGTGGACTTGAAAAACTCAAGGCGATGACCTTGGCGGATTTTATGGCCAAAGAAATGTGGGAAATTAGCAATACTCGAAAATCTGCAAATTGGTTCTCTGGTAAAGATTTCTGTGACGTCGTTGAGGAGAAAAATATTTTGTCTATAATGGATGAGGCTTGAAACTAGGGTTGAAAGAGAAACACTAGCTTTTTAATTAACTGATATAGTATTTTGAATACCCGTCCTAGCTTAGGAGGAGATCATGCCTAATGGAGAATCAAAAAACTGGATACGGTTTCTGGTAACACTAGAATCATTTTATATTTTACATGGAAAATGGCCGACAGTAGTTCATTTATATCCTTTTTTCATAAAAGAACTTCAAGAAAAATTGACAGGGCGAGATTTTCAGCGGCTTCAACCATAAGTCAAACTTGAACCAGATGATGACAACCCTTTTCTAGCTTTAGATGATACAGACAATAGGTTTGATTACTCCAGGGAAATTAGTCCAGATAACACACCTTCAGTTAGAGCCATCGATTGGCTCAAAATAGCGAATCCAAGTTATTATGATTAAGCAGTGCTGTAGAGTTGTAGTAGTTCAGGGCACATTAAAAATACTGAATTGGCCGGATCAGGTTTTATAATCTGGATCGGGATGTTGGATAGGTAAAAAATTAAGGGACACGTGTCCCTTGATTTTGTCTATTAAATTGTAATAAAATAGGTGTGTTATCTGGCAGATAGGCTGATTCGTAATCAGTAGGTCTGCGGTTCGACTCCGCATATCGGCTCCATAAAATCAAGCACTTACGATGTTTCTCGTAGGTGCTTTTTTGTGTCCAGGTCACACGTAAGTCACACATTTTAGGTCTGTGACTTCTCCTGATCGCGCATCGCCTTAACAAGCGCGGCAGCGTTGGCTATCCGGCCAGTCTGCACTTGTGCGTAAATTGTCGTTGTCTTGATGTCTTTGTGATGGAGTGCCCGTTGCATCAGCCGAATATCTCCCGTAGCTGTTAGTGTGTCGCTGGCGTAGGCGTGGCGGAATTTATGGCAAAGCGAGGAAAAAAAGAGAATCAAATATAATGTGTAATGAGAATACGTATCGTATTGAGATATCAAAAGGTTTTATGAGCATAACTGCATGGTCATTAGAAAGTAGAAATTAAACATTATTTGAAGAAAGCTCTCCCTTATATTTAAGTTAGATTACTTCTTTATTTCCCATATCTGTTAAATATCTCACATCTTACAGGGCAGAAACAAAGAGTGGAAGCCTCATTTTCTTTATTGATAATATCAGTACAATATGAGCATTTACCTAAAAAATAAGATTTTTTCTTAACTTCAGTAAAATGCATTCCTTTCTTGCCGGTCGGTACTCCTTGAGGAAAAATAGCCACTGAAGACAAACAGCCATGGTTGTAGAGGCAAAGTTTTGTTTCATTGATAATTTCTTCTGGGATGTCATAAATCATTTCTGTTATCCTTATAATTTAAAAAATATATTTATAATATATTTAAATTACACGTATTTTCCCCCTTAACTGGTTTCCCGTTTTTTACGATTTTAAAAAAAATTTCTTTAATAACACGTTTAATTTGAGAATGATATCTATTTCTCTTGAATGTTAGTTTTTTTTGAACAAGTTGAAAATATGTTAGTAATTATAAGTTTGAGGGCCTAGGTAATATTCTTTGACATGTCCTCTATAAATACAATATTAAATAAGAAAGCGTCTTATTTGCATAAGTTCTATTCACACTGAATGATGAGGTGAAAATGGAGACAATATCTTTTCGGTCGGTAGGAAATTTGGGGCTGATGTTCGTTCTCTTAGTCCTTTTTTTTCCTTTATCTTGTCGTGCACATGAAACATTAAATCCGAATATTATCAAATTCGGGGTCTTTCCTTATAAATCTCCGAAAACGATTATTGAGATGTATGGCCCTTTGGCAGCGCATCTTGAAAAAGAACTGGGCAAAAAAATCAAGATTTCTTCGGCGGCAGATGCCAATAGCTTTCTCGAAAAGGCCAGAAACGATGAATATGATTTGCTGCTTGCCGCTCCGCCGGTCTATTATAAGTTGCGTTCCAGTGGTTATAAGGCGATTGCCAGAGGGATTCCCACATTTCACGGTGTGGCCATTGTTCGTAAGGACAGTGAAATCCAGACTGTTGAGCAGCTTAAAGGGAAAAAGGTGGCAGCTATCGGTGGTTTTTCTTTTGCTGGTTACTATTTTCTCCTGCCTCAGCTTGAAGAAAAGGGGATTGATCCACAAAAAGATGTGGACATTCAGTTTTTGGGTAAGGTCGATTCTGTGATCTATGGGGTTGTTAACAAGAAGTATGATGCCGGTTTGTTCAGATATGACGCCCTTGATCTTCCTGCCTTTAGCGAAATTCGGGAGCAGCTTAGAGTTATTGCCCGTTCATCTGAGATCCCACAGTTTCCCTTTGTGGTGAAAAAAAGAATGGATAACAGCACTATTAATGCCATTCAAGAAACGCTTTCTGCTCTTTCTCCGGATATACCAGAAGAACGAGAGATCTTGAAGAATATGCAGGTTAAAAAAATCATTAAGGCTACGGATGCTGATTATGATGAATTCTATGAGCTGATTAAAGACACCGATTATTTTGGCAAGCCATGACTTCTTTTCGTCTGCGTACTCACATTATTGCTTATTGCACCCTTATCCCTCTGTTGTTGACAGCGGTGATTATAGCCCTCTATACCAGCCGTTTTAAAGATTATGCTATTGATAATCTTACCGCTTATGGCAAGATTATCACCAAAAACACCGCCTTTTCCGTGGCCGATGATCTGATTACTGAAAACTATGCTCCTTTGCAGGAATTTCTTCGGGAGATTGTTTTCAGGAATGAGGAAGTAGGTGCTATCCAAATCAGTGATAGTGAAGGGGTGATTTTGGCTGCCTCAGATGTCAAACTCCTTGGCACGGTCATGGAGAAAGAGCTTATTGCAAATTGTATTATCAAGGACGATGAGGCCTGTATCTGTATTGATAATGATCCGGCCCAACTTATTATCACCGCACCCATTGTTGTCGGCAAGATTGAGCTTGGTAAAACACGGGTCTTCCTGCCCATGCGGGCTATTTTATCCCATCTGCATACAATTCAGAGAAATGGTGCGATCATAGGTTTTTGTTGCTGGTTGTTTGCCGTTGTTATCGGCTATTTCATGGCAAGATATTTAACCAATCCGCTGCAGAGGTTTATGGCAGCCGCCGACAGTATCAGCAGGGGAAATTTTGACGTACAGATACCTGAGTCCCGTTGGGTGTTTGAACTGGACAGGTTTGGCTATACTCTGAAGGCAATGGCCTGCGCCATCGCCAGTCGGGAACAAAAATTACAGGACTCTGAAAAAAAGTTCCGGCATCTCTTTGAGCGGGCCATCGAAGGGATATTTGTTGCTGATGGCAAAGGACAGTTGCTGGACGTCAATCCTTCTTTCTTACGGATACTCAGTGCTGCCTCCAGAGGAGTTTTGCTTGACCAGAACCTCTTTGCTAATATCTTTGAAAATGAAGATACCCTTGTTCGTTTTAAAGAGGAGATAGGAAAGAAAGGGTTTGTTCAAGATTATGAGTTGACCCTGATAAAAAGTGACAGCTCACCCGTTATTGTTTCTTTGACTTGTCATGCAATCAAGGAAGATGACGATACTATTATAAAGTATGAAGGGTTGATCCGAGATATCAGTGTGCAGAAAAGAGCGGAGAAAGAAATTATCCGTATGCGAAATTATCTCAATAATATTATAGAATCTATGCCTTCCATGCTGGTGACGCTCGATGCGGATTCGATTGTTACCCAATGGAACAGTGCTGCCTGTCGGCTTACCGGTATCTCGTCCAGTGATGCCATCGGCAGGAAAATTTATGATCTTACCCCGATCTTCAGTAAATATTCCAAGCAAGTAGATACGATAAAGTATCAGCACCGTCCACTTACGCTTTATCGTGAAAAAATGACAGAGGATGCTGAGCATCTCTATAATGTGACTTTTTTCCCCCTGATTGCCAATGGAGTGAATGGAGTTGCTCTTCGTCTGGATGATATCACCGAGCTTGATCTTAAGGAACAACAGCTGCGGCAGGCCCAGAAAATGGAATCTGTCGGTACCCTGGCGGGCGGCCTGGCCCATGATTTTAATAATGTCCTGGCTGCAATTCTGGGAAATTTGTCTTTGCTCAAATTTAAAATTCAAAGCCCGCCGGGTCTTCCCGCCTCAGAGATTCAGGAATATCTGGAGCGCATGGAAACAGCGGGTAACCGCGCGGTTGATATGGTGCGGCAGTTACTCACTTTATCCCGGCGCCATCAGATTGATCTGGTACCGGTTGATCTGAATCTTTCTGTGAAACATGTGCGGAAAATTGGTGAGAATACCTTTGATAAGTCGGTACAGGTGGTTATCCATCCAGCAGAGTGTCCTGCCTATGTGCTGGCCGATATTACGGAAATGGAACAGGTCCTCCTGAATCTCTGTATTAATAGTATTCATGCCATGACTATTATGCGGGAAGAGGGCCTCTGGGGCGGCACTTTGACCATTGCCATTGATAAGGTCGAAGTCGATCAGCTCTTTCAAAAAAGGCATCCTGAAGCCATTGGCAGTGCTTATTGGAAGGTGTCGGTCAGTGATACCGGGGTCGGTATGGATACCAAGACAGCTGCCAAGATCTTTGATCCATTTTTTACCACTAAGGAACATGGCAAGGGGACAGGCCTTGGATTGGCCATGGTCTATAATATTATCAGGCAAGAGCAGGGGTTTATTGATGTCTATTCAGAGCCAGGTCATGGTTCCACCTTTAATGTCTATCTGCCTTTACTGGAGCGTCAAGGGGTGGAGCTTGCTTCTGCCCGTGACACACTTTTAGCCATCAGTCGTGGGGATGGTCTTGTCCTGGTGGTGGATGATGATGACATAGTCAGGAAGATGGCGGAGGATATTCTGCAGGCCGTAGGATATACGGTACTGACTGCGGCCAATGGCCAGGAAGCTGTGGAAATGTATCGGCAGCATCATAGCAACATCAAGGGTGTGTTGCTTGATATGGCCATGCCGGTAATGTCGGGCAGGGAGGCTTTTATGGAGATGAAAAAAATCAATACTGAGGTGAAGGTCCTCCTGGCCTCCGGATTCAGGCAGGATGAACGCGTAGAAGAGATTCTGGGGCTGGGGGTGAAGGCATTTCTGCAAAAGCCATATACTATTGCCAGCCTGGCTTTGACGATGAAACAGGTTATTGAGTCATGAAGATTTTTGTTCTTTCTCTCATTTCTTTGTTTTTTCTTTTTCCCCAACCGGGTGCGGCAGAATTGGTTTACGTGCCGCTGCCCGTTGAAAACTCAGAAACAGTCATTGCCAGTCATACCCCTATGATCCGCTATCTTGCTGAAAAACTTGGAGTGCCGATCAAAATTCGCTATGAAAAAGATTATCAGCAGATCTTGCAACTTTTCAAAGAGGGGAAGATCGATCTGGTACAACTGGGGCCGCTGCCTTATGTGACCTTGAAGAAGGAAGATCCACAGACGCAACCAATTGTAATAATGAATGAATCCGATGGAAAACCGGCTTATACCTGCGCTCTGGTAACAAGTTTTGACGGCCCTCAGTCGGTGCAGGAGATAAATAGTCCACTTGCCCTGCCTCAGGCTCTTTCCACTTGTGGGCATCTGGCGGCAGCCTTGTTGCTGAAAGACCATCAGCCAGATCTGGAACAGTTAGGGTATCAATATTTGGGTAATCATGGGAACGTCGCTCTGGCAGTCGTCCGAGGTGAGTTTAAGGCGGGTGTCATGAAGACGCAGGTGGCCAGGAAATTCCAGAATTTAACACTGAAAGTTTTACAAGAGACAGGTTCTTTTCCGGGATTTGTGATTGTCGGTAATAAAAAAACATTGAACAGCAAGCAGGCAGAGAAAATCGGGCAATTACTTATTCAGGCAAGTCCTCAGGTCAGGTCTTCCTGGATAACAGGCAAAGATGGGTTTTCCCTAGCTGCAGATAAAGATTTTGATTTTCTCACCCGCCATATGGCAGCTGTTGACCTGCAAACAGAGTGAATCAAGAATATGTTGGCTCGAATCCTTAATGTAGCAGTTTTTGTGTGTCTTCTCTGGTCCAGTGGCTTTGTCTATTTGCGTCATGAACGCAGCACCATGGAGAGAATGTATCTTGCGAACCAGACCACAATCTTGAATATGGCTTGGCAGGCTGTTGTCAAGTCGCATAAGACTGGGATGCAGGTCTATTTTGACACCTATATTATGCAACCTCGGGTTCTGGAATTGTTGCGGGCGGCACAGAGGGGAGGTGAATCGGATCAGGCTGTTCAGCGGGTGCGATTATATAGATATCTTTATCCGATTTACCAGAAGCTTCGGGAAAGAGATGTACGACAGTTACATTTTCATACCCCGGACTCTCGATCTTTTCTTCGTTTCCACTCGCCCAATCGT
The DNA here is from genome assembly GCA_028697885.1 of Desulfocapsaceae bacterium. Taxonomy (GTDB): domain Bacteria; phylum Desulfobacterota; class Desulfobulbia; order Desulfobulbales; family Desulfocapsaceae; genus UBA2270. Next base: position 87,340 of record JAQVER010000002.1, read on the forward strand.
TTTGGTGATTCACTGACTGGTATCCGTCCCTCTGTGGCTATGGCCAATCGTGATCATAAGTACATTCAGGGATTTGAAACTGGGCGAATGCTGTCGGGCTTTAGAAACGTGTTTCCTATTCTTGATAGCGACGAGGATCTGGGAAGTGTGGAGATCAGTCAACCCTTTGAGTCTCTTCGACGGGAAATATGGCACCTGGATAAATCCAATGATTTTATGCTTGTCTATAAGGCGTCTCTGCTTCTCCCCAAGCTCTTTGAAGAGCAGGAAAAAACATATGAATCATCTCTTTTCAGTCAGGATTGGTTGGTGGAAGATCCTAGGCGGGAGCTTCCCGATTCGCCGCCAAAAATGTCTGATTCCGCCCAGAAAGTTTATGCAGGACTGGCAGAATCACAATCTTTTCTTCAGGCGATGTCTCAACATCAACCTCAGTCCATTGCTGTCAAATCCCAAGATGGATTTTATAAAGTAACAATTATTCCACTCGAAGATGTGGAAGGTCTTGTTACTGCGGTCCTACTTTCGTTTTCTGCCGCACATGAAATTGATAAGATGTATTGGAATTATCGCATTGATCTTCTGATTTTCTCGATAATGGTGCTGTTTGGGGCCATTTCCTTTCTCCTCTTTCTGCAAAGTAAACAGAATGTTGTCGAAAAACAACGGAATATTCAGTCGATTGCTAACACCATGAACGATGGCTTGTATGTTATGAATAACAAGGGGGTGATTACTTTTGTCAATGCTACTGCGTCTGAGATTTTGGGATATCCTCGTCACGAATTACTGGGACAGGAAGCGCATAGCCTGTTTCATCTTCAAGAGAATAGCAACTGTTCGTTATCGGAGTGTCCAATTTTTAATGTGTTACTGACCAATACGAACTATACGGGGGAAGAGGTGTTCAGGCGCAAGGATGGAAGCTCTTTTGTGGCGGAGGTTTCCAGTGAACCCATGTTCAAGAAAGAGAAAATCGTCAGTGCGGTAACGATTTTCAGGGATATCACGAAACGAAAAAAGATGGAAGAACAACTCTTCCATCTTTGTAATGTCGATCCCTTGACCAATGCCTTTAATCGTCGCTATTTCCTGCAGATTCTTGAGATAGAGGTACAGAAAGCAAAGAGATACGGGACTCAGTTTGTACTGGCAATGGGTGATATAGATCATTTCAAGAAAGTGAATGATACCTTTGGCCATGAGGCTGGTGACAGGGTGTTAAAAGAGATTGTGGCCTCTATTCATGAGAGAATCCGTAGCGTTGATGTTTTTGCCCGCTGGGGTGGAGAAGAATTTGTGTTGTTGCTGGCCAACATTTCGCTGCCAGTTGCTGTTCCATTAGTGGAAAATATTCTTGCCAATATACGTCTATTGGATTTTGGAGAGGTTGGGCTTGTTACTGTCAGTTTTGGTGTGACGGACTATCATCAAGAGGATACCATTGATATTCTCTTGAATAGGGCCGACAGACTGCTTTATGAAGCCAAAGGAGCAGGCAGAAATTGTATCAGAGCTTCAGGATGATTTATGAACCATGATATTGTTGGTTTGTAGGACGCGATTTATTCCGGCAAGTGGGCAGCATTGCTGGCGGCTGCTATCGAGTTAGAGTTATTCCAATTTGCATTCAACCGGTACCTTCGTCGGCTGCACGGCGAGGCTCCTCATCGTATTACTCGTACAGTTCATTGTCGCCTATTTGTCTTCTCGGTGTCAACTTGCATGTTTGTTAGAATGAGAGCACGGATCTGTGTTGATTGATTTTTTTTTCAGTTCTTCTCTGCTATTTTCCCCCAGAACCATTTTTCTATCTCGATAATCACAAAGACGAGCATCCCTGCCGCTGTAATCCGTCCCCATACTGTCAGGTCAATCGGTGCACTCTGGAAAAGTCGATTCATCACCGGCAGGTAGGTATAGGTTATCTGCAGCAGGAACATAGTGACAGCACCACCAAGCACCCAGAGATTGGACAAAAATCCCAGCTGGAAGACAGTTTTTTTTAGAGAGCGGCAGTTGAACAGGTAGAACAGCTCAATCATTACGAAGGTATTAACCGCAGCGGTACGTGCCTCGGCCAGGGTGGCGCCGATCCTCTGTTCCCAGGCAAAGACCCAGAAGGCAGTGCCAAGCATCAGCAGGCTCACCAGGGTAATCCTGAAAATCATAATAGGGGTCAGGATCGGCGCATTGGGTGCTCTGGGCGGTCGCAGCATGATGCCTGGCTCCTTGGGCTCAAAGGCCAGTGACAGGCCAAGAAATCCGGCAGTAGTCATATTGATCCACAGGATCTGAACTGGTAGGATGGGCAGGGTTACACCAAGAAAAACAGCAGTGAGGATGACCAATCCTTCGCCCAGATTGGTGGGAAGGGTCCAGGCAATGAACTTGGTCAGGTTGTCGAATACGCCTCGCCCTTCTTCGACTGCCGCCTCAATGGAACTGAAATTATCATCGGTGAGCACCATGTCTGCCGCTTCTTTGGCCACTTCGGTCCCCGTGGTACCCATGGCCACCCCGATATCTGCTCGTTTCAGGGCTGGGGCATCATTAACCCCGTCACCGGTCATGGCCACCACCTGGCCCCTGACCTGCAGGGCTTCCACTAGACGGAGCTTTTGTTCCGGGGTCGCCCTGGCAAAGACTGCAGTGTCTTCGGCCCGCTCGATGAGTTCACTGTCTGAGAGCTTGGCAAGATCCGCCCCGGTAAGTACCGACGCAGTTCTCGCCAGTGGTTCTGCTGCCGGGGTGATTCTCGTCACAATCGATATCGGAGCATCCTGGCCTTGCGTCCCTGGCACCTGCGCTTTTAGACTATCCCTGGCTGTCATGGTCGGGTTCGCTTCCAGATTTAACAGCCCGACTTGCCGGGCAATCGCTACAGCGGTTGCCGGATGATCACCGGTAATCATTTTTACCCGGATGCCGGCAGCCTGACAGGTTGCGACCGCGGCAATTGCCTCTGGCCGTGGCGGATCGATCATTCCCTGCAGGCCGAGAAAAATCAGACCTGTCATGAGGTCAGCATGGGAAATTTCCCTTGTTTCCGGTGCCATTTCCTTGCGGGCCAGGGCAAGCACTCGCAACCCCTTGGCAGCCATGCCCTCTACCGTGTCATGAATGTCGACGGCGCGCAGAGGAATGGGATTGCCCATCGTGTCAAGTTGAGTCCCGCACCTGGCTAGAATGGTCTCTACCGCTCCCTTGCGATAGACAAGACGTGGGTAGCCTTGGCCGGCATCATGTAGGGTGGCCATGTACTGGTGTTCCGATTCAAAGGGTACCGTGTCCAGACGCGGATTGGTGTACAACATTTCCGGGCCGAGTCCTCCTTTGCGGGCGGCAGTCAGAAGTGCCCCTTCGGTGGGGTCGCCCTGCACCTGCCAGACACCTTTCTCTTCCACAAGCTGGCTGTCGTTGCAGAGAAATCCGGCCCGCAAACATTCGCGCAGAGCCGGAGAGATGGAATGGTCGGCAGCCATATCCCGATTCTCAATGGTGCCGACCAGAGGATTATAGCCGGTACCGCTCACCATGTGTGACTGGCCCTGGACCACGATCTCCTGCACGGTCATCTGGTTTTCGGTGAGGGTTCCGGTCTTGTCGGTACAGATTACTGTGGTGCTGCCGAGGGTCTCCACAGCCGGAAGTTTACGGATGATAGCTCGTTTTTTTGCCATCCGTGAGACACCAATGGCAAGAGTAATGGTAACAGCTGCCGGTAAACCTTCGGGGATTGCGCCAACGGCCAGGGCTACAGCTGCCATGAACATGTCGAGAAATGTCTGGCCCCGAAGAATGCCGACAAAAATGGTCAATCCGGCCAGGGCCAAAATCACGTAAAGAAGGACGTTGCTAAATTCACTAATCTTACGGGTGAGCGGCGTGGCCAGGGACTCGGATGCGGATATCAGCTGAGAAATGCGTCCCACCTCTGTATCGTTGCCGGTGGCTGTAACAATGCCGGTTCCTTGTCCATAGGTGACCAGGGTTGAGGCGTAGGCCATGTTCCGTCGGTCGGCCAGGACTGTTTCGGGGCCATGTAGTGCGTGGTCCTTGGCAACGGGCACTGACTCACCAGTAAGCGCCGATTCGGCAATCTGCAGATCACGTACCTGGAAAAGCCGCATGTCAGCAGGGACCTTGTCGCCGCTCTGCAGGAAGACGATATCGCCGGGCACCAGTTCGGTTGCCGGAATACGTCTCTTCTCTCCCAGTCGTAGGACGGTCGCTCCGGTGGTCATGGTCCTGGTCAGGGCCGCCAGGGCATTGACTGCTTTGGCCTCCTGGATGTAGCCTACGAAGGCATTAACCAGCACCACCCCGAAGATAACCCCGGAGTCTACCCACTCCCCGAGAAAGGCTGTGATAAATCCCGAGATAATAAGGATATAGATCAGGGGCTGATGGAACTGAAGCAGAAACCGGATCAATGGCCCCTGTCCTTTCTTGGCTGTGATGGCATTGGGCCCAAAGGTTTCAAGTCGGTGTTCGACCGCGAACCTGTCAAGCCCCTGTTCCCTGTTCCCTTCCAGCAACTCGATCACTTCGGCTATCGGTAGGTGATGCCAGTGCCGGGCTATCAAATTTAAATTTTTCATGCTAAAAAAATCCCTTCATAGATTCTAACGGCTGTGGATCTGATTCCTGAAATGATACCGCAGGAATGAAGTTGGAACAATAAGTAAATTTGAAGAGAGTAATCTCATCTAAGATGAGGTTGCCAAACGGTTCCTTGACGTCAATAATGGAAATCAATATACTGAAATAAAGTATACGTATCCCAATTCCCTCCTCAATAAAGACACTTGGGAAAAAAGCTGATGGGTGACACTTTATCTCACAAGGGCCAGATAGGGTTTATTGAAACCTCGAGCGGTGTGTTGATCAGCAGCAGTGGTGACTGGGTGATCGAGGGGCTGCGGGATGTGGACAGGAAGCTGGAACAGTTTGCCGTCAAGACCTGTAAAAAGTCTGTCCAGTGGGATCTTTCTGCGGTGGGACGTGTTGATTCAGCAGGCATGATGCTTTTTATCAGGTACTATGATCTGCTGCAAAGCAATGATTGCACCATCGAGATCATTGGCGCCAGTGCCGACTATGACACAATGTATCGGTTGCTGAGACAATATGTCTCAACTCCTTCTGTCACCGGGCCAACATTTTCTTCACGTTTCATTGGAGTTATCAATGAGTTGGGCAGGCTTATGGTCTCATCTTTTTGGGATATGGTAGCCTTACTCTCGTTTCTTGGTGAAAATTTTATCATTTTTCTATTGGCCCTGCGTCATCCCCTGTCCATTCGTTATGGTGCCATTGTCAAGAATATCGAAGAGGCAGGGGTTCGGGCTATGCCTATCGTTGCTCTGACCAGTTTTTTAATCGGGGTGGTAATCGCCTATCAGGGGGCGGTGCAGTTGGAGAAATTCGGCGCCCATATCTTTATTGTCGATATGATCAGCATCTCAGTGACTCGGGAGCTTGCCCCCCTGATTACCGCCATTGTCGTGGCTGGCCGCACCGGTTCCTCTTATACTGCCCAGATTGGAGTGATGAAAATAACCGAGGAAATTGATGCCATGCGGACCATGGGTTTTGACCCCCTGCTTTTTCTGGTCCAGCCGCGGATTATAGCCATGATGATTGTCATGCCGCTAATGATCTTCTTTGCTGACATGATTGGGATTCTTGCCGGAATGTTCATTTCCAACATCCACTTGAACCTTTCCTATGGCGAGTTTCTCCGCCGGCTGCAGGTGGCGCTCGAAGTCAAACATGTGTGGATTGGTCTTTTCAAGGGTCCATTTTTTGCATTTTTGATCGCGACGATTTCCTGTTTTCGGGGCTTTCAGGTCTCGAAGAGCACGGAGAGCATAGGACGTTACACTGCGATCAGTGTGGTCAATTCAATTTTTCTGGTGATCGCCTGTGACGCTCTTTTTTCAGTCCTTTTTACGGAGCTGGGCATTTGAGTGAGCCTGTTATCACCGTTGCCAATGTGGTGACCAGGTATGGCCGCAACCTGATTCATGACGATATCAGTCTGACTGTGGGGCAGGCTGAGATCTACGGACTCCTGGGCGGCAGCGGCGCAGGAAAATCCACTTTAATGAGAGAAATGGTGATGCTGCTCTCTCCACAGGAGGGAACAATCACGGTTCTCGGGCAGGAGCTGTCAACAATCAACCGCGCTCAGGCATCTCTGCTGCGGCGACAGTGGGGGGTCCTTTTTCAGGGAGGAGCTCTCTATTCTTCTCTTACCGTTGCCGAGAATATTGGGATAGCCCTTAAGGAATATACCGATCTCTCCGACTCCCTGATCCAGGATATTGTGCGCCTGAAAATTAATATGGTTGGTCTTCCTGATCATGCCGCAGATCTCTATCCTGCCGAATTGAGCGGCGGCATGATCAAACGGGCATCGCTCGCGAGGGCTCTGGCCATGGACCCGAAGCTGCTCTTTCTCGATGAACCTAGCTCTGGCCTCGATCCCGTGGGCGCTGAGGCCTTTGATAAGCTTATTCTCAAATTGCGGGATTTACTTGGTCTGACTGTAGTTATGGTTACCCATGATCTAGATTCCATCTGGACTGTTGTTGATCGTTTTGCAGTTCTGGGTGATAAAAAGGTGATTGCCGAAGGCACCCTTGCTGAAGTCAGAGGAAATCCCCATCCCATTGTCAGGGCATTTTTCGGGGGCGCACGGGGGATGATACGGAGCCAGAATGGAAAGTAGAATCAACTATACTATCGTTGGCATCTTTGTGGTCCTGTTGTTGGCCGGGCTGATCGTTTTTGTCTATTGGCTGGGGAAATATGGATACAAGCAGGAACATGACTATTATTACGTTTATATGGAGGAGTCGGTTTCCGGTTTAAGCTCGGAGGCCTCGGTTAAATATCGGGGTGTGGATGTTGGTATTGTCGAGAAGATGAGATTGAATCCAGAAAATTCCGAAGAGGTGGAGCTCCTGTTAAAGCTCAGGCATGGAACCCAGATCAAGGAGGATACCAGGGCCACGCTCAAATCCTTCGGTATAACTGGACTGGCATTTGTAGAACTGACAGGAGGGCGCAAAGATGCTCCACTGCTGAAGAGAGAGGGCAAAATTCCGGTCATTCCCGCAGCCCCTTCAACCCATGCCCGTCTTGACGAGTCCTTGACTCACCTGGCAGAAAAACTGGATCGAGCCCTGGATAAGATTGATCGGCTGCTTAGTGAGCAGAACTTGCAGAATGTTGCTGGTATTCTATCTGAAATGAAGGTTCTTCCTCAAGATCTCAGATCACAATTACATGGGTTTAAGCTTCTTGTCGATAACAGCATAGTAATGGAAAAGGGGGTTACCCAAGCCTTTGACAAGGTTGAGTCCGCTGCCCTGGGTGTTGAGAAGATGGTCAGGAATATGGAACATGATTATGCGGATCCGAATCAAAATATGACCACTCTGGTCCGTCAGAATCTTGAATCATTCCATCAACTGCTCTATGAACTGAATGTCCTGGTTGGCGATATGCAAAGAACGACCCGGGCAATCGAGGCCAATCCAAGTGATCTGCTTTTTAAACGATCCCGGTTGCAGCCTGGACCGGGAGAGGAGGGGTATGACGAGAAATAGATGGAGGAAAACACAGGTCTTTGCCCTCTTGGTCACGCTTACTCTGGCTACAGGATGTACTTTTCAGAACCTTCCCCCAATGGCGGTCTATGCTATAAATCCTGGGTGGAACCAGGGTAATCAGGTACAAACAGCAAAAACTCGTCCAGTCATTATCCAGATTGCTCCAGTCCGGGGGAGCGATGCCTTCAGCAGCAAGGATATCCTTTATACGGATAAACGACAGCGTCAGCATAGTTATGCTTACAGCCGGTGGAGAGATGCGCCGGTCAAATCGATGCAGGCAGTGTTTGAGGAGACCTTGGAGAAAAGCGGCCTTTTCAGGGCTGTACTTCCGCCGACATCTGCGTCCAGGGCTGATTTACTACTTGAGAGCACCCTCTTTGAATTTGGGCAATTTTTCGCCGAGGATGGTTCTTCGAAAGGGGTTGTCAGGATGCGTTTTCATCTTGTCGATAACGTGAGCAAGAAGGTTGTGGCCGGTAAAGAACTTGTTGCTATGATGGAGGTTGACGCAGCAGATGCCAGTGGTGCGGCTGCAGCAATGAACCAGGCAGCGCTGAGCGTTGCCCGTAGTCTTGTTGTCTGGTTGAGAGACGTAACCAAATAATACTTTTTATATTCTTTCCCTCAGTGGTCGTTTCCTGAAGTTGACAGATACTGTCGTCTGGCCAGTTCCCGCATGTTTTTTGCCTTGTCCGACTCATCCATAATTTCCCGGCCAACGATTTCTTCCAGAATATCTTCCATGGAGATGATACCGGTCATGGCCCCATATTCATCCACAACCACGAAAAGATGCTGGTGTCTCTCATAAAAATCGACGAGTACTCGATTTAAAGGGGCTGTTTCTGCCACGAAGTGGACAGGATTCATAAGTTGTGAGAGGGGCAGGGTGCTTTTCTGTTCAGCTGCGGCAAGTAAGATATCCTTGCGCATGACAATTCCGACAACATCATTGGGATTGTCATGGTAGAGTGGAATTCTGCTGTGACGGCTGAACATGTCTTCAAGTTTTATGCTGTCGGCAACCGTCATGTCCTGGTTCAGGGAAAAAGTGACTGTGCGAGGAGTCATGACCTGGCGGACAATCTTGTTGCCAAGTTCCAGTATATTATTGATGACTCGTTCTTGGTCCGCTTCGATTTCGCCGGACTTCAACGACATTGAGGCGATTGTTCGTAATTCTTCGGCGGAAATATGTCCTTGCTCTTTATTCTGGGGGATTAAACGGGTGATCATCTGGCAGAGCCAGATGATGGGCTTGAACAGAATCACCATCCAGTAAAGTGGTCTGGCAATGAGAGGGGCAAGTTTCACCGCATAAGTAACTCCGATTGTTTTGGGAATAATTTCAGAAAAGATCAGGATTGACATGGTAAAAAAAGCGGAGAACAGAATAATATTTTTTTCGCCAAAGACTGCGGCCGCAGAGGCTCCGGCTACAGTGGCCCCGACGGTATTGGCAATGGTGTTCATGGTGAGGATGGCAGTGATAGGTTTCTTCATATCGGCTCGTAAGGAAGTGAGCAGAGTTGCAGATCTGTGCCCGGTTTTTTTCAGCATCTCCACCTGGCTGGTAGAGATTGAGTAGAGAATCGCTTCAAAAAGTGAACAGCAGAAGGATATGATAAGGGCCAAAATGACTGCGGTAATAAGGGTTGATAACACAAGTATATTCCTGGATGAAATTTAGGAGCCGTTAAAAAGTGAACAATGTTGTTTTATCTTGTTCCTTCCCCCTCCGGGTCCCTATGCAATTGTGGAGGTGCCGTTAAGGAATAAGCTCTGTTTTTTTTGCTCATCCCTTTTACAGATCCTTATACTCGTCATGCCATTTCACTGGTACGTTTTTTTCTGAATAACGGCTAACCGTGAAGGATACAGAGTGAAGTTGCTACGTTAAGCCTTGAAATTTAGTAAAGGGTAGGCGTGATACTTCTTTGCCAAGAGGCAACTTAACGTTATATAAGTACATATATACTCTTTAATAAGGCAATCTTTCAATTGGAAAGAGTTTGGAAAACGGAATTTACTTTTTCTTGAGTGGTGCAAGAAAGAAGTGAAATATCGACAGGAATCGAATAATCAGGAGTATCTGGGCAGGATAATAAATTCTGGACTGCAGATTTCTTAATGGTCACGTTGACGTTAGGCCAGAATCAAATTTAAAACAGAACCATAAAGCAAGAGGATAGAGAGTGGAATCGACGAAACTGATTGTAACTGAGAAAAAACCTGAACAGTTCAATGGCGACTTGTTGGTTTATTATATAGAGCTGTCTAAAAAAGGTGGCTTTAAATGTGAAAATACCATTGTGCAGAGCTGGTTGGAGCAGAGCGGGACACTGGGAGAATTCAGCGCCAAGGCCGGTGAATGTCTGCTGTTTTATCCCCAGACTGATAAGAAAAATAGTATTTTTTCTGCCAAACGTATTCTCGTAGTGGGTTTGGGAAAGTTTGGGGAAAAAGAGACCCATGATGAACTTCGCGAAAGATGCCGTCTGAGTGGTGGAACCATAGCTCAACAGGCAGCCAAGGTAAAAGCGAAGAGAATCATGGTCTGTCTGCCTGAACTTATGGAATTACGGCCAAAAGAGGTTGCCGAGTGCATAAGTGAAGGGGTCTTGCTTGGTGACTATCATTTTTTGAAATATAAGAAGAATGACCCTGAAGAAGAGTCCTTCACCGGGATAGAGGAGGTTCGTCTCTTTGTCCAGTCGAGCACGGATGCCCTGCAAAAAGGGATGCGCGCGGGACAGATCGCGGCTCTGGCAGCTCGGGAGGCCAGAGATATGGCCAATGAACCGGGCAACAGTTGGACTCCATCCCATTTTGCTGCCCATGGTCGTATGCTTGCCAAAAAATATTCATTAAAGTGTACGGTGCTGGATAAAGACGATATGAAACGTCTGGGAATGGGTGGCATCCTGGCAGTGAATCAAGGTTCAACGGAACCGCCCAAGATGGTTATCCTGGAATATCGGCCGATTCATAAATCACAGACCGTGCTTCTTGTGGGTAAGGGGCTGACCTTCGATTCAGGTGGTGTCAGCCTCAAACCGGCAGCCGGGATGGAGGATATGAAATATGATATGTGCGGTGGGGCGGCGGTCATGGCCCTGATGCAGGCAGTAGGAGAAGAACGGCCGGATCTGGGAGTGATTGCCATTGTACCGTCAACTGATAATATGGCCGGGGGAGCTGCCCTGAAACCGGGAGACATTATTACTCATTACAATGGATTGACCTCAGAAATAGTTAATACTGACGCCGAGGGGCGGCTGATCCTGGCAGATGCCCTGGCTTATGGTCTGGAGAAATTCAAACCTGATTGCGTGATTGATCTTGCAACTTTGACCGGGGCAGCGATTGTTGGTCTTGGACATCATCGTACTGCACTTCTTGGTAATAATGATGAGTTGGTTGCTCGTCTGCTGACTGCAGGTGAGCGCAGTGGTGAGCCTCTATGGCGACTGCCTCTTGGCAAGGAGTACACAAAACAGATTAAATCTCTAGTGGCTGATATGAAAAATACCGGTGGAAAGTCGGCAGGGACGATTACCGCGGCGGCCTATCTGGAGAAATTTGTTGCTGATACCCCGTGGGCCCATCTGGATATTGCCGGTACTGCCTGGGAATTTACGGAAAAATCATATGTTCCCAAAGGGCCGTCAGGCATAGGTGTCAGGACTCTTCTGGAACTTGTGCGGAAATGGAAGAAAGAAGAAAAGGCACTTAGCATATAGTGCCCAGTTATATCATTTCAATGTATTACAGAGGGATGATATAACTGTACTGAATAGTGATGATACCTTTAATTTAATCAGGAGAAAAGATGAAACGACCAGTGGGAATAACCGTCCATCGGAAGATTATGGATAGTCAGCATATGCATCGAGAGGCAACAGGGGATCTGTCAGGTCTGCTGACAGAATTGATTGTTGCCGGCAAGATTATCTCGGCCGAGGCCAATATGGCTGGGTTAGCTGATATCATAGGGGTCTCGGGTAAGACTAATATCCAGGGGGAAGAGGTGCAGAAGCTGGATGAGTTTGCTAATAATACTATCAAACGTAGAATGGCCAGAAGCGGATATATCTGTGTCATGGCCTCGGAAGAAGATGATGAGATTATTCCGACTCAGGAAGGATATGAAGGCAAATATACCCTGGCCTTTGATCCTCTGGATGGATCATCCAATATAGATGTTAATGTTAGCATCGGCACTATCTTTTCCATCCATCGCCGTCAGAGTGAGGGCAAACAGGGGACGCTGCAGGATGTCCTTCAGCCTGGAAACAGTCTCGTTGCTGCCGGATATATAATCTATGGCTCTTCAACCATGATGGTCTACTCCACAGGGGAGGGGGTGCATGGTTTTACATTGGATCCCAGTGTCGGCGAGTTTTTCCTTTCCCATGAAAATATCCGGATTCCGGAAAAGAGTAAATATTTCTCAGTGAATGAAGGGAACTATCATTACTGGACCCCTGAGATGCGGGAATATGTAAATTATCTGAAAGAGATTGACGGGGATTCTGGACGTCCCTACAGCTCCCGCTATATCGGATCATTGGTCGCCGATTTTCATCGTAATCTGATTACTGGCGGCATCTTCCTCTATCCCCGTGATTGCCGTAATCCAGATAAGCCAAAAGGGAAACTGCGTCTGCTTTACGAGGCATCACCCTTGGCCTATCTGGTGGAGCAGGCTGGTGGCCGTGCCATCACTGATGACGGGCAGAGGATTCTTGATATTCAACCAAAGGAGCTCCATCAGCGGATCTCACTGATCATCGGCAGCAAGAAGGAAGTGGATGAGGTGGAGGGGTTTCTCGTCAAATAATCCTACAGCCCTGCGCAATTTTTCAGGATAAGTCTATCAACTAAAAGTAGTAATTTTTTTTGGTCGTAACCAGCCTATATCAACGAGGTTAACAAAAGAGGATTGCCCTTGAAAGACTCCGGAAACATTGTAGGATATGATATTACGTTGTTATTAACCTTTTTTATAATGATCACGGGTATGTTTTCTGGCCCTGATCAGGGTTTGACATCCGAGGCCGGGATCCCATGCGCCACGTTCTGACGACCTGCCCCTATTGCGGATGTGGATGCGGCGTCTATCTCCGCGAGGAAGACGGCCGCGTCACCGGGGCCATGCCGAGCCGCAACCACCCAGTGTCGCGCAACAACCTCTGCGTCAAGGGCTGGCACCTGCATGACTTTATTCACCATCCGGCGCGGATCACCGAGCCCCTGATGCGCAAAAACGGGGCGCTAGTCCCGGTTTCCTGGGATGAGGCCCTTGATTT
>JAQVER010000135.1 GCA_028697885.1 Desulfocapsaceae bacterium
GGCAGCTTGATGATATTAGTGTCGGGCTGTTTGGCGAGTTGCCCCAGTTCCGTGAGATCATCGGGGAGGCGTTGCTCCTCGGTCAGATAGTCGGGAAAGTTGGCGATGATCCGCCCGGCCAGCGAGGTATCCTTCTGCACAAGGTCAATACCTGAGCCCTTGGTATAGGCCTGAAGGATGGGTAACAGGGAATAAGTCGCCAGAGCTGGCGCCTCGTCGATTGCCGTATAGATGATCCGTGGTGTGGCCATGTGGGCTCCTTGATTGTTTCGCAGGTGACTGCAGAATTTGTTAGTAGCAGCAGGGTGATAGTTCAGGTTGACAGGGATGTCGCGTGGCTTTCAACGACGTCTCATTGCAAGAAGATACGCCTGGCCTTTGAAGTCCTCTGTTGCAGACGCGGCCGTTGTTGATGACAGCCGCTGCGCCAGGAGCGCAAGCTGGTGAGAAAATAGCATATCCTGGTCGGGATTGCAAATATCATCTCCGCCGAGTCCCCAGCATCACGCCACCAGAGGCTGTTATGGTGGTTGATTTGTATCCCTTCTTGTTTCAGTATATTATTTATTTTCTGATGTTTTGAGTAGTGAGTAAAAAGAGATAGAAAAGTTTCCAAACGGCATGGGATAAACAGAACCAGCTGACTCTCTTGCACAATGCCGTTAAGACGATTATACAACAAGAAGGTCAGGCTGAATCAAGCACAGTCACAAATTTATATTATTCAGAAAAATCAACACGGTTCGTTTTTGCAAAAAACAAGCTCTTAACAACAAATCCACATTAGCTTATGCACATCGAATGGCTCCATCTGACCGTCTCCTACTCCTTCCTCGTAGTAGGCGAGGTCCTCTTTCTCAGTGCCCTGCTGCACATGGTGTATCAGCGGCGAACCCCAACCAGCATGATCTCCTGGCTGCTGGCGATCATATTGCTGCCGCATCTTGCCGTGCCGCTCTACTTTATCCTCGGTTCACGTAAGCGCACCAGCTCCAAAACAAAATCGATGTTCAGCCTCCGCTCGGTAACGGATATGCCCCTGGAAAAGGCCAACCCCATTGACGGGGTTCTGCGCGCCAACGGGATACCAGGAGGCACCCAGGGAAACCGCTTTGCCCTTTATACTGACGGGACTGAGGCCTACAGTGCGCTGCTGCAGGAGATAGAGAAGGCGCAGGAAAGCATCTTTATCAGCACTTATGTCTTCAACAACGACGCGGTAACCGCCCAAATCCTCAAGGCATTAACCAAAAGAGCAACAGAAGGGATAGAAGTCAAGATTCTCATCGATTCACTGGGATCTTTTCCCCTCTACTGTTTCCAGCATCCCTTCAAAAAACTCCGTCAGGCCGGGGCCATGATTTCATTTTTCATGCCCATCCTGCAGATGCCGTTTCGAAACTACATCAACCTGCGCAACCACCGAAAAATCTATCTTTTTGACCGCCGTATTGTCCTGACCGGCGGGATGAATCTCTCCGCCGAGTATTTGGGGCCAACACCTGACCCCCGCCGCTGGAACGATCTCCTCTTTCTCATCGAGGGGCCGGCGGTCTTTCACTACCTGGAGATATTCGCCTCAGACTGGGCCTATGCCTCGGGTCACACCACGCCAATCGCTCTGGACGTCGTCCCCCTAGGCAACGGCGATGCTTATATCCAGGTAGTGCCATCCGGCCCTGACATCGCCAGAGACGCCCTCTTCGAGTCACTGATCTGCGCCATCTATACCGCCCAAAAACGGATCTGGATCGTCACCCCCTACTTCGTTCCCGTTACCTCACTGCAGGAGGCACTGATTATCGCCCATCACAAGGGCGTCGATGTTAAATTGATTACCCCCTATGAATCCAACCACCTCCTGGCCGATCTGGTGCGCAGCAGCTATATGCGGGAGTTGATGGAGGCCGGGGTGGAAGTCGCCTTGTACAAGGGCCCCATGCTCCATGCCAAGGCGATCCTGTTTGACGATGCAGGGGCGATGCTTGGCTCGGTCAATATTGATAATCGCAGCCTGTTGTTGAACTATGAAGTGGTCAGTTTCGCCTATTCGGTGCCCATCATCTCGGAGGTAAACGCCTGGATGGAGAAACTCCTCCAGGACTCACACCATGAAATGAAACCTGCCGGTACCTTGCGGCGGCTGGCCGAAAACCTGATGCGGATCGTCGCGCCACAGTTGTAAAATCAGTAAGAAAAGAGTAGCGTAACAAACCGTTTTTATCAAACAACCTTGCCATACAACATGGTGAATATATCCATCCAACAACAGACGTTTGGAGACAAGCGAATTTCCACTCAACCACCCGGCACCAGGACTCCGCTATCCATCAAGATCGCTCTGCTGGTCTATCAACTGGCATGGACCAGTGCCATTCCTTTCCTCCGTCGTAATCAGAGACTGCAGCACGGTTTCAGCCAACGTACCTTAGAGGAGATGCCGGCTCCTGCCGATCTGTGGATTCAGGCAGCCTCGGTTGGAGAATCATTTCTGGCAGGGGAGATTCTCAAAAGACTTGATCCGCTCCGGCCAATCAGGGTGCTTGTGACCACCTATACAAGCCAAGGCATGGAAATCCTGGAGAAGGCCAGAAATGAGGCCATGCGGCAAGGCGGAAAACTCACCATTGACACCGCCTATTTTCCCTTTGATCATCCCGGCCTCATGACCAGGGCCGTGACCGCCATCCGCCCCAAGGTGCTGCTGCTGCTGGAAAGTGAATTATGGCCCGGACTCCTGGCAAGCTGCAGACAGCAAGGAGTAAAGGTCCTGGTGGCAAACGGCAGGATGACGGCAAAAAGTTTCAGCCGTTATCGACTCTGGCCCTCATTATGGCGCTTTCTGAGGCCGGAGAGGATTCTCGCCATCTCCAGCGATGATGCCTCACGTTTTGCCGCACTCTTTGACATGGATGCCGTAGAAGCCGTGCCAAATATCAAATTTGACCGTATCAGTGAGCAAAGCGGTGAAACTGCGGCCAACAACCCCCTGGCCCATATTTTCCCCCCCGACAGGACGGCAACAGCCAAACTGCTGGTCCTGGGTTCGGTGCGAGAGGAAGAAGAAGCGGATATCATCAAGCTGATCTGTCACATCAGGGGACAAAATAATCAGATAAGCATCGCCTTATTCCCCCGACACATGCACCGCATCAAAAACTGGGAAAAGATGCTGGAGACGCACGGGCTCCCCTGGCAATTACGGTCTCGCTGCACGGGGCCGGTCTCTCCCGGCAGCATCATCCTCTGGGACACCATGGGCGAGATGCTCTTCGCCTATCAGCTTGCCGACGCCGCCTTTGTCGGCGGCAGCCTGGCCCCGCTGGGTGGGCAGAATTTCCTGGAGCCGCTTACCTGCGGACTCAAACCGGTTATCGGTCCGTATTGGTCCAATTTTTTATGGATAGGCCAGGATATTATTGATCAGCAACTGGTCTTCCAGGCCAAAGACTGGCAGGAGGCCGCTGACATCCTGCTGCAGAATTGTTCGCTTCCAGCGCAACGCGAGCAGACACGTCAGGGAATTATCACCTATGTGAAAAACCGCCGCGGCGGAACCGATACGACATGTACAACCATCAACAAGCTTCTCTTTGAGGGAAGCGTATTCTAACAAGCATTCAAGTTGACACCGAGAAGGGACACGCGCGGCACGCAGGTGCGGGCTTAAATGCAAATTAGAATTGAACCAAATAACCAATAGCTAAGAGCACCATGAACTCACTACCACCATGCTACGGCATCATCCCGACCCGCTATGCCTCTTCCCGTTTCGAGGGAAAACCCCTGGCCCTCATCCTCGGCAAACCTATGATTCAGCATGTCTACAGCCGAGCCTGCCAATGTCCCCTTTTGCAGCAGGTTGTTCTGGCAACCGATGATAAACGGATCTTTTCGCTGGCTGAGTCCCTGGCTATTCCCGTGCTCATGACCAGCCCCAATCATAGCTGCGGCACCGAAAGGGTCCTGGAGGCAGCGCGCCTGCTTGCAGTGCCGGGTGACGGAGTGGTGGTCAACATTCAAGGTGATGAACCGGCCCTCGAACCGGAAATGCTGACTGCCCTCATCGCACCATTCTGCTCTCCTGAAATCCAGGTCACCACCCTGGCCCGGAAGATAAGCAGCAGTGAAGCACAGGCCACGGATCAGGTCAAGGTGGTTATGGGACGGGACAATCGGGCCCTCTACTTCTCCCGGCTTCCCATCCCCTTTCCGCAGGACGGAAGCGAAGGCGACTATTACGGCCACATCGGCATCTATGCCTTCAGGATGAAGACCCTTGAGCAGTTTGTTGCTCTCGAGAAAGGTGCTCTGGAAAAAAAGGAAGCGCTAGAACAGCTGCGCCTGCTGGAAAACAATATCCCCATCCACGTGGTGATCACAACCCATCAAAGCCATGGGGTTGATCGTCCCGGGGATATTGCCATTGTCGAGCAGATTCTAAAAAACAAGGTGTAGAATTATTTGCAGAAGCTTAGATTGAGGCTGACAAACAGGGGCGAAAGCCGCCACTCTTAATCTGACATTCACACTAGACCTGTCAAGCTGAGCTCATCTTGAGGAAATCTGATCTTAGACGTGGCAATAATAGCGACACGCCTTGTCTTGTTATAAGCTGAACCGGGTTTTATGAACCTGTCCAGACTCTGCTCCAACTGAAGCTCAATCAGGCCAACTGCTCGTGTATAGTTCTGCTTAGCTGGTTTATGGGGCAGGGCTTGTTGAGCACTACTCCATGCACCTTCCTCATATGTTCAGTCAACGTGCCCTTGGAGTCGTAACCGGTGAAGTAGATAACCTTCACATCCCGGTTGAATCGGCGCATGTTTTTCGCTGCTTCGATGCCACTCATGTTGGGCATCACAACATCCATGATTACCAGATCAATATGGTCGTGACTAATGGCAAACAGATCAAGGGCCTCTTTGCCATCATTTGCAATTTTCACCTGGTAGCCAAGATTGGTCAAAATCGCCTGGTTTGTCGACTGAAGTTGTAAATTGTCCTCGACCAAAAGAATTGTTTCACCATTCCCACGATATACCTCATAACTTTCACTATCCAGCTGAAGGGCGGGGGTCTCTTCGATGGGTAAATACACCCTGAAGCGACTGCCCTCACCGACAGTGCTGTCTACTTCAACAATACCGCCATGGTCCCTGACGGTTCCATAGACCATAGCAAGGCCGAGTCCCGTTCCCTTGTCCACCGCTTTGGTAGTAAAGAATGGATCGAATAATCGCTCAAGGTTCTCAGGTGGAATTCCCTCGCCATTATCCTGCACTTCAAGTACTGCAAAACGGGCACCGGAAATTAGGTTCGGGTATTTGGCCGCAAACTCGTCATTCGACTCAAAAGAAAACAGACTGACTGAGATCTCCGGATTCTTCACACCTGCTATGGCATCTTTGGCATTATTCACCAGATTGTACAGAAGTTGTTGTAACTGGGTTGAGTTGGCAAGAATGGAAATTTCCTCACTACAGACACGGTGATTAAACTGGATATTCTCTTGCACCCCGATTCTAATCAGCTTGATAGCTTCCTTGAAAAAAGGCCTGAGGGGTAACGAAGACCTGACCACGGTTTCTTGCCGCGAAAAGGCCAGAAGTTGTTTAATCATCTCGGCAGCACGACAACCGAGATCGTTGATCAACATGAGATATTTATTCAACTCCTCTGGTTTTTTGCTTGAGGCTTGGGCTAGAAAAACTGAGCCGAGGATCCCCGCCAACATATTATTGAAATCATGGGCAATACCGCCGACAAGGGTGCCAAGCGCTTCCATTTTTTGCGCCTGGCGAAAGTTTTTCTCACTCTTTTGAAGTTCAGAAGTTCTGGATACAACTAATTCTTCTAATTCCTCTTGTATCCTTGTCAACTCTGAATTGGCAGCCAGAGCTTCCTTCTGGGCTATCTGAATCTCTTTTTTTTGTCGCCTGATCTGGATATTCCACAATCCCACCACACATAATAAGCCAATAAACCCCAATGAAATTTTATAAATAAGTGCATAATCTTTGATAGGGTCATACTCTAGCAACAGCCATTTTTCTGAAATGAGCCTTCGTTGCTTGTCGCTTATGGAATCCAGCCCTTTTTGAAGGATACCGACTAACTCCGGCCAATCGCTGCGCACTGCAAAGTGGAGGTTCTGTAGCTCCTGAGAGACTGGGGCTGCCACTTTGAGATTGCTTAGATTCATCTTTCTGATCCAGTAGGTCGAAGAGGCGACATTTCCGACGAAGGCGTCCACCTTTCCATTTTCAAGGGCCAACAGTGATTCCCGAAGTGTTGGGAAGGACACCGGTGTAATAGAGGTATACTCCTTGAGATAACCTGCATGCGAGGTGTTGGACTGGACGGCCACTCGCAAATGACGAATATCATTCAGACCGGTGATGAAGGGCATATCGGTGCGGGTAATGATTACTCGGTGAAAATTGACATAGGGTTTAGTGAAGTTGAGAAAGGCTTTCCGTTCCTCAGTGAAACCGATACAGGGCAGGATGTCGATTTTGCCTGTTTTTACGCCGTCAACCGCCTCTTCCCAGTTAAGCCCCTTTACTACCTGCATGTTAAGACCCAGCCGCTTGTTAAGCAGCTCGACAAAATCTGATGTCATCCCACTGTAGATATCCTTCTCCATGAATTCAAATGGAGCAAACTCCGGATCAATGCCCAGACGGATGAGGGGATGCTGCTGAATAAATAGTTTTTCACGCTGACTGAGCATGATCACAACATTATCGTCCGGTGCAGGCTCAAGCCAATGTCGCATGATCTGCTTCTTTTGATGCTCCGGTATTGTCTGTAGGGTCTTGTTGAGAATTGAGGTTAGTTCCGGCCAGTCATCTCTTACCCCCATGGAAAAGGCCTGGACGGGAATGTCGATGAAACCGGAAATATGCAGGGACGGAAGAGCAAATTCCTTCATTATGTAAGCCGTAGTTCCGGTATCGGAAATCATGGCAGCTGTTGATCCATCTACCACTGATTTCAGACCCTCCATCACGTTTTTCACATAATAAGGCTGAATATTCGGGTTGTGCTCAAGGACCTGTTTGGTGGAAATATAATT
>JAQVER010000050.1:0-3275 GCA_028697885.1 Desulfocapsaceae bacterium
TGAATGAAAGATCAGCACATCATGCTGAGGTTGGTTAACGGATTTAACTTGCTTAAAGGTGCAGTTTATTATTTGATAAAAGAAGAATGACTGAATCAAGGGTAACGTTTTGGCTTTGTTGGGCGTTTCCATCCTGATTGAGACAAAATTCAGGGTATCTTACATGAAAATCCTCATTTTTCAAGGTACCCCTTTAGACGAACTCTTCAGTTTATTCACAAATGAAGACGGCTCTCCCGCAGGGGGGCAGAGACGCCGAGAAGGACAAGTTATTTCTCAGCGTCTCTGCCCCTCTGCGGGAAAAATTCTCTACGTCAGCCTCGATCCTGTCATGCCCTGATGAAACACGGACATCACATAAGCGTACGCATACTCTTCTTCTTGGCCCTGTTAGCCTTGCTGCCGACCACAACGGCCTGGGGAGAGGAGTGCGTCCTGCTCCAGTCTTCGGCGCTGAAACCCTACGAAGAAGCCCGCCAGGGTTTTGAACAGGCATGGATGACTCAGCAACCGTTTTCAGGACCGAAAAGCATAACCCTCGGCACCGTAGCACAGGTGGTACTTTCGGAGCAACCCGAGGAAACCATGAGTGCGCTCAAAAAACAAGTCGAAAATGCCCAATTGGTGGTGGTGATCGGTGATCCGGCCCTGAATTTCGTCCGCGATCTGCAACAGACGCCTGTCCTCTTTCTCCTGGCCCCCTCGGCCGGGGAACTGCCTGCCAACTTCACCGGCATCGACCTGCGCATCCTCCCTTCCCGGCAACTGGAAGCGATGAGCCGGCTCATGCCCAACCTTCACCGCATCGGTGCCCTGTACAACCCGGCCCAGAGCGGCCAGTGGGTCCAGGAGGCGCTTATGAGTCAGGTGAGTGCGGTGGAAACCCTGCTGTTCAAAAAGGTTTCCTCTCCGGCCTTGGTGCCTGAGGCCCTGAACAGCCTGGCTCATAACACCATCGATGCCTACTGGCTGCTGCCCGACGATCTGGTTACCAACCCCCAGGCCCTGCATACCCTGCGGGAGTTCTCCATAGCCAACCATATACCGATTGTCAGCTTTTCAGAGAAGTACCTCAAGGCCGGGGCCGCTGTGGCCATTACTTTTGACATGGCTGACATGGGCCGGCAGGCGGCTGACATGGCGGTCCGGATCCTCGGCGGTACCAAGCCCGACGCAATCCCGGTGGAGCCGCCTCGCCGGCAGCGGGTGATCGTCAATACCAATGTGTTGCGACGGATGGGAGTGGTGATTAACGAGGCGGCGGTGGACGAAATTTATTCGGGAGGAGTAGAACCATGAAAGATCTCCTTCGTCCCATTGTTCCCAGGTTCGGACTTAATCTCAAGATCCTGCTGACCCTGGCCGTGATTTTGATCGGTTTTGCCGTGGCTTCGGGGACGGTCTTCAATATGATCCAACAGCGAGAGCTGAAGAACCATCTCGACCATGCGGGGGAGGTGATGGTCACCATGCTCTCCGGTTCCCTTCAGTCGGCGCTTTATTTCGATGATCATGCTAACATCGACAAGGCAGTGAAAACATTCCTGTCCCTCAAGCTCAACCAGGATTTGAAGGTGGTCACGGTGTACGATGCCAAGGACGAGGTCGTACTCCGTATGATCGTCAATAGCGGCGATGGCCTGCCAGCCACTCGAGGGGTGATAAGTCCCATGGCCACGGCACTTACCGCCTTCCACTCCGATCCCGACCAGGGGAAGGTCTGGGAGGATGACGAACTGATCATCTTTACGGCACCGGTCCTGGTGGTTGCGGAGCAGCAGAGCCGTGAGTCTCTGTTCTTCGATACCGACAAAGAGGGTTCTGCCCGCAGTGTGATCGGCTATGCCCAGTTGGTTCTCAGTAAAAATGAATTCGATAAGGCAATAGGCAAGACCGTGTTCCAGACGACAGTGTTAATCCTCTTCTTCCTGTTTATTTCCCTGATTGCCACTTATATGCTGACCCAGGAGGCCATGACGCCGCTTAAACAGCTGATCGATACCATCAGGGCGCGGAGTGGACAGAGCGAACGAGAGTCTGACGAGGTGGGACTTTTGGACGATACCTTCTCTCAGTTGGTTGCCGATCTTGAACAGGCCTTTTCAACCATCCAGGATCTCAAATATGGTTTGGAAGAGACGGTGACGGAACGCACCCGGGAGCTGAGCTACGCCTTGAGCGAACTGCAGGAGAGCCATATGCAGCTGGCCCAGGCGGAAAAGATGGTGGCCATCGGCCGGCTGGTGGCAGGCGTTGCCCATGAGATCAACAACACCACCAATTTCGTCAGCGGCGCCTTGCCGCCGTTGCGAAAAAGGATTACGGAAATGGAGGGAATGGCCCATGAGTTCGACCAGGAAGGGGTGGGGCGCGAACGGTGCGAGGCTCTTTTTACCAGTGTCAACACGCTTCTTGACAACATCAGTGAGGGGGCGCGACGTACCAACAAGATTGTCGGTGACCTGAAAAGCTTTTCGCGGCCGGTCGACGAGGAGCCGGGGCCGGTGGATATCAATCAGTGTCTGCGTACCACCTGTTCGCTGGCCTACCCGGAATACAAACACCGCATCGAACTCACACTGGATCTGGCAGAGGATCTGCCTTCGGTGGAGGGTGCCCAGGGCCAGCTCAATCAGGTGTTTATGAATCTGCTGCTTAACGCAGTGCAGGCGCAACCCGATGAGGGGACTATCTTGATCCGCAGCTGGCTGGCCACGGACCAGATCCACATCCTGTTTCGCGATAGCGGCCCCGGCATTCCCGCCGAGGCTATCAACCGGATTTTTGAACCCTTCTTCACCACTAAAAAGGTAGGAAAGGGCACGGGGCTGGGACTTTCCATCTCTTATGGCATTATCAAAAAACATCAGGGCGAGATCCTGGTTCGCAGTGAACCGGCTGAAGGGACTGAATTTGAGATTATTCTGCCGCTCAGGCGGCAGAAAGAGTAGACCGGATTTCAACCCGACACCGGGCTGACAAGGCAGCCCCTGTTTTCGAACTAAAGCCCGACCTTGCTAATATTGATGGCGAATAGTTACGCATTGTTAAACACTAAGGAGAATGCTCAATGAGCGAGAAAATGGCCAAGGTACTGTATGTGGACGACGAGGAGATCAACCTGATCAACTTTCGAGAGTCTCTCTGTGATGAATTTGAGATCTTCACCGCCCTCTCCGGAGAGGAGGCCTTGGCGCTGCTGGAAAAGGAGGGCGAGATGGCCCTGGTGGTCACTGACCAGCGGATGCCGGGGATAAAAGGCACTGACCTGCTGG
>JAQVER010000050.1:3285-30582 GCA_028697885.1 Desulfocapsaceae bacterium
GCATGATCCGCGAGATCATGCCGCGGGCTGAACGGATTATCATCACCGGTTATACCGATCCCCAGGATATCATCGCCGCCATCAATGAGGGCCATGTCTACCGCTACATCGTCAAACCCTGGAACGAGGACGAATTGCGGATCACCATGAGGCAGGGCGTTGAACGATACCAGCTCATTCAGCGTAATCAGGATCTGATGGCGGAACTGCACCAGAAAAATATAGAGCTGGAGGATCGGGTCAGGGAGCGCACCGCCCAGCTGGCAATGACCAACGAGACCCTGACCGCCAAAGTTGAAGAGCTGGAACGGACGAAATATGAATTGAAGACCCTGCAAGGGTTTCTTGCCATCTGCTCCTACTGTAAAAAAATACGGGACATCGATGAAACCTGGGTGCCCATAGAAGAATACCTGCACCGCCATGCCGACATCATGCTTACCCATGGTATCTGCCAGGAATGCCATGCCCAGGTGATGAAGGATCTGCCGGGCCAGATTGATGAGTTCATGGGCAAGGCGAAGTGACCTGAGTGAGGCTCCCTGACATAAGGATGCAGCCATTGAACACGCACCTGAGTGAATAAAGCCCCTTGCCGTGCAACTCGTGCCAATAAAGCCCCTTGCAAAATTGACAGCTTGTGACATGTGCTTAAGCCAATCCCTTTCGTTTTGCTTTGCTAAAAGCAGAACCATTGCCCTGCAAGGCATATTTTCCCGGATGTTCCTGGATTATGCCCTCATGGATGTACCCCTCCCTTAAGCTCCTCTTAAATCAGTAAATAATTCATCCATGCTCCCGAGAATGTCTTTTGGGCGGCATGCCTTTGTTGTCCTTTTATGCCCCCGGCGCTCACATCTTTCCCTTGCCTGGGCGGCATAGAATTTGGCCGAGTGCCGATCATTTTATTCCTTGATAATGAGCTTTCTTTTTATCATATTTAAACATGTTTAATAAAAAAATACGTTTAGTGACCTTTGAATTATGAGCCGCCGCGAAACAACAAAACAAGAGACCAGACAACTGATTTTGGATGCTGCCCGCAAGCTTTTTCAGAAAAAGGGGCCAGAGCTTTGCACTATGCGGGATATTGCCCGCGAGGCAGGTGTGTCTGCGGCTTCGGTGGTGGTTCATTTCAAAAGCAAAACCGCGCTGCTGGAGGTGGCTCTTTATGAAGACATCGAGCGTAACATTGCTCAAGCCGTTACCACTATGCCCCGGGATGCAGCCTTGCTTGCCCGGCTCATGCATGTCGCCGAAGTCATGTACAGCTTTTATGACGGCAACCGCGAACTGTATCGGGTCCTGATCCGGGATACGGCCTTTGAGGCCGAAGGGGAAAACCCGTATCTGACCCGGCAGCTGGAAGGCTATCTGACTTTTTTCGGGGGGATGATCGAACAGGAGAAGGAGCGGGGTATTGTCCGGCCTGAGATCGATGCCCGGATTGCTGCCGCATCGTTTTTTTCGCTCTACTTCAGTGTGCTCATGGAATTTCTGCGCACTCCACATATGACCGTTAACATGGCGCTGGAAAGGCTTGCCTTATGTGCCAATCAGCATCTTACCGGAATTCTGACTCACGAGGAAATGAACGATGGCCGCAGTGCATAACACCTTCGAAAGCTGGTTTGGTAAACTCGCCGAGTCCGTCTATCGGCGGAAGTATCTCAGTCTCATTCTGGTGCTGGTGCTGACTGCCGGATTGGCAAGCCAGATCCCTAAAATCACCATCGACACCAGGGACGAAGGTTTCTTCTATGATGACGATCCTGCACTCATCGCCTACAACAATTTTCGTGATCAATTCGGCCAGGATGATACCTTTATTATTGCCCTGCAGCCCAAAAACGGACTGGATCTGGAATTTTTCGGGACTCTCTTTGCCCTGCATAAAGAACTTGAGTCCCAAGTACCCAATATCGAAGAGATTAAAAGCCTGGTCAATGGCCGTATCGTCAGGGCGGCGAATGATACCCTTTATGTTGAAGAGTTGATGGAGCAAGTGCCCAGGACATCGGCGGAGGTCGACCGTATCATCGAACTCATCAAGCACTACCCACTTTATGAAGACCTGCTGGTCTCCAAAGACCGGTCGCTGGTGTCGATCCTGATCAAGGCCCAGGCCGTCAAACAACAGAGTGGCGATCTGTCGGCAGGATTTGCGGCCGATACAGCGCCGCCTCTCAGCAACAAGGAAAAATATCTCAGCAACGAGGAGAGTATTGAAATCACCAATGCCATCGAAAAGGTATTGGCGCGCTACCAGGACAGGGGAGTTACCATTCACTTTTCCGGCACCCCGGCGGTTATCTCCATCCTGCAGAAAAGTATTATGCACGATATGTCGGTCATGATTCCGCTCTCCTTTTCCTTGATCGTTATCTTTCTTATTGTCCTCTTCCGGCGGGTTTCAGGTCTTATCTATCCCCTGGTCGTGGTCACCTTTTCTCTTCTGGCCTCACTCGGCGCCATGGCTGTTCTCGGCATCCCCATTACCCTGGTCTCGCAGATGATACCTTCTTTTCTGCTGGTGGTCGGCATTGCGGACAGCGTCCATATTCTGACCATCTTTTATCGACGATATAGGGACACCGGCGATAAACATCAGGCCATTGTCGAGGCGATTCGCTTTGCCGGTCTGCCGGTCCTGATGACCAGTGTGACCACGGCCTGTGGCGTGTTATCCTTTATCTGGGCGGACGTGGCAACAGTTGCCCAGCTTGGCTATATTACCCCCATCGGCGTTATGCTGGCCCTGGTCTATACGGTGGTCCTGTTGCCGGCGCTCATTGCTATTTTTCCGGTCAGGCGGCCTCGGCTCCTGCCGGAAAACACCATCTCCTTTACCGACCGGATATTCACCGCTATTGCGCGGGTCACGACTCAACGGCCTCTGCTCATAGTATCCATTTCAGCAATCATTGTCGCCTGCGCCCTGGCCGCGGCGATGTCGGTACGCTTCTCCCATAACGCCCTGAACTGGTTTCCGGAAGATTCGGAAATCCGGATTGCAACCAAATTGCTCGATTCGGTAAACGGCGGCTCGGTGATGCTGGAAGCGGTTGTGGATACGGGGCGGGACAACGGCCTTCAGGAGCCGGACACTCTCCGGAAATTCGCCAGGGCAACCGCCGAACTGCCCGGTATAACACTCAACAAGATCAAGGCTTCCAAGGCCTGGTCCCTTGCCGACGTGCTCAAGGAGACGAACCGGGCCCTGCATGATGATCGGGACACGGCCTACCGCGTTCCGGACAGCCGGGAGTTGATTGCTCAGGAGCTGTTGCTTTTTGAGGGAAGCGGCAGCGATGACCTGGAGGATTTCACCGACATCAATTATCAAATCGGTCGGATTTCTCTGCTGGCGCCCTTTGCCGACGCAATTTTATACAAGGACTACGTCGACAGCATCAAGGCGTATTTACAGGATCTGTTTCCGGATGCGACCATAACCCTTACCGGCAAGATTCCGCTTTTTGTCCAGTTGATCAAAAACGTGGTGACCAGTCTGGCCAAAAGCTATGTCTTTGCCCTGCTCATCATCACCCTGCTCATGATCTTCATGGTGGGCCGGGTGCGTATCGGGCTGCTCAGCATGGTTGCCAATGTGGCGCCGATCATCGGCGTTCTCGGCCTGATGGGGATCAAGCACATTCCCCTGGATCTGAGCACCATGCTCATCGGCAGCCTCGTCTTAGGGCTGATCGTGGATGATACTATTCACTTCCTGCACCATTTCAGAAGGGCCTATGAACAATGCAATGATGTCGAACAGGCCGTGCGCCTGACCCTCTTTTCCACCGGGCGTGCCATGGTGATCACCAGTTGTGTTTTGGCCGGCGGCTTTTTCATCTATACCACCGCTTATCTTGTGAGTAACGTCCGCTACGGTTTGTTGAATGGTTGTGCTGTTGTCTTTGCGCTCGTCGCCGATTTTTATCTGGTGCCGGCCCTGTTAAGTCTTGTCTATGGGAAGGGGAAAAGTCAATCATGTCCAGCGGAGCAATAAGATGGCGATAAGCAGAACAAACAAAAGAATGACGATGGCAAGCCTTCCTCTGCTCTTTCTGGCGGGTCTGTTGGCCCTTGTTGCTACGGCCGAAGCCCAGGAGATGACGGCCAGGGCCGTCATGGAAAAGGTGGATGCCCGCGATGACGGCGACCGTTCAACTGCCGACATGACCATGGTCCTGATCGACAGGCACGGCAAACAGAGGAGCCGGTCGATCCGTTCCTTCTCCCTCGACAAAGGGGATGATACCTACAGCCTGATGTTTTTTCTCACCCCCGCCGATGTGGCGGGAACCGGCTTTCTGACCTACGACTATAAGGAGGCGGCCAGAGACGATGACCAGTGGCTCTACCTGCCGGCCCTGAAAAAAACCAAACGCATCGCGGCCAGCGATAAGAGCGGCAGTTTCATGGGCTCAGATTTCACCTATGCCGACATGACCAGAAGACGCCTTGATGACTATACCTATACCTTTAATAAGGAACAGGCCGAGGCCACGGTATACGACCAGAAAACCTGGGTTATCGACAGCCTGCCGCGCAATCCGCAGGTGATCGAGGAAACCGGCTATGCCAGGTCGATCCTCTTTGTCAGACAGGACAACTTCATGGTGGTGCGGGCCATTCATTTTGTCGATAAGGGCGGGGAACTGAAATATTTTGACGTGAAAAAGATGGCCCGGATCGACAATATCTGGACCAGTCTGGAAATCCATATGACCCGAAAGAAAGGAAGGGATACCATTCATCAGACCATCCTCACCCTGGATGATGTCCGCTATAACCAGAAGACGGTGGATGAAAGCCTGTTCACGATCCGCTCCCTTGAGAAAGGTTTGTAAGGGAAAGGGAGCGGCAATGATCCGTGAGCTAAGCGCCTGTCTGCTGCTTCTGCTGACGGCATCCCCTCTCTTCGCCAAGGAGATCGATCTCTTCAGCGGCTTTGACAACAGCCAGGCGTCCGGCCATGAAGAGCCGAGCACTTCGGAGAACGAACTTTCCAGCCACTTCAGCGGCTACAGCAAGCTGGGAACAAGCGTTAATGTCGCGCACCAGGCCCCGGATGCGCAGGAAACCGACTGGCGCGGCCTCTCGCGTCTGCGGGCCGAGCTGCAACTGGAGGCCGATTACCGGCTGCGCCAGTGGAAATTGTTCGCCAGCGGCAAGGGCTCGTATGATTTCGCCTATTCCCTCAACGGCCGCGACCGCTATACCCCGCAGGTGCTGGACAGCTATGAATGGGAGGCCGAACTGCGTGAAGCTTATGTCCAGGGTGCCTTGAGCGAGAACCTCGATGTGAAACTCGGCCGCCAGATCGTGGTCTGGGGGCGGTCGGACAACTTCCGGGTAACCGATATCCTCAACCCCCTTGACTACCGGGAGCCGGGCCTGACCGACATCGAGGATCTGCGTCTGCCGGTTACCATGTCGAAAATGGATTATTATCAAGGGGTCTGGCAGCTCACCCTTCTCGCCGTTCACGAACACCGGGCAAGCAAACTGCCGCCATTCGGCTCGGATTTCTATCCCTCACCAGTACCTCCGCCCCCTGAAGAAATGCCAGCGAACAGCTTGAGAGACACCGGCCTTGCCCTGGAAGCGCGTGCTGTCTTGCCCGGCTGGGATATTTCTTTTTACGAAGCAAATCTGTACACCGACCAGCTCACTGTCGTTCCGTCTTTTCCGCCCGTCCAGGAACATCGCCGGATCAATATGGCAGGGGCGGCCATGAATGTTGCCCGCAGCAATTTCCTTTATATCCTGGAGGTTGCCCATCTTACAGGTCTTCGTTTCATGGCCGATTACCCCAGGGATTATGCTCGTACCGATCTGCTGGCCGGCATTGAATACCGGGGGGTTACCGATACCACCATCAGCCTCGACCTGGTCAACCGCCATCTGTATCATTTCCGCCAGGAACTCTCGGAGTCACCGGAATTTCCCCAAAAGGACGAGACGCAGGCAGCGCTGCGCATCAACCGGGAGTTGTTCCATGAGCAACTGAGTCTTACCGCTCTGCTGATCCTCATGGGGGAGAGGGGGCAGGATGGCGCCGTGCAGCGTTTCACTGCCGCATATGATCTTGCTGACAACTGGACTTTAAGCGGTGGTATGATTCTCTATCAATCCGGCAAGGGGGCAATGGCCACAGTCGGTGACAATGACCGGGTCTTTTTGGAGCTTCGTTATGATTTCTGATGCCAGCAGAGTTGAAAGGGAAAATTTTCTTGGATACGATGGCCGGCAGTTATTTGACCTTCATGGCCGGTGGCTTGGCAGGATGCTCTGTTTTTTCTACTTTTTTCTGCCGTTCGGCCGAGGGCAGGCGCAGGTCAATGGGTAAGCCCTGGGTGGAGAGGATGAGCAGGCGCGGCTCGTCATCGATCCGGACCGGCTGCGGCAGGATATGCAGCTGCAACATGGCCTGTATCTGCCGGGCAGAAAGTGCAACCCCTCTGCATTCCGGTTCCAGGACAAAGGGACAGCCATCTTCCCAGCCGGAGCAGCCGTAGGCCCTTTTCCCTTTGATAACCTCTTTGCCGCAGAGCGGACAACTGCCCCAGCGCGCACTGTCTAATCGTCTGCTGGAGCTGTGCTCGATCAGGGTGCGAATGTAGTCAGCAATCCCGGCCATAAAGGACTCCGGGGCAAGTTGACTGCGCTCGATCTGTTTGAGCTTTTCTTCCCATTCACCCGTCAGCTCCGGCGATTTGAGTAAGGGGTCCTGAATGAGGGCAATGAGGCAGCGCCCCATATCGGTGCAAAGCAGCTGTTTTTTTTCGCGGCGGATATAGTTGCGGCGCAAAAGGGTCTCGATGATGGCGGCGCGGGTGGCGGGCGTGCCGATGCCGCGTTCTTTGAGCGCCTCGCGCAGGGTATCGTCTTCGACAAATTTTCCGGCTGCCTCCATGGCACCGAGCAGCGAGTTTTCGGTGAAGTGGCTGGGCGGTTTGGTCTTGCCTTCACGCAGGGACGGCTCATGCGGGCCGGTTTCGCCTTTGACAAAGGCAGGCAGGGCCTGGTCGTCGGCAGCGTCCTGGGACATTTTCTTTTTCGGGAAAAGGATGGTCCAGCCGGGCTCGACGATCTGGGTCCCTTTGGCCTGAAATTTCACCTGGGTTGCGACGCCGTTGACCGTGGTCACATTTTTGATGCAGACCGGATAGAAGGCGGCAATGAACTGAGTGGTAATGGCCTCATAGACGAGCTGCTCATGAGCGCCTATGGTGCGCGGCCTGACGCCGGTGGGGATGATGGCGTGATGGTCGGTCACTTTCTTATCGTCGATGATCCGGGTGGTGAAGGGCAGTTTGGCGAGGTCGAGCGGGGCAATCTGTTCGGCCCGGATGGCCTTGAGCTGATCGAGTATCTTGGGAATGCGCGGCTTGAGGTCCTGGCTGAGGTAGCGTGAATCGGTTCGCGGATAGGTGACGAGTTTGGCCTCGTAGAGATTCTGGGTGGCGGCGAGGGTATCGGCTGCCGAGAGGCCGTGCGTCTTGTTGACCTCGCGCTGCAGGGTGGTGAGATCGAAGAGCTGCGGCGGCTGTTCCTTGTTCTCTTTGGCGCTGATGGTGGTGATGGCAAAGGGCTGGCCGCTTATTTTGTCGAGCAGGGCCTGCGCCTTTTCCGGTTGTTCGAAGCGCTCGCCGGTGTACTTGAACACCACCTCGCGATAGCGGGTGGTGAGCTCCCAGAACGGCTGGGGGCGGAACTGGAGGATGGTGTCGTCACGTTCGACGATCATCGCCAGAACCGGCGTCTGCACCCGGCCGATACTCCAGAGAACGCGATCGCCTCCGCCGCCGATCTGACCGTGGCGGACGGTGTAGTAGCGGGTGGCGTTGAGGCCGACAATCCAGTCCGACTCACTGCGGCAGCGGGCGGCGGCATAGAGCGCATCGTAGTCGTGGCCGTCCTTAAGATCCTTGAACGCCGCCTGAATGGCGTCGGGGGTCAGCGAGTTGAGCCAGAGGCGGCGGAT
Source organism: Desulfocapsaceae bacterium (assembly GCA_028697885.1). Classification (GTDB taxonomy): domain Bacteria; phylum Desulfobacterota; class Desulfobulbia; order Desulfobulbales; family Desulfocapsaceae; genus UBA2270. The sequence continues at coordinate 11,282 of JAQVER010000050.1, forward strand.
CGGCTTGTCCTCGCAGTTGCACAGGGCCAGGATGTAACGAAAGATCAGCTCTCCTTCCCGGCCGGCATCAGTGGCGCAGACAATTTCCTCGGCCTGTTCACACAAGTTCTTGATAATCTGGAACTGCTCCTCGACCCCGTTGTTTTTGATCAGGGTGAGCTTGAATTCGTCCGGCACGAAGGGCAGGGTGTACAGCGACCAGCGCTTGAGGGCCGGATCATATGCGCCCGGTTCCTGCAGGGTTACCAGATGGCCGAAGGCCCAGGTGACCGCGCAGCCACGCCCCTCGATGTACCCTTTCTTTTTGGTCGTGATATTGAGAACCTCGGCAATATCACGGGCCACCGAGGGCTTTTCGGCAATAACCACTTTCATCGTAAAATTTCTCGCGATCTTTGATGCCTTCGATTATGAAGGGCACATAATAGACATATCATAATGACTGATCGATCCCCGATAAGAGTCAATTGCCAGCAATACATAGAGGCTCAGGGAGCAAAACCCTGCTGCCAGCGAACACGATAATGAGAAAAATAGCTTTTGGATACTCAACACGCTGCAATGTCAAATGTGAGCACTGCGTCGCAGCCGATGCCGTCCCCGAAAATCTAACGATGGCACTGCCTCAGGCCAGAGAGATCATTGCCGAAATGGCCGCTGCTCACATCCAGGGCATAAGTTTCACCGCCGGCGAACCGCTGATCTACCTGGATGAAATTACCGAACTGGTCAAGCTCTGTCATCAGAAATATGGAATCTACACCCGGGTCGTCAGCAACTGCTTCTGGGCCAAGACCCCGGCGCTGGCTGACAGTTATATCGTTCAGCTCAAGGACAACGGGCTGTCACAACTGCGTATGAGCTTCAGCCGCTGGCACCAGAAGAATATAGCCCGGCAGAATATTGTGAACGCAGCTCAGAGTTGCCGGAAAAATGGGCTGGATTATTTCATCTCCTTTGTAACCGATTTTTCAGAACAGGATGAGGCCTGCGAAGACTATCTGCGCGAGCATGGTCTCAGATTTTTTCCGGAACCGGTAATCTTTGCCGGCCGGGCCGGATCATTTGATCGTCAGCCCATTCTCACCGATTACCAGGCAAACTGCTGCCCGATGAACCCGTATCTAGCTCCCAGCCTTGACATGTATGCCTGCTGCGATGCCGGCAGCCATTTTACCAGCACCAATTTCTTCCATCTGGGGAATTTAGAGGAGAGCACCGTTGAGCAGCTTCTCCAAAAAAGTGAAACGAATAGCTTGTATAATCACATCCGCATAATGGGTATAACAGCTATAGCATCTTTTGCCGGTTATAAAGCAAGAGAAATCATTCAGTACAGAAAATGCGAACTGTGCGAAAAATTGTTCAACTCGCCTGACACATTGGCAATGCTGCAGCGGGAGGCTCATACAGGGCTGACCTCATGGTACAGGTAGGCACGAAGCCGTCAGGACAGGATTGAACCGCTCCCTTCCATCGTATGATTTTCTCGTGATCTTTATTTCCTTTTGTTAAGAAGAATACAGTATAATGACAGACGAAACCCTTGCTGTATATGTTTCGCCCCTACACCTTCAACTTCACCGTTACGAATGAAGATTCCTCTGCAGCTAGCTGCGAAAAAAATTTAATCACCACCGACTGATAAGAAAAACATGAGCGACAATAATATCATTGAATTAACCCCGTTTCGTGCCGACCTGATCCGTGCCCTGACCCGCCGGGGAGAGCGAATTCTGGCCTCCAACGATCTGGCCTCCGAGGTTGCAGCCCTCGACCCCCTGGAGGCCTATTATATTGTCAGGGAGATCGGCCTCGATCAGGCCCTGCCCATCCTCCTCGAGCTGAATCCGGAACAATTGGAGGCCTGTGTCGATCTGGACTGCTGGAACCGCTATGACTTTGCCCCCGACAGTCTTGATGAATGGCTGACTGCCTTTGCCCTGGAGGACCCCGAGACCATGGCCAGGGCATTTTCCTCCCTGGACTATGTCGTACAGCTTCTCTTCCTGGCCCAGACCGTTACCGTCTATGATCCTGATACTGATCAGGTTCCACCAGAGGATGAGAGGACAGACAGGCCGCGTGCTATGACTCCGGACGGCTTCTATCTCCTCGAGTTGAAGACCGATCTGGCCCTGAAGACCCATCCCTTCACTGTCTTGGATGCCCTGTACCAGTATGATCCTGCTATTGCCTACCGACTTCTGAGCGATGTCCGTGTGGATCTGCCGACTCAGATCGAAGAAGAAGCCTTGCGCTTCCGCAACGGCCGTATGCAGGATATCGGCTTTGCACCACCTGAGGAGGCCGCCGTTCTCTTCTCCCGGCCCGCCATTCGTCAGCTTTTTCCCCCATCTCTGAAACCGATAGATAGTGCCCTTAGCGGGATACCGTCCGTGTACGCCGGCCCTTTGATTGAAACCACCCTGTTGCAACGGGCCCTGTCCCTGATCACGGACCAGGAACGGTTGTCGAGCCTGGAGCAGGAAATCGTCTGGGCCATCAACAGCGCGATCATCGCTTATGGTGAAAAAACAAAGGATATCAAACAGATCACTGATATTGCCGAGCGGGTGCGGGATACCATTTCCTTAGGGCTGGAAACACTGCTGGCAGAGCAGGAAGGAAACGTTCAACTGGCTGATGCCGCTGTCGCTGCCAAGGCCTCCGACTTGCTCGATGTCTGGTGTATAACCGATCTGTTCCGCCATGGTTTTGTCGCGACCCTGGGACTCCAGCAGGAGGCGCGGAAGGCCTTGCTGGACCCCCGATTTCGTAGTTGGTATGATCTGCCGGAGGTGCAGCAGTCGGACGAGCCTGGCGATCGGCTGGAACGTGCCTTTGTGGCAGCGCTGCTCGGCCGTCACCCTTTGCGCAGCGGTTTTGATCCGGCAAAAACCGAGGATGCCAAGGCCTTTGCCAATCTTGCCGAGATCGCTGCCGCCCATCTTCGTCTGCAACAACTTGTGGCCCAGATCTGCCAATAACCATGATCTTCGGCAACGGAGACAAAGGGGCAATTCCTGGGGGGCGTCGTTGCGAAAAAAGGGGACAGCCCCCTTTCATTCCTCTTACAACGAGAGGGCTGGACAGGCATGAACGAATGATTAATCCTTGCTGAGTATAACTTAATGAAGATAAGAAAACTTGTCCCGGAGGAGTATGTCAAGGCCTCTGCCTTGCTACACCTGGCATTCCCCGAGAGCGCTTATGAAACTGAATTGGTTGAAAATCTGCACCGGAATGGCAAGGCGATGCATGAATGGGTGTGTATCCATATCAATAAGATCATTGCCTATATTGCCTTTACCAATGCCTATCACGGTTCTGCTGTCTGTGGCCTGCATCTGGCGCCCCTGGCGGTGAAGCCGGAGTTCCAGAGGCAGGGGATAGGCTCTGAGCTGCTGCGCTTTGCCCTGCGGCAGGATGTTATCAAGGAGAACACCATCTTTGTTGTGGGCAAGCCCCGCTTTTATCAGAAATTCGGATTTGAGCCTTGTGCCATGCCCCTTTGTCCCTTTGACAAAAACAATGCTCATTTCCTGAGTCTCCGCAACAACACATCGAGCCAGTTTACGGTGGGGTATGAAGCGGAGTTTAGCGGCCGTTAAGAAAGAAGCTGGTATTTTATAACTGTTTCTCTACAGCCCCTTATGCCGTCTGGCCTTTCGCTTGGCCATGTCTTTTGATAATGGCTTAGGATCAAGGCTGAGGGTATAAGACGGTGGGGCGGACCACGCCTATGAAGTAACTCTATACAGGTGAGACAATGGCACAGATCGGCAGGATGAATAAGCTCAAAGTAAAAAGTACGCGGGACTACGGTGTCCACCTTGAGGGGGGTGAGTTGGGGGATATTCTTCTGAAAAGCAGGTATGTTCCTGAGGATTGCAAGCCAGGTGATGAGATTGAGGTCTTTGTCTATGTTGACCGGGAAGATCATCTGCGGGCCACCACCCAGAGGCCCAAGGCCACAGTCGGTCAGTTTGTCCTGTTGCAGGTGGTTGAAAATTCAGCCTCGGGCTCCTACCTGGACTGGGGCCTGGAACTTGATCTCTTTGTGCCCAAAAGTGAGCAGCTGGAGAGAATGGAGGAGGGCCAATCTTATATTGTTTATGTTGTCCTGGATGAAACAAACAACCGCATTATGGCCTCATCCAAGGTCGATAAGTTCCTGAGTCAGCAGCCCCCGGACTATGCACAGGGTGAAGAGGTTGATCTGTTAATATTTGACAGGACAGATCTGGGATACAGGGCGGTTGTGAACCAGGTTCATGGGGGCATGCTCTATGAAAATGAGGTGTTCCAGGAGCTTTTCTACGGCCAGCAGCTGAAAGGCTACATAAAAAAGATACGCGAAGACCTCAAGATTGATCTAAGCCTGCAGCCACAGGGCTATCAAGGGGTTGATAATGTCTCGCAGGCCATTCTGCAGACTATAAAAGAGCATGGCGGCAGTATGGCCGTGAGCGACAAGAGTCAGCCTGAAGAGATCTACTCCCTGTTCGGGGTCAGTAAAAAAATATTCAAAAAGGCAATAGGCGCCCTTTACAAAAAAAGGCTGATCTCCATCGATGCCAGTGGCATCAAACTTGTCGGCTGATGAAGAAACCGGAGGCGGATCTGTTCTCGGGGTTCAGCAGGGGGCCAAACAGTGCGAAGCCGCGGCGGAAATTATCCTTCCCTTACTGCACATGGCACTGACGGTGAAAAGCCCTGTTTTTGCTACGGCCGCACTGCCCTGACCCGTCCACTCCTGGTCTTGAGGTACTTCAACTCCGAGCCGCCGCAGATCGGATAGGCTTCCCACTCCCCGGCATGGACCTCACCATTGGTCGCCCAGTAACTGCCTTTCAACTTGATGGGACAATCTCCGGCAAGGTTCATGTCAAAGATCTGACAGAGCTCATAAAGCTCCATCTTGCTGGGAAGTCGCCAGTCCCCATGCTTGCCGAGATTGAGGTTTTGCACATAATTCATGGCCTCTTGGCCGCTGGAGAAGGTCTCTGTGCTCTCCACCTGCCACATCAGGCCATTGTTCTGTTGACATATGCCGTTGCCCAGGTCGACAAGGGGTGCATTGCTCTGCGGCTTGCTTTCTGGTGAAGTGGGCGAGGCGCAGCCCTGGCAGAGAAGAGAACTTACCAAGATAACGAGAAAGAATTTCAAAACCTTCATGCGAACCTCCCTTGTACAGTTTGTTGGCAGGGAGCGTTTCGGCAGCCATTGCCGATTGGCTTCCCATGAAAAAGAGATGGATAGCAATTGTGCTGATGAACCACGCTGAAAAAGGTTGAGTAACTATAAAATTATCTTATTTCAAGTCTATCGCACGGTGAGTGCTATTGCAAAGGGGAAAACAATATTGCGAGGGGCTTGTCATGTTAGCTCCATGGTCTTTGGATGTAGTCTCTTGATCTGATTATGCTGATTTTTTTAAAAAAATTGCTTCAGTCGATTGTTAATCAGGCATACTCAACGATCGACTGAAGGAGATTATTGGGGAAAAAACTGTGTCACAATTTCTTTGGGCTGGATATGATAAAGGAAAAGTGGAGCAACCTTTACATTCATCAATCGATAAATGAACATCATTCTTTTAGAAAAACAGGAAGTCCATGGCGACAGGGTACTGCTCACTGATCGCCGGGCCAAGCATCTGATCAAGGTGCTGCAGGTGAAATCTGGTGATAGCGTCAGGGTCGGGATCATTGATGGACCAAAGGGGCGCGGCAAGGTTGTGGAACTGTTGGGCAAGTATCCATTTCAGGTGGAGCTTGCAGTGGAATTTGCTGAAGAGATGGCTGAAAAACCGCCCATTGACCTGCTCCTGGCCCTTCCCCGGCCCATTATGCTCAGGCGTATTTTCAGTCAGGCTGCGGCCCTGGGGGTGGGGACCATTTTTATCACCAATGCCCAGCGGGTGGAGAAGAGCTTTTGGAGCGCCACCCTGCTGAATGAAGAGGAATATCGTCCCCATCTGCTGCAAGGGCTGGAACAGGCCGTTGATACCAGGCTGCCGGAGATTTCTATTTATGAGCGCTTCAAGCCTTTTGTTGAGGATGTGCTTCCTGACAGGGTAAAGGAATACAGTCATCTCTTGATTGCCCACCCCGGCAGTACAGCTACCCTGAAAAGTGTGATGCGTGAACGGCCTGGACGGATTCTTCTGGCCGTTGGCCCGGAAGGTGGCTGGATTGATTATGAAATTGACCGGTTTGCGGAATGTGGTTTTAAATCGTTTTCCATGGGAGAACGGATTCTAAAGGTGGATACGGCGGTGGTTGCCCTCCATGCACGCTTGTCAGAGCGCAGGGAAAATTTTTCCTGAGTTGTGCCGTTGACGCTCAAGGGTCTTCATACAAATAAGCCTCCCAGCCAGTAAAGAAACATCCCCACCAGCACCGTTGCCCCCATGCTCCGGCTTTTCAGGGAAAAAATCAGGGTGGGAATGGCGACCAGCAGTTCCAGCTTTCCCCAATGCAGGCAACGGGGATGGGCATCGCTAAAGAGGGAAGGAGCCAGAAGGGCGCTCAGGATCGCCACCGGGATCAGGCTCAGCCAGTCAATCAGCCATTGCGGTAGACGGCGATGGGCCAGATAAAAGAGGGGCAGCCAGCGGGGAAGATAGGTGACCAGTCCCATTCCGGAAAAAAGAAGTAGATAGTCGAAGAAGCTCATGTGCTTTTTTTGCTTCGGCGTTTGATGATATAGCCAAGGGTGGCCCCGCCCACGGAGGCGATGATGATATAAGAGTCGCCAGGGATGAGCAGGTAGCAGGCAATACTGATAAGTCCCGCCAGCAGTCCGGTGAGGATGAAAATCCGGTTGTGCAGTTGAAAGGTCAGGAGGCTGATAAACATCCCGGTCATGGCATAGTCCATGCCGAGTGCCCCTTGGGGTATCAGTTGACCGACAAGAGCGCCGCAGATGGTGGCGGCAACCCAGGCGCTGTTGGAAAGGTGATTGACGGTGAGGGCCTGCCAGCGGTTCCACTCTCCGGTACGGAACCGGGTCATGTTGACTGCAAAGCTCTCATCGGTGATGCCATAAGCGAACAGGGAGAGGAACCAGCGGTTGACCCCTTGCAGGTAGACGGCCAGGGTTGAACTCATCAGGGTGTGGCGCAGATTGACAATGAGCGTAGTGAGGATAATGGAGAGGGGCGAGGCCCCGGCGGCCAGCATCGAGATGGCGATAAACTGGGCACTGCCGGCAAATACCAGGATAGACATGAGACCCACGGCCCAGAAAGGCAGACCGGCCTGCTGGGCCAGGGCCCCACAGGCCAGACCAACAGGAAGATAGCCAAGGCAGATGGGCCAGGCGGCAGCCGCTCCCTGGCGAAACCAGTGCTGAGGTCTGCTGTGATCCTGTTGTGGATAGACGTGGTGATTGTCCTGCTGCATGGAGAGAGCTTACCGGCTTGAATTGAGTTTGATCTGTTTCCAGTACTATATTTGAGTGGACTGGGGCTGTCAATTGGGTAATAATGGCGCAGATGTTATTGTTTTCAGATGATGAATATATTTCAGGAAATTGCTGTTGAGGGTCTGGTAAGAACTACCCATTGTTATTGTTTTTTTAGCGTCTTTTATACCCTTAACGTACTGCAATGTTATAACTATGTTTTTTGATAACGGCCTACAGGAGAAAAGATGTCTGCATTGAGCCTTAAACCACTTGTTGGATACAATCCTTTTCCGGGACCGGTGGTTACAGTGATCATGGATGGAGTTGGAATCGGCCCTGAAACTGAGAGTAACGGAGTTTATATGGCTTATACTCCGGTTCTGGATGAGCTGCTGCAGGGTGAGCTTGTAACCAGTCTGAAGGCGCACGGTACTGCAGTGGGCTTACCCTCTGATGGAGATATGGGCAACTCCGAGGTAGGGCATAATGCCTTGGGGGCAGGCCGGGTTTTTGCGCAGGGGGCAAAGCTGGTGGGTGAGGCCTTGGAGAGTGGCGCGGCCTTTACCAGTAAAGCCTGGCAGCAGGTTCTTGCTCGTACGTCAACGGGAGGCACCCTGCATCTGATTGGTCTGATTTCGGACGGGAATGTACATAGTAATGTAGAGCATCTTTACGCCCTGCTTGATCAATGTGTCCGGGATAGTGTGCAGCGGGTCAGGGTCCATGGCCTGATTGATGGCCGGGATGTGGGACCTAAAAGTGCGCTGGATTATTTTGCGCCGCTGGAACAGAGACTGCGGGATCTGTCTGTGGATGGCCGCGACTATCGGATTGCCTCCGGCGGCGGCAGGATGATCACGACCATGGATCGTTATGATGCTGACTGGTCAGTGGTTGAGCGGGGCTGGAAGGCGCATGTGCTGGGGGAAGGCAGGCCTTTTTCTTCTGCCTGTGATGCCATTCAGCACTACTATGACGAAGATCCTGCCATGACCGATCAGTATATGGAGAGTTTTGTCGTCGTTGAAGATGCTAAGCCGGTAGGAGTAATGGAAGACGGCGACGCGGTTATTCTCTTTAATTTCCGGGGAGATCGCGCTATCGAGATCTCTCGTGCCTTTGATGAAGCGGATCTGGATGAATTTGACCGCAGGCGGATGCCTGATCTTTTTTATGCCGGGATCATGCAGTATGATGGCGATGCCCATATTCCTGCTCATTATTTAGTAGAGCCGCCCACTATTGATCGTACCCTTGGGGAATATCTTTGCGCGGCCGGGATTCCTTCCTATGCCATTTCCGAGACCCAGAAGTTTGGCCATGTGACCTATTTTTGGAATGGTAATAAATCAGGATATCTTGATGAAAAGCTTGAGACTTATGTGGAGATTTTATCGGATAAGGTAACCTTCGATCTGCGGCCCTGGATGAAGGCGGCAGAAATTACCGACCAGGTGGTCGTTGCCATTGAAAGCGGTGACTATAAATTTATTCGTCTCAATCTCGCCAATGGCGACATGGTCGGGCATACCGGGGTACCTCTTTCGGTAAGAATTGCTGTGGAAACCGTCGACCTTTCTTTAAAGAGAATTCTGTCTGCCCTGGAAAAGGTCGGTGGCATTGCCCTGATCACTGCAGACCATGGGAACGCGGACTGTATGTGGACAGAAAAGAATGGTAAACGTACAGCCATGGTGGCCCATACCAGGAACCCTGTACCCTTGATCATCAAGGATTATAACCAACGAAATCATTTTCATCTCAGTCCTCTTGAACATGCGGGATTGTCCCATGTCGCCGCGACAATCTGTAACTTGTTGGGATTTGAGGCCCCGCAAGGCTATGATCCATCTTTGCTTGATCTGTCATAGCGTGGATTTTTTTTATTTACTAGACTAATTTTGAAGCGATTTTTTGTAAAAGGCACGTGATATCGATACGTTATAAAAAAATAAATATTTTTATTTTTTTCTGGTTTTTCATAATGCAATTTGCTATAAGAAAAAAGGACGTATTAATTGTGTGGTATATTTCTTAACACTAGTTTGATCATATAATTGATGTTGTATGGATCTTGCTTTTTGTTGGTTTTAATTGCTGCACAGCACAAAAGTAGTTTGATTACACTATTAGGAGTTAAAGAGTATCATGTTAGAAGGCACAGTAAAGTGGTTTAATGAGTCCAAGGGTTTTGGTTTTATCGAGCAAGATGGTGGTAAGGATGTTTTCGTACACTACTCTGCAATTGCCTCTGAAGGCTTTAAGACCTTGAACGAAGGCGACAGGGTTCAGTTTGAAATTACAGAAGGCCCTAAAGGACCTGCTGCTGCCAACGTCAGTAAAATTTAATTCAGCTCAACTTTGATCGTAAAGTTTACCTGATTTTTTTCAGGTAAACTTTACGATTTTTTTTTTATGTAGTTTCTTTTTCTCTCCCCTCTTTTACAACTTCCTCCTTCTTTTTTTACCATCTGTACGTCTTGCTTCCTCTATTGTTATTCTCTTTTTTTCCCTCAGCCAGCTCTCTTCTTGCTTCTCCAATGCTGATAGGGGTATAGTATTATTTTTACGGTTTTTCCTTATCAGGATTTCCCTTTCAAGGGAAAAAGGAGCTTGTCATGCAGGATCTTACCAAATCACAAAAAGCACGTCTTGCCATTCATACCTTTAAAACCCTGGCTGATGCCCTGACCTTGCGGGGTAACTATAAACCTTCGGGGAAAACCGGAGAAAAACTTGCTGAATCATTAAAACTTTTTTCCCCGGAGATCTATGGGTCCATGAGTGACCCTCGTGTTGTTGAGCTGCAGGGACTTGAGTATGTGATTGACCGGATGCCTAAGGGGATTGAAAATTGCAATCGCATTATCCTCACCGGCCATGAGGACTTTCAGAACACCTCGTTTGAGCAGGTTATTCCCTTGAAACGGCGGCGGTTATCCTATGTCGTCTCTGAAAAGGAGATCTGTTTTGTCATCACCAAGGGTCTGACCGAAGTGTATGACATCGTGACCCATATCACTTTCTTGAATATTGAGGCCCAGAAAATTCAGCAGCAGATCTGCGATAAGGAAGGCGGAACCTGCTCCGAATGGCATGATCTGGGTAAGGCTGTGCGAGGCGAATTGGTACTTGAGGGGGCGGTCCTAGATCAGGCCATCTGGAATCTTTCGATTATCCTGGGCCGTACCTATAAAGAAACGCGGGCAACCTATGAAAGCATGAATAAGACACATCATGGCCAGCGCTTTAATAATGGTTTATTCTCCATTATTTATGCGATGGGAGAACGTATTATCAATGAACATAAATCAGCAGATGAACACTTAACTATCTATTTCACTCCATCACTGCAGGATATGATCGGACATCACCAATATGCTACAGCCTGGGCGCAGGGAGTAAAAAAACATATCTATGGACGGGGGCTTCATGAGCGTCCTCTCCATATCGTCAGCGCCAATATGCATTCGGTGAAAAATGTCTTGTATGGCGCTGGAGCCTTGAGAAAACTGGGAGAAAGCGTCCCCGCCAGTCTTTATGATATGATCCCGACCCTGAAGGGGAAGGAAGAAGAGGTGGACACCCTGGCTCAGCAATATGGCTTGTCCTTCCTGCCTGACACCTCAGGCTCGAATATTGATGTCATGGTTATAGATGCGGCAGCCATTGATCGCAACAGCCTCCATCCTGATCTGTCGATTGACTCAGATTATCTCCAGAAAGAAAAGCCGGTGATTGTGGTCATGGATTATGCCTTCGGTACCCAGGCCTTTGACGTCATGGACGAGCTGTTGTGTCCCTGCCATTTTGATGAGAAAACGATCACCTTTCGCATTGAGTCCATCTCCATAATGGGCAAGGCGGGCATCCTGCCCGGGAAGAAAGGGGATATCATGCTGGCCACAGCCCATGTTATGGAGGGAACACCCCATAACTATATCGTCGCTAATGATTTGAGGGTCGATGATTTTGAAGGGAAGGCGGATGTCTATGTGGGGCCTATGGTGACGGTTCTCGGTACCTCCCTGCAGAATCGTGATGTTCTGGAGCGTTTCTACAGCTCCAACTGGAAGGCGGTGGGATTGGAAATGGAGGGCGGCCATTATCAGCGTGCGATTAATGCCGCGGTTATTCAAGGGCATATCTCCTCCCAGGTCCGCATTCGTTATGCTTACTATGCCTCGGATAATCCTCTGCGTGGGGGACAGACCCTGGCCGCCGGATCCATGGGGCTGGAAGGGATTGTCCCCACCTATCTGATAACTAAGGTTTTAGTTCAGAAGATTCTCAACCCACCTGGGGACCGAAGATGCGATTTTTGAAAGGACAGCGTCTTGCCCTGGTCTCCCCGTGGGTGCTGGCCGCGGCCTGTGCCTTACTGTCGTTGATCATTGGGGTTTTTGCTGTCAATAATTACCAGCGGGAAAAAAGTCTGATGACCGATGTCCTGCTCGAACGTGGAATGACCCTTATCCGCTTTGTGACCTCAGGCGCCCGGGCCTCATTTCTCGATGGAGCAAGGGAAGGTCTGTTGCCTGTGTGGCAATGGTCGGGAAATGTGCAGGAGATCCTGGCCCGTGCTGCTGAACATCCGGGGGTACATTTTCTGGCCATGGTTGATGCCTCGGGAAAAATAGTTGCCACTTCAGCTTCTGCAGAGGTCGATACCCGTATCGATGAAGAGACTCTTGAGTTTCTAGGCTCGATTCATCAGGAAGATCATGATCAGGGCAGATTTCGTTACCGGATCGGAGGACATGATAAGTCCGCCGCCTTTCAGGTAGCTGCCCTTTTTGTGCCCATTAGTCAAAGGCCATTAGGAATGCAGGGTGGGCCGCCAATGGATGGTTCGAAGCGCGGTAGCGAAGGAATGATGGGGCGAATGATGAGACACCATTTATTTCCCCGGGAATGGATTGACGAGCTGGAACGGGTGAGTCAGCAAAAATATATTATTTTGGTGGAGCTTGATCTGGAGCAATTTAACAAGGCGGTCAGGCAGCAGCTTCTCCAGATTGTGATTCTATCAGTGGTCCTTCTCCTGGTTGGAGTCGGCGGTTGGCTATCTTTATTGACTCTTGAAGGGCTAAAGGGATCGCAGAGCCGATTGAGTAAAATCAAGGCTTTTCGTGATATTCTTATTTCCTCTCTACCTGTAGGATTGATTGTCACCGATAGCGAGGGCAAGATTATTGTGTGCAATCAGTTTGCTGAGCAGATGGCTTCGGTGGTTGAGAATGAGGTGGTGGGTGCAGCGCCTGAAAGTGTATTGGCACCCGCACTGGCACAGGCTCTTGATGATCAGAAAATAGCGACTTCCGCCCCCGTGCAAAAGGAGATCCTTCTGTCCGATGTCAAAGGGGAGATGCGAACCCTTCAGCTGCACAGCCGGTCTGTTGTTGATAGCGATGGTATCTCAGCCGGCGTTATGCTCCTCATCCAGGATATGAGTCAGGTGAAATCTCTGGAAGAGGAGCTGCGTCGCAGTGAGCGATTGGCGGCCCTGGGCAAGATGGCTGCGGGGGTTGCCCATGAACTGAGGAACCCATTGAGCTCCATCAAGGGGCTGGCCATTTTGCTGAAATCCAGATTCCAGGAAAAAAGCAGCGATCAGGAAACGGCAGATATTCTGGTGCAGGAAGTTGAGCGTTTAAACCGCAGTATCGGTGAATTGCTCGATTATGCCCGTCCCCAGAAATTAAATAAAGACAATATTCGCCCCGAAGAGGTTGTGCACAAGGCGGTGTCGCTTGTCCGCATGGATGCGGAATCAATGGGGGTGAGGATGAAAGTCCTGATGGAAGACAATCTCCCGATGCTGTCGGCCGATCAAGATAAACTCAATCAGGTTTTCCTCAATCTCTTCTTGAACTCCATCCAGGCCATGGAGCAAGGAGGACAATTGGACATCCAGGTCACGGCCCAGGGCAGGAATGTTCTTTTTGCGATCAAAGATACAGGTTGCGGCGTGAGGAAAGAAGATCTGCCGCGTATCTTTGACCCATATTTTACCACCAAACCGGAAGGTACCGGTTTAGGACTTGCCATGTCAATGAAGATTGTCGAGGAACATGGCGGGACAATGAGCTTCCAGAGTGAGCCTGATGTGGGAACTACCGTTATTGTCACTCTTCCGGTATGAATGATTTTCTGATGGTCAGGCAGAGTTGTTCTGTAACGGTGAGTTTATTATTCACTGAGTGGCGGTTGCATCGGTACGTTGTCCCCGGGCGGCGTTGAATTTTGGGGGGGGAGACAGCACTGTCTCAGTCTGATAAAAAGCGCTTTTATCCCCCGCCAGGCCTTAGGAAGTAACCAGATGGCCAGAAGAATAAATATAATAAAAAGTCCAATAAAAATTATTGGATAGTGCAGAGCTGTCCAGAGTCCGGCGATAACGGCAACATCTTCCAGTATGGAGGCTGCCCAGTTGCTGAAGGGCTCAGGAGAGGTGTTGATCATGAGCCTTGAGCCTGCCTTCAGGGAATGCGATGTCGCAGAAATAGTTCCACCCAGAATTCCGGCCACGATGACGATGGCAGGATTGACTTCTCCCACGGCCCCGGCTGCCAACATGACTCCGGCAGGAATTCGGATAAAGGTATGAATGACGTCCCAGCCGGTATCCACTCCCGGGGTTTTGTCGGCAAAGAATTCCACTACATACATCAGACCTGCGGCGCCAATCACCAAGGGATTCTGTAAAACGAGCAGCTGCTCCGGCAGCACAATGTTGCCGGTCAGTCCCAGGAAACCAAGGACGCCAATGGTGGCATAGAGATTGATTCCGGCGGCCCAGGTGGTACCCATGATCAGGGCAATGGTGGCGATAAGTTGATGGTAGGCATCCATCTTTGACTCTCCTTTGTGCTTCGTTAACTATGCTTATTTTTCATTCTGACATTCAGTCAGTTTATTGTCGAGAAATTCACATTCTTTGGGTGAGAGATCAAATTGAATCTCGACCTGATGCAGCAGGGAAACCCGGCTCTTATCAGGATGTTCCCGGATAAGTTCAGAAAAGGCGCAGATAGCCTTCTTCATTTTGTCACCGGGGCGTTGGGTCGGGGTTTGGGCAGACATGATAGGGTATCTCCTAAGATTTGTGAACAGGTCGTAAAATCACGCCACCCAGGGGCGGCACTGTGATTCGTGTATGGAATGGCGCCTGGGCATATTGCTCGGCAATGGTTTGGTAACGGGTCTTATCACTGACGTTGCTGCCGCCATATCTGCTGCTGTCTGAGCAGAAGATCACTTCATACTCGCTGCCGGATGGCAGGCCAAGTTTGTAGTCAAAATGGGTCTGCGGGGTATAATTCAACAGACAGACCAGATGATCGGAACGGTCTTTGGCATAACGGACATAGGAAATAATAGAATTCTGCCGATCTTCGAGATCAAGCCATTGAAATCCTTCCGGGCTGAAATCCAGTTGCCACAAACTGGGATTGTCCTTATAGAAACGGTTCAGCTCAGTCACGAAGGTGAGCATCTGGAAATGGAGTGGATTCTCGTCCAGAAGATGGAAATCCAGGCTTTGTTTACAGTTCCATTCCGTCCATTGTCCGAATTCACTGCCCATAAAGAGCAGTTTCTTTCCTGGATGCATCCACATGGTGAGGAAGAGCAGGCGCAGATTAGCAAACTTCTGCCATAAATCCCCCGGCATTTTATCGAGAAGCGACCGTTTGCCATGCACTACTTCATCGTGGGACAGGGGGAGGATGAAATTCTCAGAAAAAGCATAGATGATGGAGAAGGTGAGGGTGTTATGGTGGAATTTCCTGTACAGGGGATCCTTGGCAAAATAACTGAGAATATCGTTCATCCAGCCCATATTCCATTTGAAGCCGAAACCAAGACCGCCGATATCCGCTGCTTTTGAAACACCGTAAAAACTGGTGGATTCTTCCGCTATCATCAGGGTGTTAGGGTGGCGATCATAAATGATGGAGTTGAGATGACGGATAAACTCAATGGCCTCGAGATTCTCTCTACCTCCATAGGCATTGGGAATCCATTCCCCTTCTTTGCGTGAATAATCAAGATAGAGCATGGAGGCCACGGCATCGACCCGAAGTCCGTCAATGTGGTATTTGTCCAACCAGAAGAGGGCATTGGCGATCAGGAAATTGCTTACCTCACGGCGGCCATAGTTGTAGATGAAGGTTCCCCATTCCTGCTGTTCACCTTTTCGTGGATCTTCGTGTTCAAACAAGGCGGTGCCGTCAAAGCGGCCCAGGCTGTGCTCGTCTTTGGGAAAATGGGCCGGTACCCAGTCGAGAATCACCCCGATTTTGTTTTGGTGACACTGGTCAACAAAGTACATGAAGTCTTCCGGCGTCCCGTACCGACTGGTCATACTGAAGGGGCCTGTCACCTGATACCCCCAGGACTCATCCAGCGGGTGTTCCATCACCGGCATCAATTCAATATGGGTGAACCCCAGCTTTTGGACATAAGGGATGAGCTTGTCGGCCAGTTCCCTGAAGGTGAGAAAACGTTCAGGATCTGCCGGGTCGCGTTGCCAGGAGCCCGGATGAGCCTCATAGATGGCCATGGGCTGGTCATAGGGTGAAGTGGCGTTTCTATCCTGCTGCCATTGCTGGTCCTCCCATGTGTAGTGATTCAAGGGACGGACAATGGAGGCGGTCTTAGGGCGCAGTTCTCCGTAGAACTGAAAGGGGTCATTCTTCTCCAGGATGGCCCCCTGCTGGGTGCGGATCTCAAATTTATAGAGCTCGTTTTCACCAATGCCCGGCAGGAAGAGCTCCCATATTCCGGAACCTCCCAGGCTGCGCATGGAGTGTACCCGTCCGTCCCAGCCATTGAAATTCCCAAGGACAGAGACCCGGGCGGCAGAAGGGGCCCAGACTCGGAAGATGGTGCCGGCAATCCCTGAACGAGTAGTCACATGGGCGCCCATGTGATTGTAGAGTTCATAATGGGTGCCAAAATTAAAGAGATAGCGGTCCTGCTCGTCCAGTGCCGGCAGGAAACGATAGGGATCGTTGACAGTGTGCACGGTACCGTCAAAATAGGTGATATTGAACTGGTAATTGTAGGGATCAAGATCGATGTCTTTAAAAGCAGCTCGTTCCAGCTCAAGCTCGTAGAGACCCTCATCACAGGTCTTTTTCATGGGCAAGGAAAAAGTCTCGGTAAGCAGGGTAACGGAGGAGGCATGAGGCTGAAAAGTACGAATGATAACCGTCTGTTCTTCAGGCCCTGAAAAGTGAACGCCCAGAAATTGGAAAGGGTCATGGTGGGTTGCGTTGATTATTTTATCAAGCTGTTCTTTTCTTTCGCTCATAATAGATTTTTTTGGATGTCAGGTGTAATTGGCTAAGATTTGGGGTAATGTGCAAGTGTTGTAGAATTGTTGTACAATAGTCTTTCTCTTTTCAACGAGGACGCCTCGAGGAAAGTCCTATGGGAGAGTGAAGAACTACCGGTTTCTGGTGCTGATTTTGCTCTTTGAATAACGATAGCTTTTGCAAAACAACACCTGAATTTTTTTTATTTTTTTTTATAATACATCGAATGGGAAGAATTGAACAGTAATGAATCCAGAGAATAATGCCATAATTGACAGCTTAACCGGTTCGTTTCTCATCTCCACTCCCCGGATGCCTGATCCGCGCTTCAGTGAGCAGGTCCTTTATATCTGTGCTCATAGCCATGAGGGAACAATGGCTTTGGTGATCAATCAGCCGAATCCATTCCTGACCATGGATGAAATATTGAGGGGCGCTAATCTTTCAGTGCCTGGGAAAAAATTGCCGCCAGTCTATAATGGAGGGCCGGTTGAGCCGATGACTGCCTGTATCCTGTTTAGTTCTGATTATGTGGCTGAGCAGCAGCTAGCGGTCAGCTCAACGATTTCCTTGAGTCGCGAGGCCAGACTCCTTGAAGATATTGCCCGGGAGCAGGGGCCGGAGAAATATCTTTTTCTTCTGGGGTATGCCGGCTGGGGACCAGGCCAGTTGGAACAGGAATTGATGGCTGAAGGTTGGTTGGTTGTTCCGGCGGATGATGCCATTGTCTTTGATATTCCCGATGAAGAAAAATGGCAGCGGGCGGCATTGTTGTACGGAATAGATATTTCCACCTACGATGATGTGGTGGGGAATGCCTAAGGGGATCTCGAGTTAACAAGTACACTTTACAGATTGAAGAGCCCGGAGGGGCAGCAGGATAAAAAATGGATGAGATGAAACAGATATTTGAATGTCAGCGTTGTGGCTATTGCTGTCAGGGCGAGACAACCGTCTCCCTTGACGAGAACGATCGGCAGCGCATGGTTCAGGCCCTGGGCTTAAGTGAAGACGAAGTGCGGGAAAAATTTTGGCGGGTGACTGGTAATGTCACCCAGATGAAAATTGTGGATGGTCATTGCATCTTCTATGATAATGGCTGCACTGTCCATACCGGCCGTCCCTGGCGTTGCGGACAGTGGCCGTTGCATCCCGCGTTGCTTACCGATGAAAACAATTTTGCAACTATCAAAGAATCGTGCCCTGGTATGAATCAGCAAATTTCGTATGAGGAATTCTGCCGTATTCTCAGGAAGATAACCGAAGCACAGGGAACCGTTAAATGCTGAAAATGCTGGCTGGACGTGAGTCATGAAACTTGAGCTGCTGCTTCTGGGAAAGACCAAGGATTCCTATCTGGCAGAGGGAATTGCCGAGTTTACCAAAAGGCTGCAACATTATACAAAAGTCTCGGTAAAATGCATCCAGCACAAGAAAAAATCCCAATGGAATGAAGAGCAGGAGAAGGAAGAAGATGGCCGCCTTCTCCTCAGTCATGTCCCAGCCGGGGCCTTAAAGGTGATCCTTGATTTCCGTGGCCGCCAGTTTACCTCGGAAGGTCTGGCTGAACAGATTGGGCAGTGGGAACAACAAGGGGTTAAACAGGTGAGTCTGCTTATTGGCGGGCCTCTTGGTCATTCAAAGGGAATGGTGGCCCAGGCTGATCTCCTGCTCTCCTTGTCCAAAATGACCTTTACCCATGACATGACGCGGCTTTTTCTTCTGGAGCAGTTGTATCGTGCCTATACCATCAAGGCCGGAGAGAAATATCATAAATGATGGCGTTGCCAATAGGCTCAGATACGGCGTGGCGCTGCATCTGTCGTCACTGCGCCGTACCCGTAAGTACCACCGCCTCATTCCTCAGGATTAGCGCGCCTTGTCTTTGAGCCTTTCAGCTTAGCCATCCTCTTGATTACTTTTTATAAGAGTATAAGTGGAAAGATTAAAGTAGGACGGCAGATTTTTTTATATTATTTTGAGAGTCCGGTCAGGTACACATCAAAGCGGCTGTTTTTCATCTCCACGACGTGAGATGGACGTCTGGCGTTGAGTTCAGGGGCGCCTTTAGGGCGTTTAACCACCACCCGGTTGGTGGCAATCTCGAGTGCGCTCTCGAGAAGGGCTGCCGCATCCTGGTCATCGCCTACGAGGGCGCGGATGATCCGCATCTCTTTTTTATTGAGGGCGGATTTGTGGCGATGGGGGTACATGGGGTCCAGGTAGATGGTGGCGGGTTGCTCGGGAAGAGTGGTGATGATTTCACGGGAATTACCGATGAGAAGCTCGAGGCGTTGGACGACGATATCCCTGGTTGCCGGATGGCTTATCGCCCGTTGCAGTCCGTCGTTCAACAGCGCCCGGAGCACAGGAGATCGTTCGATCATGGTGACCTTGCAGCCAAGGCTGGCCAGGATAAAGCCGTCAATGCCAAGTCCGGCGGTGGCATCGACAATGCTTGGCCGCCAGCCTGGTTTCACACCGGCAGCCCGGGCCAGAGGTTGATTGATGCCACCGCCATGGAGACGGCGATATCCGGTGTTGCCATGTACAAAATCTATA
>JAQVER010000136.1 GCA_028697885.1 Desulfocapsaceae bacterium
AAAGCCCAATTGATAATACAGGTAAGCTGTATGGCGTGGCAGCAACTCGTATTTCAGAAGCTATTCACAAAGCCACAGGCAATTGGTGCGATGTAACAATAGTTACATTCAGAGATCGCCCATTAGAAGATCCTGCATACGTGCTTGCATCGTTAGATGTAGAAGAATCAGCTGATCTTGAGGACAAAGTAAGACCCATAGTTGAACAACAATTAGCCCAGGTTCCTAATCTCACTGAGGAGCTTATCCTTCAGGGAATCGTTAGCTGGTAAGATTAATAAAATAATATGCGTGATAATATCTTAGTTGTAGGTTCAGATGGATATATAGGCTCTTTGCTTTGCAAAAAGTTACAAGATAGTTTTAGGGTTACTGGATATGATACGGGATATTATAGAGGATCTTATCTTTATTCTCCGCAGTGGAATCTTCCCAAGACAATTACCAAGGATATACGCCTTGTTACTGTCGATGACATAAAAGAATTTAAGGCCGTGATATGTTTATCTGACTTAAATGATCCTTTAAGTCAAAATTATCCTGCCGCAACCAAGAAAATCAATTATGATGGCTTGGCGCGCTTTGCCTCATTATGCAAAGAAGCGGAAGTAGAAAAATTTATTTATTCTTCTTCGGCATCTGTATATGGATTTAGCTCTGACGAACTTATGACCGAGAAGTCGGAACTTTCCCCTTTAACTCCATATGCGGAATGCAAGATATTAATGGAAAAGCACTTATTGTCATTAAATGATGATAAATTTAGCATAGCTTGTTTAAGAAATTCCACAGTTTATGGGCTTTCGCCACGGATGCGGTTTGACTTAGTAATAAATTATTTGTGCGGTACGGCAGTGGCAAAAAATATTATAGAACTTAAAAGTGATGGAGGGGCTTGGCGTCCTTTCGTTCATATAGAAGATGTTTGTGATGCATTTATTGCAATTCTCAAATTACCCGTTTCTGTAATGTCTGGCTTGGTTGTTAATGTGGGAAATGGCGAAAAAGGAAATTACAAAGTAATAGATATTGCTCATGTAATTCAAAAGATAACAGGTTGTGATATTTCTGTCGATAATAAAAATACTGACAAGAGATCATATCAAATTGATTCTAATAAGCTGAATAATCTTGGAATAAACTGCAATAAGGATATGAAAAAAGAAATTCTCCATATGCTTGAATTTTTTAGAAAGATTGAACTTTCCGGTGAAGATTTGAGTCTAAACACGTATACACGCCTTGATCAAATCAATTATCTGCTTGAAACAAGGCAAATAGATCAAGATTTTTTTTGGACAAAACTATGAAAAAATTAATAGGAATAATACCTGCCGCTGGTTCTGGCACACGTCTCTTCCCGTACAATGGCGGTAAAGAGCTTCTTCCGGTTGGGACTCAGCCTGTAACAATAAATGGTAAAATAGAGGATCGGCCAAAAGTGGTTAGCCAATATATTATTGAGGCCATGGTAGAAGCCGGGGTAAAGCATATAATAATCATAACCAATCCTACTAAACATAAGTTAACGGGACTACATCTTGACGGATGTATGTATGGGGTCAATATTTCATATATTATTCAAAATCCTATCTCTATGGCACATTCAATCGATCTTGCTTATGAATGGATTAAATCTTCGACTGTAATAATTGGTATGCCAGATACGATTATCTTGCCTCGAGATTGTATTAAGCAGCTGGTTCAGCAACATAATCATGGTAACGCCGACATTTCTCTGGGATTATTTCCCACCGATAAATCTCATAAGTTCGGCATGATAAAAACTGACAATGATTCAAATATTATTTATCATGAAGACAAACCTGCGAATACGGATGCCTCAATGATGTGGGGACTTGCAATTTGGGAACCATGTTTTACAAAAATGCTTCGCGAACATATTAAAAAAACACCACCAACTAATAAAGAAATGGCATTGGGTGATGTTTTTGATGCCATGTTGGCTCGGAGAAAAAAATGCAAGGCCTACCCGATTGCAAAAGGAAAATACTATGACATTGGAACATATGATGATTATAAGAGAGCTATTTCAGAACTATGAATGAAAATTACTTAATGGAAAAAGCAAAAGTGATACGGCGAACTTGTCTTCAAAGTATGACTAAAGCACACTCCTCTCACATAGGTTGTGTCTTTTCGATGGTTGATATTGTTACTTATCTTTTTTATGAGAAGATGGATCATAAAATAGATAAGTTTATTCTAAGCAAAGGACACGCAGTTGCTGGATTATATACAGTTCTTCATGACAGAGGAATTATTAATGATGAAGAATATGCATCTTATCATTCGAACGATAGCCATTTTATAGCTCATCCTAACCATGTGGTTAATGGTGTAGAAGTTTCTACTGGGTCCTTGGGACATGGACTGGCAATTGCTTCCGGTCTTGCTTGGGCTAATAGCATGGACAAAAAGCCAGGGATAATTTATTGCTTATTGGGTGATGGCGAGTGCCAGGAAGGTTCTATTTGGGAAGCCTTGATATTTATTGCTAGAAATCTTTTCAAAAATCTGATTATTATTATCGACGCTAATAATTATCAAGGTTTTTCAGATACATGCGATTCATTATTTTCTCACAAAAAGTTATTCCAAATGCTCAAAGGAACAGCTTTGGATGTGCGTGAAATAAACGGACATAATTTCAAAGAAATACAAGCGGCTCTTAGCGAGGATCTAATTGCACCTCGTGTTTTATTGGCACATACAATAAAAGGAAAAGGTGTATCATATATGGAAAATAAATTTGAATGGCACTATAAAACTCCGGACCCAAATCAGCTAAATCAAGCATTAGATGAATTAAAATGAGGAATACATTTTCTAAAAAAATTACTCAATATGCTGACAAAGGAGAAGATTTTACAATTCTTTCTGCTGATCTGGGTTATTCTGTTTTTGATGATTTTAGAAAAAAATATCCGGAAAAGTTTTTTAATGCTGGAATAGCAGAAAATACAATGGTTGGTGTGGCTGCTGGATTGGCTATGGCTGGGAAAAAAGTTTTCATTTATTCTATATCAAAATTTCTTGCTAATAAGTGCTTTGAGCACATTCGAGAAGATATCTGTTACCATGATGTGCCTGTTGTGATGGTGGGTACAGGATCGGGATTCTCCTATGGTCAGGCGGGCCACTCCCACTATTCAAACGAAGATATTGGTTGTTTACGTGCTATACCTGGGCTGACGATAGTTTCGCCCATTGACCCAACTGAGTTAGAAGTTTTACTGGATCAGAGTTTGACTTATCCACACCCTGTCTATTTTCGACTAGGTAAAAATGGTGAGCAATGTTTTTCCAAAAAATTAAACTTAAAAATTGGTCAGGCCTATTACTTGGAAAAAGAAAAAGATATTGCCCTTATTACTCATGGTAATATTATTGATGAAGTAGCGAAGGCCAGAGATTTACTTAAGAAGGATGGTTTTAATGTTTCCATAATATCTTCTCCAACCATAAAACCTTTAGATAAAAAGTTTTTTGAAGAGCTAATGCGAGACCATGCTAACTTATATGTTATTGAAGAGCATAGCGAAATTGGCGGACTAGGTGATGCTCTTGCATATTTGGGAGCCAAAAAAATAGCCGTCAAAGACGAGGCTTTTTATAAGTGTGGTGATCCACATTATCTCAGGAAGATGTCAGGGCTTAATGCCGAAGCTATTTATCTAAGAGTAAAGAAAGAGACATCATTAAAAATGATGAGCGCCGTTTCAAAAAATCTCTAACTACTTATGAAAAATACACTAAAGTAAAATCGCAGCCATTTCATCCGATTCAGTAGCAGTTAATTCTTCAAAAAAATCTTCTGTCTCATACTTCTCAACCACCTGGTAAATTTTGTCATTAAAATCTCTTGGTAATATGTGATAGTGAATGTGATTTACTTTTATATGATCTTGCTTCATAAAAGGACGATAATGTTGTAGAACGTCACTTCCTTTGCTAATATGTTTAACCAGTCGTTTTTGAACAAAAAGCACCAATTCAAAAACTGCCTGCGCCTCTTGCACAGTCATTTCCCAGGGCTTCTCAATGTGCCTCTTAGGTGTAACCAAAAAATGTCCGGGTACTTTTCTTGGGTTACTCAGAAACAAGTTTGCGAATTTATTCTCTTTGATAACTCGATTACCTAGACTGCAAAAAGGACAATTATCAATATTTTTCATAAAAAAATTTAAAAATTATTAATCTCACCAAATATTTTTAGATAACCCGATATGATATTTAGTATACATTATTCTATTGGTTGTTCCAATCTTATGTACAGTTAACACCATAAGGTAACACTTGGTATAGTTAGGGGTAACACCTGTTAACTATTATCAATATGTATATGCCAAGTGCCAAATATGACCGAGCAGAGCGGATTAAGTGGTATCGCCAGGTCGATTACTATCATCGTCCGGTCAAGGAAATCTGTCAGATATTCGGGATTTCCAGAAAGTGCTACTACAAGTGGAGAAAGCGGGATTTCGGGAAGAGTGGTAACACTTACACGCCGATTAAGAACCAGCCGAATTTGAAATTAACCTGGGAGATCAGGAAGTTTATCGAGGAACAGAAACTAAAAACCAACTACGGACCAATGAAAATGCGACTATTCCTTAAGAAAAAGCTGGACCTGGACATTTCCACCACCATCATTTACCGCTACTACCGAAAAAGAAAACTGATCAGACGTCCCCAGAAAAAACTTCCCTGGTATGAACCGCTAAAATACCATTTAACAGTGAAAAAACCAGGCGAAGGTGTGCAAATGGATGTAAAGTATGTCTATCAAAGCGGAATTAGACATTAACAGTTTTCTGTTTTTGATCCCTTTACCGAGAAGTATCATTTTACGATATTTCCTACCAAAGAGAGCAAAAATGCTATTGTCGCTTTTAGACGAGCGGAGAAATATTTTAGTTTTAAGATACTATCCGTGCAGACTGATAACGGTAGCGAGTTTCGAGGTTGCTTTCATAAGTGGTTAGGCAAAAAGAAAATCAATATCCCGCACTACTTTATTCCCAAATCATCGCCTTATTGGAATGCTCAAGTAGAACGAGTACACAAAACCATTGATGATGAGTTTTATCATAACCCCTTGCGTATTTGGAAGACTCCTTATGAATGGTTACAATTTTACAATTTTGAAAGGATACATCTAACTCTTAACGGACTTACTCCTCAGGAAAAATACCTGGAAAGTGTAACCCTTGACTGTTAACTATACATCTTATATTAAAATTTGAAAACTACTAAGAACTGTACAATTATTGTAAAATAAGGCACAATGGAAATCTATTCAAAGTATTAATCGGCCTTGACGATTCTTTGAAATAATCCAGCACAGTATACTAAAAAGCAACTAAAGAATTTCTGCGAAATAAAGGTTTGGTGAACAAGGATTTTTGGCTATAAATAACTCAGTTAATTAAGGAGGATATAAACATGATTCCACAAAAATTACATCCAGGCGATGAAGTCCGCATAGTTGCACCTTCCTGTAGCCTTGGGATAATTTCTCAAGAAAACAGAGACTTAGCAAGAAAGAAATTAGAGCAGTTAGGACTAAAAGTGTCTTTCTCTAAAAATGCTGGTGAAATGGATGATTCTAAATCTTCTTCTGTCACATCCAGGGTTGAAGATTTACATGAGGCATTTTCAGACAAGAGTGTGAAGATGATATTAGCGGCGATTGGCGGATATAACGTCAATCAGTTGCTTAGCTATCTTGATTATGAATTGATCAAAAATAATCCCAAGATTTTGTGTGGATATTCAGATATCACTGCTTTGAGCTTGGCAATATATGAAAAAACTGGAATGGTGACGTATTCAGGACCTGCGTTCGCAAACTTTGCGATGAAGCAAGCAAATGAATACACTATTAATTACTTCATAAATTGCTTATTTAAAAGAAATTCTTTTGTGGTAGAGGCATCAAAGCAGTGGAGCGACGATGCCTGGTATCTAGATCAAACGAAGCGTGAGTTTTTTAAGAATGATAGTGGGCTAATTCTGAACAGCGGCGAAGCCGGAGGAAAGATAATTGGAGGTAATTTATGCACACTGAACCTTTTGCTGGGAACTGAATTTATGCCAAGCATTCGTGGCGCGATTCTATTCCTTGAGGATGATGAAGAGTCAACGCTAAATCATTTTGATAGAAACCTCCAGTCGTTGCTTCATCAGCCAGAATTTTCTGAAGTTAAGGGGGTTATTATTGGCAGATTTCAAAAGGCAAGCGGTATGACGGAAGAGAAAATAAGAAAGATGGTGAGAACGAAAAAGGAGATGGATCATATTCCAGTTGTAGCCAATCTAGATTTCGGCCATACTTCTCCAATGTTCACTTTCCCAATAGGAGGCGCCGCTAAACTCGTAGTAAAGGAGCACAGTATCAAGTTGGAAATTACAGAACACTAACCATGTCAAAGAACATATTCGGGTCTGGTTTATTTTAAATCAGACCCTCTTTTTTGAGACAGTCTACTGTCTTGTTTGTTAAAATGAGACAAGGGCTGTTTTGTGTCTCATTTGTCTCATTTGGCCTTCAAAATTGCGATCTAATCTCCTCGAATTTCTATTCTGGACATAACCCCGAAAAAGCCTTACAATGCCCTATAGTTACAAGTTCTAGACTGATGTAGCCCGCCATAAGTTCAAAGTAATAACCAGACCAGTCTTACTTTCGAGGCTGGTCTCTTTTTATTCCCGCAGGGTTTGGGTTGGGATGGGCAATGAAGATGGCTTATTTGAGCTGTTTTTAATCTAAAAC
>JAQVER010000051.1:0-7830 GCA_028697885.1 Desulfocapsaceae bacterium
TGAGTTTCCGCCTGAGGCACCGCAGCAGAACCCACCAGCTGAATTTCCGCCTGAGGCACCGCAGCAGAACCCACCAGCTGAGTTTCCGCCTGAGGCACCGCAGCAGAACCCACCAGCTGAGTTTCCGCCTGAGGCACCGCAGAGTTCAACTACAGGACACCACTTTCTTGATTTTCTGGTGGGAGTCGCCTCTGCCGCGGAGTCGCCGGCACCGACCTTTACCAAGCGGAACAATCGTCTTGATTACTGGGTACCAAACTCGAATGAGCTTGATGAATACAAACAAATTATCGAGAAACTCCTAACGACATCTGCCCTCAGGCAGGTAAAAAAGGCCAACCTCGATCCTCGCTATGCACCGATCTACCAAGATCTGATCCCTGCCACCGCCATGATTGAAAGCTGTTGGAAACAATACACTCGCAAAGATGACAAAATCGTAGCACTGCGATCTCCTGCGGGCGGGATTGGCATCATGCAAATCAATCAACATGTCTGGCGGGGGTTTTACGACATAGAACGACTGCAGAGAGATGTGACCTACAATATCCAGGCAGGAAATCAGATCATGATGCGCTACTTTCAACAGTATGGCATTCAAATAGCCAGAGAGAAGAACAATCCCCACCTTGCTGCCCGCGCCGCCTATGCAACATACAACGCCGGACCACGTGCCAGCCGCCGGTTTTTAAAAGCAGAGGCCAGTGCGCGCCAAAAACGGGTGGATGAACACCTATGGGACCTCTACAACAAGGTCAGTGCTGGTGGTAGTGCCGACCTGGAAAGCTGCAGTATTTTGTAAGAGGGGAAGAATGAGTCGTGAATGGTGAGTAGTAAGGAGTGGCGTGAGCCACTTTCAATCCTTCGACAAGATCTGAGTGAGCAAAAGCTCAGAGGAAATAATTCAAGGAGATAAGACTCATGGGGAGGGCGATACTTTTCTGCTCACTTTTCCCAGCCATACTCCCCGATCAGATTGACAAAGCGGACCCGATCCAGGAGTTCCACCTGAACCACGCCATCTTTCTTGGTGACGAGTTGCAATTCCTGCACGTCCTGGTCACCAACGGGAATCACCATCCTGCCGGGATCTACCAGCTGGGCGACCAATGGCTCTGGAATTTCAGGACCTCCGGCCGTCACCATAATGGCGTCATAAGGAGCATGATCCGGCCAGCCCAGAGTACCATCATCAAGTTTTGATTGGATATTATAACAGCGAAGACGGTCAAAGAGTCGACGAGCCCCGGAAAGCAGGTTGTTGTGCCGTTCAACCGTATAGACCTTAGCACAGAGCCGGGAAAGGATAACCGATTGATACCCTGACCCTGTCCCGATTTCCAGGACACTCTCCGTTCCTGTCAACTGCAGGGCCTGGGTCATGTAGGCCACAATAAAAGGTTGGGAAATGGTCTGTCCATCCACAATGGGCAAGGGATGATCGCCATAGGCATTGGCCTGCATGGCATCATCCACAAAGAGATGGCGCGGCACCTCAGCCATGACCGCCAGTACCCGTGGGTCATAAATACCGCGGCAGATGAGTTGTTCCTGCACCATCCGCTGGCGAATAGTCTCAAAACTATCTGTCACTGGTCAGTCTTTTCCTCAGCTTTCTGATCAATCTTCTGCCAGCGATAATCATCCTGCCAGTCAAACTCATCCTTATCATAGGCGCCATAACGGGCAGCAGTAACAATATCACCATTCAGGAGCAGCACAACCGTATTGTATCCTTTGGAGGAAAAATCCCTGCCCATCAGAGGTGTCTGCTGCAACAGGGATTTGTCTTCATCATAGTAAGTCCATTCTTCAGTGGTGGCAGAGACCATCCGTGTGGAATCCGGATCTCCCAACAGGGCGATCACCTCCTGACGAGTGGTTTCGCCAGCCTTGATCAGACCGACATCCGACGCCAGATGACGTACAGGATGATTATGACAACCAGACATGACCAAAAGGAGTAAGACGCTGATCGACAAAACAGCAAAACGACGCATAGAGACTAACAGTATGGAGGTGGACATTACATTCTCTCCGTTAAAAAAGGGGAAACGAGTAAAAAGCAGGTAACTACTCAGGTAGTTGAGACTATAGTTTATTAGACTGTCAGCTACCGTCTATAGACTATCTACCTGAGCAATCACCTTTTTTCAACAGTTATGTCATACTCCGCCGACGGCGCGGTTCAGGATCTTATAATTCCGCTCCACCATGGCCAGAGGATCAACCACCAGTCCGGCCTGGATCATGGCATTATCGTAGATCTGGGCAGCCACCTCTGCAGCAAAAGATTGATCGCTCTTCTGCAACTCAGCCAACTGCTTAATCAGTGGATTGGCAGTGTTGATCTCCAGGTTCTTCTTACTGCTTGCCGGCGCCTGCCCTTTTTCCCTGCGACTGGCGGCCATAATCCGCTCCATAGAGGAGGTCATATAACCATCGGGATTGACAATCATGGCCGGAGCATCAACCAGACGTTTGGATTCAACCACATCGGCAACCTTGTCGCCCAGAGTCTCTTTCAACCAACTGATCAAAACCGCTTTGGCGCCCTGTTCCAGCTGCTCTGTCTCCGGTTTGGCAGACTCCTCCTTGCCCTCAGACGCATCCCCGGTGCCCAGATCCAGATCGGCCCGGTCGGCAGAAAGCAATTTTTTACCATCAAACTCGGCCAGATGGTTGAGCACAAAGTCATCAATGGGCTCCATGGTGTAGAGGATCTCGATATCCTTGCGGGTGAACATCTCCACATACGGCCCGGCCTCAATGGCCTCACGACTGGGGCCATTAATGTAATAAATGGCCTCCTGCCCCTCTTTCATTCGCTCCACATAGGCGGCAAGAGAGGTCGGTTTTCCCTCTTCCGAGCGGGAAGACTCAAAACGAACCAGCTTACCCAGCTCTTTCTGAAACTCATAATCAGAGGTAATGCCTTCTTTCAGATAAATGCCGAAGGTATTCCAGAAGACAAGGTAGGCCTCTGGATCCTCCTGGGCCTGCTCATCCAGGAATTTAAGAAAACGCTTGGTGATGACTTTGCGCAATTTGGCCAGCAGAGCATTATCCTGCAGCGACTGGCGGGAGATATTGAGGGGCAGGTCCTCGCTGTCCACTACGCCTTTGAGGAATCGAAGCCACTCAGGCAGAACATTCTCCGAATGCTGATCGATGAGAATCCGCTGACAATAGAGATTGACCCCGGAATCAACACGGCCAAAACCCATGATCTCAAAATTCTCTTTGGGCACAAAGAGCAGCGCATTGATGGCCAGCGGCGCATCAGCGGAAAAATGGAGGCGATAAAGGGGCTCGTCATGGGCCGTACCGATAAACTTATAGAAATCCGTATACTCCTGCTCGGTGATCTCGTTCTTGCTGCGGGTCCACAGGGCGGATACCGTATTCACGGTCTCCCCGGCCAGCTTGATCGGAAAAGGCACAAAAGATGAGTATTGCTTAATAATCTTCTCCACCTTCCATTTCATGGCATAGTCATGGGCATCATCCTTCAGCTCCATGATGATCCTAGTACCCCGATGCAGTCCCGGCAACTCGCTGATGGTATAGCTGCCGGTGCCATCGGAGACCCACTCATGCCCTTCCGATCCGTCCCAGGAGCGGCTCTGCACCCGAACCTTGGAGGCGGCCATAAAAGCGGCATAAAAGCCCACCCCGAACTGACCGATCAGGCTCACATCCTTCTTGGCCGCCTCGGCCAGACCGGTCATGAAGGTGCTGGAACCAGAGTGGGCAATGGTACCCAGGTTGGCCTCCAGTTCGGACCTGCTCATGCCGATACCGGTATCGGTAATGGTCATGAGATGCTTTTCTTCATCAAGATCAATGGTGATCTCAAGGGGCATATGGGAATCAAAGACATCGCCTGCGGTAAGGCTCTCGTGCCGGAATTTTTCCAGGGCATCCGAGGCATTGGAGATCAACTCCCGGACAAAGATATCGCGCTCGGTATAAAGTGAATGAATGACGATATCGAGAAGTTTTTTAGTCTCGGCCTGAAATTCATGGGTTGTGGTCTGACTGGTCATTAAAGATACCTCTTTTTCTCTGATTTCTCTGATTATGGTGCGGAACAGCGATACTCCAGTGTTCGCGCGAACCAAGGATGACAAAAAAGCAACACAAGGAGACAGCCGTCATCATCCTATTCCATTGCTTTTTTACCTGAATTCGGCCAAAATGATAAACATCGAAGCCAAAGTGTCAAGATTTCTTCCCTATTCACTCTTTCACAGCTGCTCACGAAAACCATGGATACCCTTATCATCGGCGGCGGACTCTCGGGCCTGACCGTGGCCCATAAACTGCAGCAGCTCTGCCCCGGGCAGCAGACCCTTATCCTGGAAAAATCTGACAGAGCAGGCGGGGTCATCTGGAGCCATGCCGAGAATGGTTTTCTGGCTGAAAACGGCCCCCACGGGTTTCTCGACAATTGCCCGGAGAGTCAGCTGCTCTTGCAGGAAACCGGCCTTGACCGGGAATGCGTGAAGGCACCACTCAGTAAATTTGTCCGCTATGTCTGCATGAATGGCGCCCTGCGCTGTATTCCGCAGAGCCCGCCAAAGATCATCTTGGCTCCCTTGATCTCACCGCTGGCCAAGCTGCGGGTCTTGGCTGAACTCTTCAAAAAGCCCCTTGCAGGAGAGCCAACGGTGGCGCAATGGGTGGAACACCGCTTTGGGCCAGCGTTGCTGCCCTATGTTGACGCAGTCTTCACCGGCACCTACGCCGGCGACTTCAACCGGCTGGTCATCGACGGGGTCATGCCGGGGGTGCGCCGCCTGGAGATGACCCATGGGTCGGTGCTTCGCGGCCTGTTTGCCAAGATGAAACAGGCAAGACAAGATAAAACCAGCACGGGCGGAAAAAAGAAGGGGCTGCCCGCCATGACCAGTTTTCCCGGCGGCATGGGTCGTCTCCCGGAAAGATTGGCAGAATCGCGGCAAGCAGGTCGTGACATCCTGCTGAACTGCGGAGTTCTGACTATCGGCAAGAGCCAATCAGGCTGGGTGGTGGAATCAGAGCAAGGAAGCCATGAGGCCAGGAATCTGGTGCTGGCCCTGCCGATCAATCCGTCTTTGGACCTGCTCCATACCTTTGCCCCACGCCTACCGCAGAGTTCTGTCCCTGAAGCCAAGATTGTAACCATCGCCATGGGCTTTGGCCCCGGCTCGACACTGCCACCGGGATTTGGCTATCTGGCTCCAGAGCAGGAACAACGCTTCTGCCTGGGGGCGCTCTTTTCCTCCAATATGTTTCCCGCCAGAGCACCCCGGGACCATATCCTCCTTGAGGCCCTGGTCGGCGGACGTCGACACCCCGAACGGCTTGACCTTGACGATGCCACCCTGATCCGCCATGCTCTGCAGGATCTGCGCCAACTGCTTCCCCTGCAGGGAGATCCCGTCTACGCCAAGGTCCTGCGCCCCAAAGGCGGAATTCCCCAGCTGGAGGCAGGCTACCCCGCCCTGCTGAACTGGCGTGACCAGTTGATGCAAGAACATCAGGGGCTGTTCATTCACGGCTTTGGCTGGGAAGGTATCGGACTCAATGACATGATCAAAAGCGCCACCCGGGTGGCTGAATCCATCAAGGAAAATTCTGGGGCCGCGAGAGATGAGGCCGCAGTCAAAGGAATCTATTTTTAGTTCCCGCAACCTGATAAAACTATTCTAGAATAAACGACTATGACCAGAGCAAACCTTTCATGCCCCTCCCGCACGGGAATCAGTCCCCAAGAGTGGAAAAGGATAGAACATGAGGGCCGCCCTATTTATCTCCAGCCGGAGACACCGGACTGGCTGGTGCCAACCGCTTATGGTGATCAATTGCTGCAGGCACTGGCAGGTACTGAAAGCCTCGCCGATGCCCTCCGGAATCTGCGTCCCTTTCCCCACACGGCCGCCGAAACCCCAAACAATGAACACCACCTCCTGCTTGAGCTGGACCGCCTTCGCCAGACTCTGAATATCAGCAGACAAAAAGGCTATGCAGGACGCGGCAAGGAACTGACCCTGAAGCGCCTGAAGGAGTGCTGGTTTCATCTGACCGACCGCTGCAACCTCAGCTGCAGCCATTGCCTGTTTGCCTCCTCTCCGGCCAAGAGACGGACTCTGCCCCATGCCCAGCTTGACAGCGGTATCCGTCAGGCCCTGGAACTTGGCTGCCAACTTTTTTATTTCACCGGCGGTGAGCCCTTTCTCTATCCTGATTTTCTCCCCTGGCTGGCCCACTTTTTGTCCGAAAACACCCAGGTCCATGCTGCTGTTCTGACCAACGGCATGCTCCTGGCAAAAAATATCCACATGCTGCAAGGGTTTGATCGCCTGCACCTGCAGGTCAGCCTTGACGGCCTGGAACAGGCCCATGACAGCCTACGGGGCAAGGGCGCCTATCAGCAACTTCTGGCCAATCTTACAGCTCTACATTTAGCGGGGATACCCTTTACCCTCTCTATTGCCATCAGTCGGGCCAATGTTACGGATCTGGCCGATCTAGTTGACTTGGCTGCCAGCATCGGGGCCGCGAGCATCCATCTCCTCTACCACTTCATCCGCGGCAAGGGCAGCCTGGAACAATTTGTCCCCCCGGCAGAGATCTTCTCCCATCTGAAACAGGCCTGGCAGCGGGCCGAGCAGTGCGGACTCCCCATCGACAATATCGAAACCATCCGTGCTCAGGTTTTTTCCACTCCCGGCACCCGGCATGATCTGTCGAATAGTGGCTGGGAGTCCCTGGCCATAGGGCCGGACAGTAAAATCTACCCCTCACCTGCCCTGGTGGGACTTGCAGAGACCGCCTGCGGCGATCTGGCAGAGGGGCTGGCCACGGTCTGGCGGACCAGCCCGGTCCTGACGACCCTGCGCAACGCCTCCCTGCTTGATTCCTTGAGCTATAAAGACAATCCCCTGAAGTTCATCATCGGCGGCGGGGATACTGATCATAGTTTTCTCACTGGCGGCGAGTGGATGGGCCATGACCCCTACATGGAGCTTTATGACAAGATTGCCCTGCACCTGATCAGCAAACAGGCAAAGGCCTCACAAGGTCAGGTCCGTGGCGGCATAACCCTGCGCATGGGAGATGTCCGTCATGACTGCCCTGACCCCGAGGCAGCCGGCCGCAACGTGACCCTGACCCACTGCAACTGTTTGATCTCCCTGGCCTCAGACCATGGGCATGCTCAGGTGCGTGAATTTTATGGCCAGGCTGCCCTCTCCGCCAATGAGGATATCGTCAACCCCCTGGCCCCGGCGCAAGGCCTGGCCGTCTTTATTCCCGAGGATTCCCGAAAACGCTCTTACGGCTGCGGCAGCCCGGTGACGGACGCGGACCCGCAACCAGGCGAGACCCTGGTGGATCTGGGTTCCGGTTCGGGTGTGGAATGTTTCATGGCCGCTGCTGCCGTCGGCGCACAGGGACAGATCTTTGGCATTGATATGACCGATGAGATGCTCCGCCTAGCCAGCACCTCCAAACAAGAAGTCACAGCCCGTCTTGGTTATGACAATGTGGAGTTTCGCAAGGGATTTCTGGAGCAGATCCCCCTTGATGACCAGTGTGCCGATATTGTTATCTCCAACTGTGTCATCAACCTCAGCCCTGATAAACGCCAGACCTACCGGGAAATCTTCCGGGTCCTGAAACCGGGCGGCAGGATGGTGATCTCTGATATCATTACCGACACAGTCATCCCTCCCAACATCAAGAATAACGTTCTCTATCGCGGAGAATGTCTGGGCGGCGCCATGCAGCAGGAAGAGCTGATGGCGATGCTTACCGCAGCCGGCTTCGTGGCTATCCGTCTGG
>JAQVER010000051.1:7840-28995 GCA_028697885.1 Desulfocapsaceae bacterium
TGGTGAAACGTTTCCCTTATCGTCAGGTGGAGGGAATGGATTTTTTCTCTCTTACCTACCAGGCACAGCGGCCAGAAGAGGAAGAAAGACGGGGGACCGAAGACGTCGGTCGTTTTTCCGCCATCCCTGGCGCCCGCGACACTAGACCATCCCTGGCCGTCGGTCACTCTTCCGCCATCCCTGGCACCCTTGACACTAGGCCATCCCTGGCCGTCGTCTACCGGGGGCCGTACGGGGCAGTTTTTACTGAGAGTGGTGTCCTGTTGGTCAAAGGGCGGCGCACCGCAGTTCCTCATGCTGACGTTGCCCTGCTTGATGATTCGGTTTTCATTCTCAATGAAGAAGGGGCCGTCACCAATCTGGTCATGACCAATTCCTGCTGTGCCCCACCTTCCAGCCCGGATTCCGCAGGCTCCTGCTGCACGCCAACGGAAGCAGCCCAAGAGGACACAACCCGACAAAACTCCGGCTGCATGTGCTGCGGGGAAGAACTGCACTATTTTACTGAACCCCGGGAAATGGCATGTCATTATTGCGGACAAACACGATTTGCCGATAGTTGCTGTGCAAAAGAGCATTTTGTCTGCAACCGCTGTCATCAGGAAAACGGATTGGAGGTCATCAAATCCATCTGTACCACCACCAAGGAGCAGGATCTGATCACACTGCTCAAGCTCATCCGCAGCCACCCGTCCATTCCCATGCACGGCCCGGAACATCATGCCATGATACCGGGAATCCTGCTCGCCTGTTATCGCAATTGTGGTGGGGCCATCAGCTCCAAAGAGATCTTGACTGCTATCAGCCGTGGCGCCGATGTTCCAGGCGGGGTTTGTGGATTCTGGGGCGCATGCGGTGCGGCCATTGGTATTGGCATTGGCATAGCCACCATTTTTTCGGCAACACCGCTGACGCCTGGACCGCGTCAACTGGCCCAGGAATTTTCCGGCAGGATCCTCATGGCCCTTGCCAGCCGCAAGGGCGGCCGATGCTGTCAGCGCGAGACCTATATTGCCCTCACCGAGACAGCCAGGCTTTCAGCTGAAATGCTCTCCGTATCCTTGCAGGCACAGGCAGAACTCCATTGTGATCAGTATCTGCACAACAAAGAGTGTATCCGTAAACAGTGCCCGCTCTGGGAGCAAAGGGCTGGCATTACTGAACAGAAGGCCATTCCCATGGCGATTTCGTTTTCTTGAAAGGAGTTTCAATCCATGGCACAGTCACTGCGGGACCAATTTCTTAAGATGGGTCTGGTCGATAAGAAACAGGCCACTCAGGCCAAAAAGGCCACCTATAAAAAAACCAAAGAACAGGACAAAGGCCGAATCCAGTCCCCGGACGAAAACAAGATCCGTGCTCAGCAGGCCCTGGCAGAGAAAAAGAAACTGGCCCAAAGCGCAAACCAGAAACAACAGGAAGAGGCCAAAAAAGCTGAGAAGATCGCCCAGCTCAGACAACTCATTGCCACCAATCGTCTGCCCTTGAAAGATGGCGTCATTGCTTATCGCTTCACAGACAACAACAAGATAGCAAAGATCTTTGTGCCGACCAAGGAGATGGTGGACGAATTGAGCCAGGGAAGACTGGCCATCGTCAGAGAGAAAACCACCTATGCCGTAGTACCCTCAGCCATTGCCGAGAAGATCCGGGAATGGCAGCCAGAGCTCATTGTCCTCTCCAATGCCTCACAACAAAAATTAGAGGATGATCCCGACGACCCCTATGCGGCCTATAAAATTCCGGATGACTTGATCTGGTAGCCTTTATTCCGAGAACAAGAAAGTGATCGACAAAACTGGATAAAATTGTTCAAATATCGAAGTATAAAGATTGTCAGTGTTAAAAAAATATATTCAAAACAACCGAAAAGGAGAAAAAAATGAGTGGACACGACGAGCATCATGAAGTTGCACATGAAGAGGATCATTCAATTACTGTTAAGGTAGGTGTCTTTTTTATTTTTGTCATCATCTCACTCTTTGTTATTGCCATGATCGGTTCATGAGAATAAGGACAGATGGTTTGACGGTGATGGAAAAAACCGGCGGGATGCTTGCCCCGACGGTTTTTTTTATTTTCAGGATCTCTTCATGACCAAAAAAAAATTTTATGCCGTTGCCGTTGGGATCAAGCCTGGGATTTATGAGAACTGGCCAGAGGCAGAGAAACAGGTGAAAGGCTATGCCGGAGCTAAGTTTAAAGGCTTTACCGATAGGGCTGAAGCCGAGGCCTGGATCCAGAATCCCCAATACAACCATGCTCCGGTAAAAAAAGAAGGCTGTTCAAAGACGGTGCCACCTGTCGTCCCGCCACCCCGCGCAGGCGAGGTCAACATCTATACAGACGGTGGCTGCAGCCATAACCCGGGTCCCGGCGGATATGGTGCCATTGTCGTCTCTGACGGCCAGGAGCAGGAGATCTCAGGCGGCTTCAAACTGACCACCAATAATCGTATGGAACTCATGGCCTGCATTGTGGCCCTGCGTTCGCTGGAACAGAAGGATCGCCCGATAAGCGTCTGGTCCGACTCCAGTTATGTAGTCAATGGCATCAGCAAGGGTTGGGCCAGAGGCTGGCGGCAACGAGGCTGGATTAAATCGGACAAACAACCGGCCGTTAACCCCGACCTCTGGGCTGAGCTGCTGGAGCTGGTGGAAGAGCGGGATGTCACTTTTCACTGGGTCAAAGGACACGCCGGCCACCCCCTCAATGAACGTTGCGATCAACTGGCGGTGGCAGCCCTGAAAAAGAAAAATCTACCGATGGATAAGGGGTATCCCGGACAATGAAAGAGCTGAAAGCGACCCTTGCAGCAGATCCCGGCAAACATGTCTTTCACGGACTGACCCCGGACGTGATCATTACCCTGGCGGAAAAGAGTCTGGGCGTGCACTGCACCAACCTCTGCCGCCCTCTGAACAGCTACATCAACCGGGTCTATGAACTGGAATTTGAGGACAGAACCGGCCTGGTGATCAAGTTTTATCGCCCAGGCCGCTGGTCAAAAAACGGACTGCTTGACGAACATGCCTTCCTCTTGGAGCTTCAGGCTCTGGAGATCCCGATTATCCCCCCATTGACGATGGTGGATGGCACGACTCTGGGCCGATACGGCAAGATATTTTTTGCCTGTTTTCCCAAATGCGGAGGCCGCAGTTATGATGAGTACTCGGAGGAGCAATGGCTGGAGCTCGGCCGCCTTATCGGCCGGGTTCATGCAGTCGGGGCCACCCATCTGCCACAAGAGCGGATCACCATGGCACCTGACCGCTCCACCCGAACCCAGGTAGAGAACCTGCTCGCCTCCGATCTGATCCCTGTGGAAATGCGCAGGGAATTCAAAGAACTGACGGATTCCCTGATCAGGGAGATCACCCCTCTCTTTACCCAGACCCGGATGATCCGTATCCATGGCGATTGCCATTTTTCCAACCTCATCTATCTTCCCGGCAAGTCCTTTTATATCATTGATTTCGACGACATGGCCGTGGGGCCGCCGGTCCAGGATTTCTGGATGCTGCTCCCCGGCTTGAAGGAAGATTCCTGGCGGGAGATCAATCTCTTTCTTGAAGGCTATGAAACCTTCATGGATTTCGACCAACGCAGTCTAGGGCTGATTGAACCCCTGCGGGCCATGCGCTATATCCATTATATTGCCTGGTGTGCTCACCAGTTCAGCGAGGATGGGGAGTCACGAGTGGCCCCCAATTTTGGTACCCGGGAATACTGGCAGCAGGAGATGGGCGATCTGGCCGATCAACTTGAGCGCATCAGGAACGCATCCTGATACGTTCCTGCCCTGTTGTTTCTCCGGATAGCCTCTTACAAAAAAGCTACAAAGTCCCCTTGTCTGTTATCTGTCAGACGCCACTCAAGAAAACAGTACTTTCATAACAGCACCCACCTAATCCGTCAGCCAGTAGAACTGGTATGGCGGAATCACCAGTTCTTCTTTGAACATGGCGGGCTGCTCCCCGGAATAGAGATCCCGTACCGAACCATAACGGAAATACCCTTTCCGGCCTACATCCTCCAAATTCAGGTGCTGGGGAGCACTGTCAAAGTTCGCCACCACCAGCACCCGGTTGTTCGGCTGGGCAAAGTCAAAACGTGAAAAGACAAAGAGGTGGGGGTTACCCACATCCAGTAGTTCGCGGTTGTTAAAATCGGCAAAGGCCGCCACTTCCTTGCGGACGGCGATCATCTTTTTGATGGCGGTGAACAAACGGTATTCCACTGTCCCCGGTGTATTCCGCAATTCCGCCTTTTCCCAGTCCATACGCGCACGGTGTGCCCAGCGGCTGTCGTTAGCCTTGGCCGGGTCATCCAGATAGGTGCGGTCATTGAGGGTGCCGATGGCATCCCCGTAATAAAGCAGTGGGATACCGCCAAAAGCCATGATCATGCCATGCAGCAGCAGGATGGTTTTGATGGCAACTTCGATCCGTTCAGGGTCATCGGCTTCCAGGGCACTCTCCAGTCCCGCCAGGGATGCCAGCGAGCCGGAGATCCGCGTGTCGCCGGTTTTGTCATTATGGCCGAACGGCAGGCCGCGGGCTGGGGAGGTGTCGTAATTTCCGGTATAATAGTCAA
Organism: Desulfocapsaceae bacterium; assembly: GCA_028697885.1. GTDB lineage: Bacteria > Desulfobacterota > Desulfobulbia > Desulfobulbales > Desulfocapsaceae > UBA2270. The sequence goes on from JAQVER010000051.1 coordinate 12,437, forward strand.
TCAGAAACTGACGGTGCGCATGGGGATCATATTCCACCGCCCGGATGTCATTGTCATCAAAGCCGAGCCCAATATCATCATGGCAACGCAGGTAATTCAGCCAGGTGGCACGATCCAGCTTATCGGGGAGGCTCTTGACCCCCTGCGTCAGCAATCTGGCATTTTTGGTTGCCACCGCATCCCAGAGCAGAGCCATAAAGGTGGCGTTATAGGCAATTTCGCACTCCTTGGCATTGATGGCGTCTTCGCCGAAATACTTGATGATCTCCACCGGGGCGACGATGGCCTCGGCAATGAACAAGACTCCGGGGGCGGTGACCTGACAGCAATCCTTCATCAACTGCAGTAATAAATGGGCTTCGCGCTCATTCTGACAGATGCTGCCGATTTTTTTCCACAGAAAAGCAACCGCATCGAGGCGCAGGATATCGGCACCCTGATTGGCCCAGTAGAGGATGATATCGACCATCTCAATGAAAACAGCAGGATTGCTATAATTCAGATCCCACTGGTAACTGTTGAAAACAGTCATCACCCACTTGCCCATTGCCTCATCCCAGGTGAAATTACCTGGAGCATTTTCAGGGAAGATTTCCGGCATGCTGACTTCAAACATATCAGGTACTTCACGATTATCAAAGATATAGTAGTAATCCTGATAACGGCTGTCACCTGCCCGTGCCTGCTGGGCCCATTGATGCTCGTCGGAGGTATGATTGACCACGACATCGAGGGTCAGCAGGATGTTGCGCTTACGCAGTTCCCCGGTCAGCTTCTGCATATCTTCCATCTTGCCGAAGCGGCGAGCGATCTGGCGAAAATCACTAACCGCATAGCCACCGTCACTGGCACCTTCCGGGCATTGCATCATCGGCATAAGATGCACCATATTGACGCCGAGTTCCGGAAAATAGTTGACTCGCTGGACCAGGTCCGGGAGGTCGCGGGCAAAACCGTCGGCATAGAGCGCCATGCCGACCCATTCCTGACTGAGGAACCAGTTATGGTTCTTTTCCCGCTCAAGGTCGGACTGGCGCAGATACTCAGGCCGCTGCACATACTGCAGGGCCATGGTTTCGACCAATCGCTGTATCTGCGGCCGGAAATCGTCACGTTTACCGTAAAGGATGGTGAAGAGCGAATAGATGGGATAAAAATTAGCCCCCAGCCGGGTATAAAAATAACGCAAGCCATCCCCCTGAATTTCCGGGTCGAGTTCGCTCAGGATGTCGTTTAACAGGGAATGGGAGACTTGTTCGTACATGGGTTGTCCTCTATGTAAGCTGCCACTTTTCAATGAATGTCTGATAAAAATTACGATCCCGGCTGGTCGCGCCCCGCAGGCCGACCACGGCACCGGCAAATTGCTGGGCGCAACGCAGGGTCTGTTCCATGGGCCAGCCTTTCAGCAGTCCCATAATCAATACACTGCTGAACGCATCACCGGCCCCGACGGTATCAACCACCTGCATCACCTGTTCCGGTCTGACCTGCAGACGTTCACCCTGTGCCGAGAAAGCCAGGGCACCTGCTTCCCCCTGGGTCACGATCAACCAGGCCAAGGGCAGGGTAGCAAAGAGATGGAGGATACGGATCTCAGTGTCGCTAAGCTGCGGGACAATCTGCGCCAGCTCGTCCCCATTGATCTTGAGCCAGTGCACGCCTGCCAGCAGATCGCCGATGGTTTCACGGTCCCACCACGGTTCCCGCAGATTGATATCGATGAAACGGGGCACACGGGTCTGCTCTTTCAGCCATTGCCAGCTTGTCCGGGAAACCACCTGCCGCAGGGCAAGACTGCCATGATAGAGCAGTCCGTCAGTAGGTAAGACCGGCAGTCCGTCAGGACGGATATAATCCCAGGCGCTGTCGGGCACTATGTGATACTGCGGTTCACCCTGGCGAAAGCTGACATCGACCACACCGGTAGGATAATGCCTGTCAGTCTGCAGACCGGATAGATCCATACCCCACTCCTGCATGGCATGGTGAACCTGCTCGCCCAGGGAATCAGTGCCGACGCTGGAGATAAACAGCGGCTTCAGGCCGAATGCCTGCAGGTGCCAGGCCACATTGAAGGGCGCGCCACCAAGAATGGCTGTGCCATCCGGAAAACGGTCAAAGAGCACTTCACCGAAGATGATCGGCCGGGAAGAGGTGGCTGATGCGAGCGCGTATCTATCCATTTATTTATACACTCTCCAGTCGGGCCGTAAGGGCCGGGTGATAATGGACAAGTCCTTCCAGTATGCCTGCTGCATAATTGCCGTTCATGCCCTGAAAGCCGCCACGGGCAAGGTAGAGCGTCGCTACCGTACCTGCCATGCTTGCCATCTCTTGCGCCTCCCTTTTGATCTCCTTGCTGGCATTGTGGACCAGAATGGCGGGAATCGGGCTGACCAGCACCGGCAGATCATTGCCGCTGTCGCCGGCAAAGACAGTATTCGCCAGACCGAAGCCCTGCTCTTCCATGAGGAACTCAATGGCGTGGCGCTTGGTGGCACGGGCTGGCAAGACATCCAGCAGCCCAATATCGGCAGGTTCATCAATGCTCCAGATCAGGCTGGCATGGATACCTTCTGCCTGCAGGCGCCTCTCCATGGCATCCATCAGCTCCCTGTGGTCGACGCCCAGACTGACATAGTAGCTCAGCTTGTGGGTGTTCTGCTTGAACTCTTCCTGGATTTGCAGGTCGGGCAATCCTGCCAGCAGAGTGGCCAGTTCCGCATGGCTTCGCCCTCCCCAGTCGGGAGCGATGTGCGCCTCCCATGCCTCCCAGTGCTGCCAGCTCCAGCCTTCGCAGGCATAAATGGTCGACCCCACATCTCCGAGCACAAAAGCAGGCAAAGGCAGTTCATATGCTTCGACCGCCTCCCTTACCAGTCTTTGATCACGCCCGGTGACATAGGCCAGCACGATTTCCGGCAAGGCCGCCAACTTATGAAACCATTTGCGGGCCTCGGGAGATTCTGCATCCTCGCCGTTGGGAATGAGGGTTCGATCCAGATCGGTACAGATCAGCAGGCGGTCTCTCATGTTGTCACAACCTCACAGGTCTGGAAAAAATTATAATGATCGATGGCCTCCAGAATCCCTTCAGCACAGGGGCGTGTGGCAAAGAAAATCTTCTCGGCGTTTTCCAGATCGGAAAGCTCTTCATAATGACGATTGGCCACCACGACGGCCAGGGTGTTGCCGCGCATCATGTCTTCATCGCTGCCGGAACCACCTGCAGCAAGGACTCGCTCCAGGGGAATATCCCGTTTGTCGGCTACCCAGCGCAACGCCAGACCTTTGGAAGCACGAACCGGAACAATATCAAGGTATTGTCCGAATGAAAGTACAGCATTCACGGTCTGGCCCTCCTGATGCAGCAGGCTGTTGATCTGCTGCATGTCCGGCGCGGTTTGCGGATCGATGTAATAACTCACCTTGAAACGGTTCTGTTCGCTCTTGGGCTGCAGTTTCAGCCCCGGCAGTTCACTCAGGATGCTGCGGATGATGCGCGGATGCCAGAGATGATCGATATGCCTCTCCCATGCCGTATCCGGCACCAAATTTGGGGCGTAATGGATCTCCGTGCCCAGACTGGTAACCAGTACATCCGGCATGGGGATCCGGTGCTTCTTCAGGACCTTGATGGCGGAATCCAGCCGCCGGCCGGTGGCAATGCCAAAGAGGACGCACCTGCGGTTGGCCTGCAGGGCTTCGATAAAGCAAGCAAGCGCCTGGGGGTCCCCTAACAGGTTATGGTCAAGGCTGGAGAACAGCGCCCGATCATGATGCAGCTGTTGACGACGTCTGGTGCGTAACGGCGGGGAGGCTTCTGTCCGAGTAATCAGCGGCTGCAACACCTCCATATATTTTTCCGTATGCGCCTGCCATGAATAATGCTTGCGCACACCCTGCAGTCCATTAGCTACGAATTGTGCCCACTGTTGCGGCTCACTCAGTACACGCAGCAGTTTACTAATAATATCAGCACGGTCCAGCGGGTCGATCAGGTAACCGTTCCGGCAGTTGCCGATGATGTCGGTGGGACCACCATCTTCAGTGGCGACAATAGGCACTCCACTGGCAGCCGCTTCGATCAGGGTCAGGCCGAAAGGTTCGGTCAGCGCAGGATTGACAAAGACGCCTTTACTCAGAGCCGCAAGACGGTAAAGGGTCGATACCTCAAAGGCTTGGTGATGCTTAGGATAGGCCACTTTCCCGTACAGGTCATACTGGTCAACAGTCAGCAAAATATCGTTCAACACTTCCTGGGCGCCGGTATCCATGTCGCTGATGTCATCACGGTTCCCGGCAATGATGACCAGATTTGCCAGCTGCTGCAGTTCCGGCGATTCCCCATAGGCGCCGACCAGTTGCCCGATATTCTTACGCGGGTCAGGCCGCGACAGGGCCAGGATTATCGGTTTGGCTGGTTCCTGCAAAAAACGGCAAACCTCGGCGGCAATAGCACTTCTGTCTTCATCGCCTTGGGGGGCATGAAACTGCTCAAGATCCGTCCCCGGCGGCACGACACGCATCCGTTCGGGCTGATAGTGGTCGTAGAGCGCATACTGTTCCGTCACCTCCTGCCGGGTACTGGTGATAACGCGCTCGGCCACACTCAAGGTGGTCTCTTCGGCCTCGATGCGGCGGGTGATATTGTAGCGAGTTTCCAGGGATGCCTTGCTGTGCCCCGCAGCCAGGAGCTGGCGGCGCTTGCTGCGTCCTAGGGAATGGCCGGTATGAACCAGCGGGATGCCAAGCTGGTGGGAGATACGGGTGCCCACATAGCCGGCATCGGCATAGTGGCTGTGGATTATGGCGGGTTTCCTGACCTGCTGTTTGAAATAGTCAAGGACTGAGTCGGCGAAGTTATCCAGACAGTCCCACAACTGTTCCTTCGGCAAGTACATCTCCTCACCGCAGTCAATGCGGACGATCTGGACATTATCAGCCAGCCTTTCCACCGGCTGGGCGTAATCCGCACTGACAGACGGATCAACCACCCTGCGGGTCAGAAGATCAACATGTCCGACCTCTGGATGCGCCCCCAATGCCCGCGCCAGCTCCACCACATATTTAGTCTGACCGCCGGTATCGGCATCGCGCCCGAGTTCAAGATTTTGGCCACGGAGCAGACCGTGGATGCTGATCAGGACAATATAAGGTTTATTATTATCATTTGTCATCTCAACTCCGGAGTGGATTATACCACACGTACCATTTATTTTTGAGCAGCTCGCTGACCATCAGGTGAAATACTGCTGAGATGCAGATCATACCCCGACGGGTACTGAAATATTCGCAGACCGAATTCAGGGGCAATTGCCAGGAGATGATCGAAGATATCAGCCTGAATCTCTTCATAATTCGCCCAGACCTTGTCTGCACTGAAGACATATATCTCCAGAGGCAGCCCCTGGGGGGTGGGGGCAAGGTGACGCACCAGAAAAGTCAGATCCTGATTGATTTTAGGATTATTGTGCAAATACGATTTGATGTAGGCGCGGAACACACCGATATTGGTCTGCCGCCTGCCGCCGAGTTTCTCGGGCTCCGGATGATGTGTTCTGTTGTATTCTGCAATTTCTTCTTCTTTTTCTTTAAGATAGTTTTCAAGAAGAGTATATTTTTTGAATTCCTCCAGCATGGTATCGGTACAAAAATGAATAGAGTTTGTATCGATATAAAGGGCACGCTTGATACGCCTCCCCCCTGATTCAGCCATTCCCCGCCAGTTTTTAAAGGCATCATTCACCATCTGATGCGTCGGAATGGTAGTGATGGTTTTATCCCAGTTCTGGACCTTCACGGTATGCAGTGAGATATCTATGACATCTCCATCAGCACCATATTTTTCCATTTCAATCCAGTCACCAACATTAATCATATCATTGGCCGTCAGCTGCAGATTGGCCACAAATCCCAGGATCGTATCCTTGAAGATAAGAAGGAGGATAGCTGTCAGACCGCCAAAGACGCTGATAATACCCCAGGGAGACTTATTGGTAAGAATCGAGATGATGAAAATGAAAGCCAGGATATACGAAATGATTTTAAAGGCATCGAGATAACTCTGAACAGGCCAATCGCCGGCAATCCCGCTTGTATGATAAATATCCTTGCCTGAACGTAATACTGCGTCAAGAATACGGAGACCGGCTAGGACAAAACAGATAAGCGAGACCCGGCGCAAAAATTCAGCCGTTCCTGGAAAGTCGGTGAAAACAAGATCCGCAGCAGTATAAATCAAAATAAGGGGAACCAGTATAGCCAGACGTTGGAAAAAAAGATTGTGGATGAAGATATCATCCCATTTAAATGTGCTTTTATGGGCAATCTTTTCTAGAATCCCAACGATATACTTACGCGAGATCCAGTATGCAAACAGGACGCTTATGGCTAGCAGGAACAACAAAACTAACAGATGTGCCATCTGTATCAACGACGGGGGAAAAGCAGACTGCCGTAAAATCGTATCAAAACTTTGAAACATAAAACCTCATTGTCAATCATTAACATTCCTGAACGGGAAACTGTTCCGCCGCCCTTTGCAAAGCCAGAGTCAGGTTGTATTGAGAATGGTGCGAACACAGCAGGATTAAAGGTCACCCGCCTGTTTTCTCATAGGTTTACAACCGGCGAAACAGAAGGAACAACCAGAGTTGACGAAACCATGGTATTAAAAAGAACTGTACCATTGAAATGCTGTGTACGGCATAAGGGACCGTAATTAAGTGCTTAAGAATGTAACGGTTATTTCGTTACAGACCTACTTATTTTGCTGGGTCGCCACCCTATGGAGGATGGTAAAAAAAGCGTGTGGATCCATGTTGACCGATCCAGCAATCTCTCGGATTGTCTGCTCCGGAAGGGCCGTGACATTCTCTCTGGCCAAACCCTGAAGGATCATAGCAGGCTGGAGATTGTACTCAGTACAGATCTCTGCCAGGGTTTTATGGCCGAATCCTGGTACCGGTTCGTCCGGGAAGATGGCTAAAGTTGTTTCAATAGCAGTTGAGGCAGGCTTGATGATTTCATACAGGGCCTTAGGAGTCAGATGATTACGGGCGGCAATGGCAGCGACGGTCTCTTGATCGTTCTCCATGGTAATCCCTGCCTTGGCAAACAACTCCATAGCCTTCACCGGATCAATCTCCGCTTTCTTGAAGAAAGAACGAAGAGGGGAAAGTTCGGCATGCCCATAAGGTGGCTCTCCATATTTTATCGCCGCCGCGTCCTTAAAAGAATGACCGAGATTCAGAATAGTGGACAGAGGAGGGATCTGCCAATAGGTGCCCAATCCCACCACCAGAGTCAGAATCAGGGCAACATTAAAACTGGCAGTAAATATCTTCATCTCTCTGGCCCTGTTTTTCATGTAGGCGGCAACCACACTCCAATTATAGCAGAGGTGGAGCAGACCGGCAAAAAGGAACAGAAAACCGAGGTTGATGTGAAGGTTTCCCCACTCGCTCTTGGACAGACCCCACAACCGCCACTCCGCCCAGTAAGAGATCCGCCCTTCCGGGACGACATAAAGAACAATACTGGTAAGAATACAGAGCGCAAAGGAAAGCAGCATGGTCAACGAGATAACTTTGCGCAGGTTCATTGGTTTTTCACTATGAGTTTGCATAAAAAGTGATGCCCATCATAAATAATGGGAACATCATGTATACATTCACATAATGCTCCCAGGACCTTATACAAAATTTTTGATTCAGCTTCTGATCATCTCGGCAATCTGGAAGGCAACCTCCAGGCTCTGCTCCGCGTTCAGACGGGGATCACAGGTGGTCAGATAGTTGTTGGCAAGTTCTGCATCAATAATGTTACGGGCACCACCAGTACACTCGGTCACATTCTCACCGGTCATCTCCAGATGAATGCCGCCGGGGATGGTCCCTTCCGCCCAGTGGGTCTCAAAAAAGCAGGTAATCTCGGAGAGGATATCGTTGAAATTTCGGGTCTTGTGACCTGACTCGGCGGTATAGGTATTGGCATGCATGGGGTCACAGCTCCACACAATGTTATACCCCTCTTTTTTCACCTCACGGAGCAGGGGAGGCAGCACCTTTTCAATCTTCTTCATTCCAAAACGGGTAATCAGGGTCAACCGACCGGGCTCATTCTCAGGGTTCAGGATCTCGATCAACCGCTTCACATTCTCCAGATCATAATCCGGACCGATCTTGACCCCAATCGGGTTCAACACTCCACGCAGAAACTCCACATGGGCACTATCCAGCTGTCGGGTCCGTTCACCGATCCACAGCATATGGGCAGAACAGTCATACCAGCCGCCGCTGGTCGAATCTTCACGAGTCAGTGCCTCCTCGTAACCAAGGAGCAGGGCCTCATGCGAGGTAAAAAAATTGGCCTCATTGATCTGGGGGCTATGGGTGGGAATACCGATGGTCTCCATGAAGCGGATGGCCTGGCTGATCTGTTTGGCCAGACGGTCATAAGAGCGCCCCATGGGTGACTGCACCACAAACTCCTGGTTCCAGGCCTGGACCCGGTGCAGGGCGGCAAATCCCCCGCGGGTATAGGCTCGCAGCAGATTCAAGGTAGAGGCCGCCATATTGTATCCCTGCATCATCCGATTGGGATCAGGAATACGAGCGGCAGCAATCGGCTCCGGACTGTTGACCATATCCCCCCGATAGGAAGGAAGCTCGACCCCATTCACTATCTCCGTGTCGGCGGAACGCGGTTTGGCAAACTGACCGGCTATTCGGCCTAGCTTGATGACGGGTTTACCACCGGCATAGGTGAGAACAACCGCCATCTGCAGAAGCACCTTCAACGTCTCCCTGATTTTGGGAGCCGTAACCTGAGAAAAATCTTCAGAGCAATCACCGCCCTGGAGAAGAAAGGCATCTCCCACCACGGCTTTGGCCAGCATCGCCTTCAGATCACGAATCTCACCGGCAAAAACCAAAGGAGGTAGACGAGAAAGATTTGCAAGAACCTTGTCATGCACCTCGAAGTCCGGCCATTTTGGCTGCTGCAGGGCAGTAAAATTCTTCCAGCTTGATTTTGTCCAATTTTTTTGTGCTGTTACCATGATTGTTCCTTACGATTGAATATCAAAAAAATGACTTGTCTGATGCTTTCCATGCACAACAAGTACTTATAATACAATGAGTATTTTTTTACTTAAAACACGTCCTTTTCTCATCCTGTAACAAACTACCAATTCGCGAAAAATATTTCTTTTTCGCAAGCAGTTCTTGATGTCTCCTGCTCACCGTATTCCAGGTGAATATGTGGAGGTCAATATGTGAACGAGTGTCTTTTTATTAAAATTCATCCTACTTCATTACTTTACCATGAACCTCTTCATTGTCAAACAGTTACAAGCCAGCTCCAGAACCTTCACAGATCACCCGTCATCCTCCTGCCAGTTTTTTCAGAGTATGGACGAGATAAACCAGGATCGACTGAGCGCTCACCTTCTACGTCCCCCGGATACCTCTATCCAGCCCCGAGGATGCGACAGATATTAACCAAAAAGCGTTCACACACAGGACCAAGAGCCTCTCGTTACCCTTGACAATACATCTTTTTCCATAGATACTCTTAGCAAATTCATCCGATCAGGTTGCGGGATGGCATCTGATCAAAACCACTCACAAAGAAGGTGATTATGAAATCTTGCTCTCTCTGTAAATCGATGGCTGTATTCTTTGTTCTGTTTCTTCTGGTTTCCTGCGTCGGCACACAAAACCAACAAGATCAAGCGGCCGCTCCTTCCGTAAAAAAACTGGATAAACACTATGACACTCTCCTTTTTTCCCCATTCACGGCCAACGCGGAAATTGCCACAGATTACCCTCAGGCTGCCAAAGAGTTGCAACACAGTATGATGACGACCTTGCAGATGGAAAAACAGTTCAAAAAGATCGACATTGTTTCAAACAATCCATCCACCGACGGGAGAACACTTATTATTAAGGTAAATATTACGGATCTGCGCATTGTCAATGGCGCGGCCCGCTTCTGGGGAGGGGCGATGGCAGGCAGTTCAGGGGTTGAGTTGAACCTCCAACTGATCGACAGCGCCAGCCAGAAAGTGATTCGAGATGAAAAAATGTCCAGCTGGAATAATGCCTTCGGTGCCGCCTGGAGTGGTTCTGACAGTACCCTGCTGGATGATATGGGAAAAATTGTGGCCCAAAACATCATCGATTCCATGCCGACACATTAAGATCGATTGACCGAACGATGAGACACGTATCAACCATAGCACCTTGCTATTCGGCATCTGCCGGCTCTATTCTTTCAGAGTGTCTGTTCAGCAATGATTCCTTATCCGCTTTCTGAACAGATACTCTATCAGCTTTTCATCAAATTTTCCGGTAAATGGCTCATCGCTGTCTACCAGGGTGCAAAAACCATGATTATACATCAATCTCAGTGGAGAAAAAATTCTGTTGGCAAGGATGCTGCCTTCTTGTTTTTGTTCTTCCTCCTGCTTTTAAGTTCTGCTTTCCGCGCTGATTCTGCTGATGCCGCTGTCATTGATACGTCAAAAGACAGTTGGGGAGTCCTGGGCGGCTATGGTCAAAGTTTTCCCGGTTGGGGGCAAACCACCCAAAGGGTTCAAACCTTTGATCTGGTCCCGCGTTACAATCATCTCATCTTTGATGACATCGGTTCCGGATGGTATCGAGGCTTTCACTCCCTCATGGTAGAGGTTCCCGTTCATCTTGTCGTCAGCCCCGATGTCTCCAGCATGATTGGGTTGAATTTCCTTGCTACTTATACCTTTACAGCCAGTCAGGAGATACGCCCCTATCTGTTTGGCGGCGGCGGCCCTGTTTACAGTTTTGCAGATATTCCGGGAATGGGAGCCGACTTGAACGGCAACTATCAGTTCGGGATCGGACTTGAATATGAGACGAGCCCGAACCACAATCTTTTGTTTGAAGTTCGCTACCATCACATCTCCAATGCCGGCAGTGATGAACCCAATGAGCCTCTGAACTCCTGCAAACTGCTTGTCGGCATCACCTTTTAACTGGCACAAACAAGAGACAAAAAGACTCATGCTTATTACGTTGTCTCCCTCAAAAGGTCAGGACTTTGAAACGCCAACACCTTCAAGCATTTATACTCTTCCTGAGCAAATCGAAGAGTCACAACTTCTTGTCAATGAAGTAAAAAAACTTGATACAAAAGCCATTTGTGCATTGATGGATGTCAGTGAAAACATTTCTATTCTAAATGCTCAACGCTTTAAACAATGGCGCCTCCCCTTTACTACCGACAATGCAAAAGCTGCCTTCTTTGCTTTTACAGGCGATGTCTATGCAGCCATTGAAAAAGAAAAATACGATGCAAACGATCTTGCCTATGCCCAGGATCACCTCCGTATTTTATCCGGGCTTTATGGCACACTGCGTCCGATGGATTTAATCCAACCCTACCGGCTGGAGATGAAAACCAGATTAGAAAATCCACGAGGGAGTAATCTCTATCTGTTCTGGGGTGATCGGATCACGAAAAAACTCAATGAGATCCTGAAAGAGCAGACCGAACACGTCCTGGTTAATCTTGCCTCAAATGAGTATTTCAAGGCTGTTAACCAAAACCTTGTCCATGGCAGGATACTCAATATCAATTTCAAAGAAAACAATGAGGGTAAAAGTCGCGTAATCGCCATTTTTGCAAAAAGAGCTCGGGGTATGATGACCGACTTTATTCTGAGAAACCGACTAGAGCATGCTGAAGATATCAAGGATTTTGGGACAGGTGGATATACATATTCCCCTGAGGAATCGACTGAAAACAATTGGATTTTCACACGGCCACAGCCTGCTCACAAGTAACGTTTACCTCTTTGGGTTTGTCCCCTATTGTTCCAACCATTATTGCCCCTTGCCACAAGGAAAAAAGGGGGTGCCCGATAACGGACACCCCCTTGACAGGAATGAACTATCCCTGACGGGATACAACCTGATTAGAATTTATAGGCCACCAGCAGATAGCCGATATTGGCCTCATAGTTCGGATCGGCATATAGTCCGCTGTAATAATAGGTCGTATCGAGAACATTCGTATAATTCGCATAGTTGATATCGGAATAATCAAGTTTTTTATAGATATAGCCGATAGTCACCCCCAATTTTTGGTCAACGGCATAGGTCGCTTTAGCCTCAAGGACGTGCTGGGTATAGTCATCCGACTCGACGATATCTTGATAGTTGCTATTGGTCAAGCTGTTGTCAAAGTTCACCGCGCCATCCGATTTTTGATATTGCCAGGAAAGATTGAACGTCAGCTTCTCCGTTGCGGCAACCTTGGCGGCCAAACCATAACTCCAGAAATCATCATCAATGGTCTGGGCGTATACCGGTGAAGTCTGATTATCGGTGACCCTGTTAGCATCCGTCTCTACCTGCTCAAAGCCGACAAACCCGGTAAAGCTGGCTATGGTACTTGCACGCCAGGTGGCATCCAGATAAACATTATTCCGCGTGTCCTGCTGACGGCTATCAACAGAGTAATCGTAATCAATGTCCTTGTAGGTATAGCTTATGCCCAGATCAAGGCTGTCAACGGGATAAAAGTCCAACCCCATTTTCCACTCGTCAACCGACTGGTTCTGGTAATAAAATAAGGTAGGTGCCTCTCGGTCCGCGGAATCACGGTTCAGATATTTATAGCGTAGCTTGGCGGTTACCCAGTCCAGGGTGCTGTTTTTGATCCCGATATAAACCGAATTGTCCACGGTTTTATTCGTGGTAATCGCATCACCCGCAGGAGATGAGCGGTCCATATTCAGATACTCGTAACCGCCTTCCAACTTGGTCCTGCCGGGCAAGCGGTAGTCGAGATCAATACCCGCATCGTCCTTCTGGTAACTCAGCAATTCATCATTATTACTCGTTTCCTCCGGGCTACCAGACCTGGGTACGGAAGTATAGGATATAATGCTCGAGTTGTTATCCCTTTCAAAATAGCGATAGTACAACTTGGTGTCCAGCTTATCCAGAGGCCGGGAAGTAAGGGCGACCGAGGCGGAGGTAAAATCAATGTCACCATCGAAGGTCAGTCGATTATAGGGCTCTATCAACCTCTGGAAGATAGTACTGTTGGTCGTGTCAAAACCGATATCATTCGCATTATAACTATTGGTCAGATGCGCATAACTTCCGCCAATAGCCAACATCGATTGCAAGGGTAAATCGCGCCAGCTGAGATCTCCGGCCAGCTTTTTAAAATCATTATCCGGTGAGAATACTACAAGGTCTGTGGTATGATCATCCGGGTCGTCCCACAACATATATTTATGGTCGTTTTTGTAGGAACTCAGGAGGCCTGTAAGCGAAACAGACAAGGATTCGCCAAGATATCCGCCTTTCAGGAACAGGTTATCGGTGGTGCTTGAAATTGGTTCGGGCACTTCAGCCGGCTGTTTTACGCTGTATGGACGCAGACCATCTTCTTCACGTTTCTCAGCGCCCAACTTGGCATAAAAAGGCGAGTTCAGCGAAAACTCCAGTTCACCGCCGTAACTCTTATGGTTGACCTTGTAGTCAAATGACGTCCATTGAGAGAGCGGTGGGATTGCAGGAGAGGTCGTATCGGGAAAAGTGATATGCTGCGTTCCGATACCGGTGGCTGGCGTGATGGCATCAAAGGTGTAATTGTGGGGCATCTCATCGTAGCTGAACTTGTACTTGAAAACACCGTAGTCCCCACCTTTGAGCTGGTAAGACTGATCATCATTCCCGGGGTTTGTCGTATCAAACTGCAGGAAGTAGTCTCCCATGAATGCATCGAGTTGAACCTGGCCAAAAACGCCGTCACTCATATCGACGAATTCCTCAAATTTAGCACTGTTGGTATTGTTGTCGACCCCGCGGCCCCCAAGTTCAATCGAACCATGCACATCCGCTGCCTCTTCTGCGGCAAAAACGGTACCAGGAGCGACAAGCGCTAATAAAACAACTGCAGAATAGATCTTTTTAATCATCACGTGCCTCCTTTATCGACTAAGGGAACGACGGAAACTGGCAGATCCATGGATATCATGATGACATTCAAGGCAGGCCCGGGCCACAAAGCGGTCTTTAACACTCACTGCCGCTGAACCAGCAAAGGCAGTCGAGGTGTCATAGGCTGCCCCATGGTGAGAAGAATCATCATGGCAGTCCTGACAGAGATTGACCACCTTCTCCACCAGCAGAGATTCATGACGGCTGCCGTGCGGGGAATGACAGATGAGACAATTCTCTTCAACCGGTGGATGTTCCCAGATATTAGGCCCGCGCTTATCGGCATGGCATTTGTAACAGAGCTGATTGGTGTTCTCAGCGTTGAGCATATGTTTTGCCTGGGTGCCGTGAGTATTGTGGCAGTCAGAACATTTGACCTTGCCTTCGATAATGGGATGGTGCGATATTTTGTTGGCGTCGGACCGGATATCTTTATGGCAGCTGAAGCACACATCCGGCTGTTTTACAGTAGAGCGGGGCTGATGGATATCATGGCAGGAAATACAGGCTACATCATTCTTCTTATGCGCCCCCATGTCCCACAAAGCAAGATTAGCCGATTGAGTATGGCAGCCAAGGCACTGTTTGTTGAGCTCCTCGGCGGTACGGCCGCCATTTTTACTGAAAGAAATGATCGTAGTCTTGGATTGATCGCCAATATGCTGATCAGTGGAACCGTGGCAGGCCTGGCAGTCATTCTCACCTTTCCAGATTTTAGAGTGAAAGGACGCATTAAAGCTTAGTACCGCCTGTTCATGGCAAGACAGGCAGGATGTCCCCCTTTCCGCTTCTGCTGCAAAGACTGACGGCGGTGCATACAGACCCAACAGGCTACCGCCGAGCAACAGCATGGCGCAACAATTTGACCAGCGCAAAATTCCTGACACAAATTTCGACATACCCATCCTCCTCTTTTGTTATTGAGCCCCATTTTTCTCGAAAAATAAATGAGTTAACTGGCAGATCTAATTTCAGGCCTATCACAGTATAAATTTTTATACAAGGTCACTTAACAAGAAAGTTTCTCAAAAAATCAAGTTGTAAACATATGTCGATTGTAGCTTTTCCAGTTTCTGACAATATCACGCAACATTAGTACCTTAACGCCTGCAATGATGAATAATATTTAGACAAAATCGTAAAATCTTCTCACTCGACTGAGGAAAATTGTATTTTTAGATTTCGGAGAGAAAACTGCATCTCTATTCCTCAATCTTCAACTGCTCAACTGATTGATCCTCTCAATCTGAATATTTTGTAAAAGGCCTGACGAGTACAAGAACGATGTTAGTGCTCGTGTGATACTATGGCATGCAGGACGGACAGGAAAAAAACGATTTGGAAGGCAGGTAAATAGAAAAGTTCTTATGAGGTTGTCTCTTTGATGGTCAGAATTGTAAACCAGCGGAGAGGTAAAGCTGTCCCAAACCGCTGGTTCGGTATTTTCAATTAGCAGTCACAAAGGCTAAGAATCCATGCAGGCTTGCCGTAGCGACAAGCACCAAGCCAACCTTGCGATGAATGCCGAATTTCACACGTATCCAATGTTGGCCGGAAAACATCTGAAACAGAAGAAGAATAAAATTAATAATCCCAAGAATTTGCACCAACGAAATTCCGTCAGTCTGCATACCATCACCCCTTTCAGAATATTGAGAACAGTCCGCAATAACTATTTCAGCCCTATGGTCGCCGTTGCCGTGTTGGCGCTGCCATGTATATTACAAAATGCTGCCGACTCCAAGTTAATTGGCCCATCCATCACGTACTCAAAGCTACGATTAAACACCTTCGCCTCTGGAAGATTGAACCCGCTAAACTCCCAACTAGCCTTTTCCTGGCCATTGATTTTTAGATACACCCTTTTTGTATGATGAAAAAAGTTATTAGCACTGTGCGTAACAAAGAGCGTAATTTTGATCTTTTCCCCTTGGGTCGCATTCTCCGGGGCTTCTAAACGCACAACTGCCTTATTTGCTAAGGCCGACTCCGCGCACAGAAAAATCAGGGTACCGACAATCAACAATATCATTTTTTTCATAGTGTCTCCTCCATAACGCCTTGTTGAGAAAAGCTCTTACCGTAGAATCATCCCGACAGCATCTGCATCAATTAACCCACTGGCCCAAGAACTAACAACTCTTTTAAAAGGAGAGCTTCTCGCTTTCATTGTATCCAGATAAAAAACTTCCTCTAATTCTCAACATCTGGATAGATTTGCTTCACCAGCTTTCCTAGGGTCATGCCTTGCATGATAATGGAAAAGACAACAATGATATAGGTAATGGTGATGATAATGCTTCTCTCGGGCGCGGCCGGGATAGACAGGGCCAGTGCCACCGAGATTCCACCGCGCAAGCCACCCCAGGTGAGTATTTTGACCGCCCCCGGACTGAATGGCCTGAATGGCTGCATGAGCAGTACCGCTCCCCCGACACTCATCCATCGGGCAAACAGGGTGATCATGATCGCGGCCAGGCCTGTGATCAGCAGGGCTAGCGTAAAGGGCATAACCAGCATTTCCAGACCGATCAACATGAACAACAGAGCATT
>JAQVER010000137.1 GCA_028697885.1 Desulfocapsaceae bacterium
CAGTTAAAATGGGAACATAAATACAGTAAAATCGGGAACAAGAGTACAGTGATAAGTATCAAATTAATTAACCAAGTGCTACCTTGCCGTCTTATTCAAAAAATGGATGGTTATGGAAGCACGAATAAAACAACTTATCATTATGTACCACGAGATTAAACGATTGCACCAGATTGAGAAGTTCTCGATTCAGCGTATTGCAGATTATTATTCGATTAATTTTCGAACAGCCAAGAAGCTTCTTAGCATGGATGAAGATGCCTTTGATGCCTATATTGATCAAAAGGGCAACAAAAACCGGATACTTGATCCATACAAAGACTTCATTGTTAATTATTTAAAGAAGTACCAAGACAGTCCCTCAGCGGTAGTCCATGACCGACTTAAGGAGCATTACCCGGATTTTCCACTGGTTGATCCCAAGACGGTCTACAACTATGTCATGCACGTGAGGTTGTCATTTAACATTCCCAAGGTTGCTGCTTCACAAAGGCAATATTCAGCTGTTGCGGATTTACCACCCGGTCAGCAAGCTCAGGTAGACTTTGGAGAAAAGAAGCTTCGGACCAGTACTGATCAGTGGGTCAAGGTATACTTTTTCACCATGTTGCTTTGCTCTAGCCGTCAGAAATTCATGTTGTATCAAACCATGCCATTTACTTCTGAAGATTCCATCAAGGCCCATGAAGCAGCATTTGTGTTTTTTAAAGGTATACCCCGGGAAATTCTTTATGACCAGGACAGCGTTTTTCTTTTCAGGGAGAATGCCGGTGATTACAAGATGACCGATGTGTTTGATCGCTACCAGCAAAATCGGCCATTCAAGGTCATTTTCTGTCGGGCATCAGATCCTGAGAGTAAGGGCAAGGTTGAGAATGTTGTTAAGTACATTAAGCAGAACTTTCTTTTTCACCGTACATTTATTGATATAGACATTCTTAATGAACAAGCTATCGGTTGGTTAAACCGCACGGGTAATGCCATGGTTCATAATACCACTCGTAAGATACCACAACAGCAGTGGATATTGGAACAGCCCCAGCTACTGCCCAATATGCCTTTGTTCCCCACGCAAAGGCAAAACGGATATAAAGTGCTTAAAAACAATACGATCAAATACAGGGGTAATAGTTATTCGCTTCCTTTTGGCACATACAAGAATGAGCAAACCCGGGTATATGTAACCGAAATGGATAACCAGCTTTTATTAAAAAATGATCTTGCAAACATTATAGCCACCCACCTGATCCCTTCGGGTACTGGCAATAATGTGGTTAACACGAACCACCGCAGAGACACATCCGTAAAGCTTGAAGGTCTCCGGGAAAAGGTACGTGATTTTTTCATGCATAGTCCGGATATTAATGCTTTTGTAGATCAAATCGACAGGTTATACCCACGATATGTGCGTGATCAGCTTACCAACTTACTTACCCATGCAGAAAAAAGCGGTCTTATACGTGCTGAACCAGCCCTGAGTTTTTGCGTGAGAAACAATCTGTTTAGTGCTGGTGATTTCAAGTCCATACTGGAGAATCAGGGTGTGGAAAAACAACCCGAAACAACCGCTATACAAATTAAACCCATTGGAGATGCAAAGACCCAATTAATTGTCAATATGCAGCCCAAAAAATCTGATATTGGTCGGTATGAGTTAATTTTTAACCAAAGCACATCTGTGTTATGAGCCAATACATTCCACTGATAAAAAGGCATGCAACACGGTTGCGCCTCTCCAGTATTGGTAGTAATATATCCAGGCTGCTGGAAGAAGCCGAACAGGATCATCCCAGTTATGATGAATTGATCTGCAATTTGTTCTCACACGAAGTCAAAGAACGTGAGGCCAAGCAAATGATCATTCGCATTAAGTTAGCTAAGTTACCCCTGATGCACGATCTGGACCAGTATGATTATGCATTTACATCAGGGCTTTCGCCTACACAGCTAAATCAACTAAGGGAACTCAACTGGTTGGACCAATGCTATAACATCATGCTGAGTGGTCCTTCAGGTACAGGCAAAACCTTTATCTCTGCTGGTCTGGGTTATGATGCACTCAGGCGGGGTTACAAAACATACTTTCGTAACATCAGTGATATCTTGTCCACCCTCCGTCTGAAAGAACTTTCCGCAAGTGCTTCCAGGGAGTTCAAACGGCTTAGTGAATCACAATTGATTATCATTGACGATGTAATGACGCTGCCCTTGAATAAAGATGACGGGAATCGTTTCTTTGTCTTCATTAATCAGATCTATGAAACCACTTCGTTTATTATTACCACGAACAAATCCCCTGCTGAGTGGGCTAGATCCCTGGATGATGAAACACTGGCTACGGCGCTACTGGACAGACTTTTACACAAATGCCAGTTAATTATGCTTGAAGGAGATAGTTATCGTATGCAGAACAGAAAAACAATATTTTAAAATGCAATTACAAGATCAATTTTTTTATATTTTTACAACACAGTCACTGCTCTCTTGTTCCCATTTTTACTGCATGGACTGTTCCCGAAATCACTGCAGTCTATTTGTAAGCCTTCGGCAAACCACATCTTATAATTCAGGAAAACAGGGGTTTTGAATTACAGGTTTTGTACAAAATTGGGGAGTAATTCGTACAGTTTTTCTACAGGATAAGTTCTGATTACAGATAGCGTATTTCTGAGCCATTCCTCCGGGTTCACATCGTTGAGTTTGCAGGTGGCCATGAATGAATAGAATATGGCGGCATTTTGGGCAGCATCGTGTGAACCGGCGAACAAGTAGTTTTTACGCCCAAGAGCTACAGGGCGGATGATATTCTCGATCATATTGTTGTCAATGTGGAAGCGACCTTGCTCAAGATAACGTATCAGTCGTGGCCATAGGTTCAGTGTGTAGGCCATTGCTTTCCCGATTGCGCTGGCAGGTGCAACAAGCAGGATTTCTTCATCAAGCCATGCCTTTATCTCTTTCAGCTTCGGCTGTGCCACTTCCTTCCTGAGCAAACGGGTTTGTTCGTTATCCATTTGTGCATCCCTGGCTGTGCGCTCTATTGCGTAGAGTTCCTGGAACAACCCCAGAGCATGCTCGGCTCGGGCAGGATCATTGCCTTTGGCCTGATCGAACTTCCTGCGGGCATGTGCCATACAAGCCATAAGGGTGATATTAGGATTGGATAAGTTGTTGTAGCCCGTGTAACCGTCAGTTTGCAGGTAACCCGAATAATCTTTCAAAAAAGTTCTGGGTCCTTCTCTTCCACGGGAAGTCTGGTAGTCAAAAGCTGCCATTTTGCGGATAGGGTTGTTGTACACCCAGTGATACCCTTTATGCGTTGACCCGGGTTTGTCTTTTGTCAGCACTGGAATCGGTGTTTCGTCGGCCATCAGGTAATCGGTATCCAGCAACTGTTTGATAAGCTCACGATAAAGGGGTTCCAATAGCTCACTGGTTCCTCTGAACCATCCGCTGATGGTAGACTCTGACAATTCAACCCCCAGCCTTTTAAACATCTGCACCTGACGATAAAACGGAAGATGATCCACATATTTACTGATCATCAACTGCGTTAACAACCCTGCACCGGCATTGCTTTTGGGTAGGGGGAGTTCAGGTTTGGGTGCTATGGCAATAGTGGTAGACTCATCATCGGAGGCTACAACATACTTGGGACGAATTATCTTGACCACAAACAGCTTAGGGCTTTCGTATTCAAGATATTCAGAAGTTTCTTCGCCGATCTTCTTTGCACCTTCTGGCAAATCCTCGATTTCAATCACATGCTCCACCCTGGGCAGGTGTGCAGGAAGCTCGCTGCGTACAGGCTGCTTCTTATCTTCGGTGGGTTTATTACGGGTGTAAGTAATCTGTTCTTTTTGTGGTTCAATCTCTTCGGAAGGAATGTCAAAGAGTGCAAGCTGCTGCGGATCCATAGCCGGTTTGAAGCGTTCGCTTTTTGATCCGAAGATCATTCTCTTCAACTGATCAAGCTCAAAACGGACGCTGTCGTAGTCTTTTTGCAGCTTTTCATAATCAGATTTTGATGCCAATAACGCTTGGTAATCTGCTTGTGAAATCTGTATCATTTCTGTACTTGCCATGAATCAAAAATACTCATTACAACCCTTATCTGACAAGACTTTCAGCAATATTTATCCACAGCATTTTGTTGTAAAAAACGTGTCCTTTTTTTTGCATTTCTCAGAGAAATTCCCGATACAATCATGGCCAATTCGGCATATTCCAATGTATTGCCCAATGCTGTCTGTTCCCAGGGCGGCAATTCGAAAGTTCCGCGCTCCAACCGCTTGTAAAAAAGGACAAATCCACCCGGTTCCCAGTGCAGTAGTTTCACCCTGTTGCGCTGCCTGTTGATGAACACGAAGATGTCGCCGCTCATGGGGTTCTGGTGTAATTGCCCGGAGATGATACCGCACAATCCATCAAAACTCTTACGCATGTCTGTCGGTGCCCGAAACAAGAAGTACCGGGTCGATGAAACTGAAAACATAATATTAGAATTGGATCAACTGCTGAATTTGTGCTATCGGTGTTTGCGTTGGAACAAACAGTTCAATTCCGTTGGGATATACAATTCGAAATTCCTGCTGGATGATTCCATCTAACTGGATAAAACCTGGGCCATTGCTTTCCTGGCGGGACTTGGCTAACCAATAACGTAAAACTGATATTGCAATTCCGCGATCATTCACAAACTGCTCCTGTGTCATTCCGCTGGCTCGAAATTGATTAACCATTGCCAGCATTTTTGTAGTTTTTTCTACTCGGCTCATGATATAATTTTTGTCAGCAAAAATCGACACAGAGAATCAATAGCGCAAGATGTGGTTTACCGAAGGGATACGTCTATTTTCCCGAAATCACTGCACTTCTTGTTCCTGTTTACACTATGCATATACTTCCCAAACGTTTTGTGAGAATCCGACACTATGGAATACTCTCAGCTACCAAGCGACCATTGCTCAGGGAATTACAACTTGCATTTGGCCTGGAACCGGCTTTGTTCCGTGAAAAAAAGCACTGGAAAGACGTGTGTCGCGAAAATCTGGGATTCGATCCTGACTTGTGCCCCGAATGTGGTAAGGGCTTAATGGTTGTAATCCAATATCTTGATCCTTCCAGGGCACCACCGCCAACATCTGCACTCAACATAAATGCATTCTCAAAATCCAGTAAATCATGAAAATGTTCTGCAAAGGATCCGGGTATACCATGTCCAAAAACAAAGAATTGAATGATGTAAAGGCAGACATCCTCTCAATTGAGGCCTTATTCCGGCATTTTCCTTTGTCATTTCAAGCGACCATTCTTCGTAAACCACAGATTTCGATCCCCTCAAATCATTAAAACTCCATAATACGGGAGCGGGCTTTCGTGCAACATGGCTTCATGTTTGGCTTCGTTCCTCAGCCACACGAAGCCTTAGTTATTATAGCGCGTTTTATTTATATACATACTCTATCCTAAGTTCCATTCCAGAATTCAAATAGTTACTATCAGTTTTTGAAATTAATAAGTTATAGTTGTCGTAATAATAAATAATTTCTCTAGAACTTCGCTTTGTTCGCTTACCATTGTAATAAATCTCTTTTCTTAACAGAGAGTCTTTATATTCATTAATTTCCGTACAAATAACTTTGCCATCTTCGATTTCTTCGATAATAATCCTGTTGTTGCCAACATAAGCATACTTGAACAAAATGTACGGGTTCTCTATTTTGCACTTTCCCCAAGACAATATTCTTCCTAATGAATCATATTCGTAAAATGTTGAACAATTGTAGTCATTACTGATTGATGTTTCAATTTTTATCTTTAATAAATTATTTTCATATTCGTAATTTTCGATTATAGTATCTCCATTAGATTCAAAACGGATGTTTTTTATAACTACAGTATCTCGAAAATATGTTATAGCTTTTAGTTTACGCTCTTGTTTTAGTAGTTCTATATATCTTGGAGATTCGATTATATCTTCAAAATTATCTATGTTAAAAATATATTTAAGGCCATCTTTAAATTCACCCTTCGATTCGTATTCATAAGTCTTTCTCACATTGGAAACACTATCATATTCGTACACGCTAACAAGAAATCCGACATTAGAATGTAGCCAAATATATCTTTCTAGTTTATTGTCATTATATGAGTACCCTAATATTTGTGAAATTTCAACAATTTTTTCTGGGAAAAATTTTTCAAATACTAGCTTTTTCTGATTATCAAATTGTCTAATACATAAGGTGTCTGTTTTATTACCAATTTCAATAATTGTAGAATCAATATTATTTTGGCTATTTGCCGAAATTGAAAATAATAAAACTAGAATTATAAATGTGTGTCTCATTCGTTTGTTTTTTGATGCGCTATAACGGTTTGCAGCTATACCCAGTAGCCGTTTTGCGGGCTTTGTCATTGTCACCTGCTACAAATTTTCTGCGGGGCACTGCCGTTTCAAATCGCTCTTTCATAGGCTATTGGGCATAGGTGCTGTTGCACTAAATCCCGCTCCTTGCGGAGCGGGATAGCCAACTTCTGGCAGTAAAAATAGTATAAAAGGTTCATCCCTAAACCTTTTTACTATGAAAAACTTGCCGAAGTTACGGAAAAAGTCGTTC
>JAQVER010000052.1 GCA_028697885.1 Desulfocapsaceae bacterium
CTGCCTCCCTTGTCTTTGCTTGAAAAACCAGAGTTGGTGCTGCAGAAGGTAGATAAAGAAGAGTATTACAAAGTGTCCAAACAACTGGAACAAAAGCTGATTAATTTCGGTGTATCAGGCAAGGTGGTTGGGATCTCTCCGGGGCCGGTGGTGACAACGTATGAGTATGCTCCGGCGGCCGGAGTGAAAATTAATAAGATTGTAGCTCTGGCCGATGATCTGGCCTTGGGACTCAAAGCACAATCTGTCAGGGTGGTGGGGTCGGTGCCTGGCAAGGCGGCTCTGGGGATTGAGATTCCTAATAAAGACCGGCAGGTGGTGTACATTCGAGATCTCTTGACCACAGAAAAATATCGTTCCTCGGTGGCGAAACTTTCTATTGCTCTCGGTCTTGATGTGGTTGGTAATCCAGTCATTGCTGATCTGGCCAAGATGCCACATCTATTGATTGCAGGCGCGACCGGTGCGGGCAAGAGTGTCGCCATTAATACCATTATCTCGTCGCTGCTCTTTAATGCAACCCCTGATGAAGTGCGGCTTTTGATGGTCGATCCTAAGCGGATTGAGTTGTCCGGTTATGAAGGAATTCCGCATTTGCTGCATCCGGTGGTTGTTGAACCCAAACTTGCTTCGCGGGCCTTACAGTGGGCGGTGCGGGAAATGGAGCGCCGCTACCGGCTGCTTGAAGAGGCAAAGGTGAAGAACTTTGATTCTTATAACGAGACCGGAGAAGAAAAATTACCTTATATCGTCATTATTGTCGATGAGTTGGCTGATCTGATGATGGTTGCATCTAAAGACGTCGAGGCCTCCATCGCCCGATTGGCCCAGATGGCCAGGGCCTCGGGAATGCATCTTATCCTTGCGACCCAGCGGCCTTCCGTAGATGTGTTGACTGGGCTTATCAAGGCAAACTTTCCCACTCGTATCTCCTTTAAAGTGGCCTCCAAAATTGATTCAAGAACCATTATAGATAGTGCTGGCGCTGAGCATCTTCTGGGCTCTGGTGATATGCTCTACTTGCCATCAGGAAGGCCTTTGCAGAGGATTCATGGTGCCTATATCTCAGAGGCTGAGACGACACAGATTGTTGATTTTCTAAAAAAACAGGGAAGCGCCAGCTATGACGATTCCGTCGTCGCGGAGGTCGAGGAGGGAAACAGTGAGGTCGGGCCAGGTGATGAGGAGGCAGATGAGCGTTATGATGAGGCCATTGCCATGGTTTGCGAGTCTGGACAGGCTTCCATCTCCATGGTTCAACGTCGTCTACGGATTGGCTATAATCGGGCTGCAAGATTGATTGAAATGATGGAAAAAGAGGGCATTGTTGGTCCGGCTGATGGTGCACGGCCCAGAGAGGTTCTGGTCAGGAAATCATATTAAACTCAGCAGAACCGTTGACAGGATACATAGCTAACAAATCTGAGCGTATGTATATTCAAAAGGGCAGAATGAATCGTAACGAAATGGTTATAACAGGCCAACTTATTTCATGACGGCCCCTAATTTTCAGTGATTAATTTTCTTGACAATTAATCGGCAACAAACTATAAGATTAAACTCTATGAAAATGAGTGAGCGTTCATTTTATTGTTATGATTCATTGGCGAATGAATTTATGTTTTATTGTAAGTAGTTGAGTCTTTGTAAGCTGCCTTCTTATCTCTGATATAGGGGGTTGTGGAGTATGTTTATTGTGTAGGAGTTAAGTTGGCCCAGTCGGTTCTGGGTCGCAAAAGTAAAAATAAACTGAGGAGGTAGTTTTATGCCAAGTTATGTAGATCCTTCCAAGTGCGATGGTTGCAAGGGCGGAGACAAAACAGCGTGTATGTACATTTGTCCCAACGACCTGATGGTGCTTAACAAAGAGGAAATGCGTGCCTACAACCAGGAGCCAGATGCTTGCTGGGAGTGTTATTCATGTGTAAAGATTTGTCCCCAGGGCGCAATCTTTGTTCGTGGATATGATGACTTTGTACCCATGGGTGGACAGGTTCATCCAATGCGCAGTGCGGCTGATATCATGTGGACCGTTAAGTTCCGTAATGGTAATATCAAGCGCTTCAAGTTCCCAATTCGTACCACCTCTGAGGGTGCTGCTAATGCATACTTAGGTACCATGGGCGCTAACCTGGATGATGAGTGTCTGGCTCTTGAGTCTGCTCTGCCAACACCAACGAAATAATTCTGGCTCTAACCATTGAGAAGAATTGCAAACAAACTCTTTTAATATTTTAAGGAGATTTTAATATGGCATTACCAAATAAACCAAATGGTGAGATTCCTGCCGTGGTAAATCCAGCGATCGTCGAGCATGATGTCGACGTTCTTATTGTTGGTGGCGGTATGGCTGCTTGTGGTACAGCTTTTGAGATCAAAAAGTGGGCACCAGCAGACATGAAGATTACCCTTGTTGATAAAGCTTCCATGGAGCGTTCCGGTGCTGTTGCTCAGGGACTTTCTGCTATCAATACCTATATCGGCGAGAACCCTATTGAGAGCTATGTAAAGATGGTTCGTAATGACCTCATGGGTGTTGTTCGTGAAGATCTTATCTATGACTGTGGCCGTCACGTAGATGAGTCTGTAAAGTTGTTCGAAGAGTGGGGCCTTCCAATCTGGAAGCTCGATGCGGATGGTAACAACCTTGATGGTGCTGCCCCTGCCAAAAGTCTGCGTGAAGGTGGTACTCCTGTACGTACCGGTAAATGGCAGATCATGATCAACGGTGAGTCTTACAAATGTATCGTCGCTGAGCCTGCTAAAACCGCCCTTGGTGCCGAGAACTGCCTTGAGCGTATCTTTATCGTGAAGATGCTCCTTGACAAGAATAAGCCAAATCAGATCGCTGGTGCAGTTGGTTTCTCTACCCGTGAAAACACTGTGCATGTCTTCCGTTGCAAGGCAGCTCTTGTAGCTTGCGGTGGTGCAGTTAATATTTTCCGCCCACGCTCCACTGGTGAGGGTAAAGGTCGTGCTTGGTATCCTGTATGGAACGCTGGTTCCACCTACACCATGTGCGCCCAGGTCGGTGCTACTCTGACCATGATGGAGAATCGTTTCACCCCAGCTCGTTTCAAAGATGGATACGGTCCGGTTGGTGCATGGTTCCTCCTGTTCAAGGCCAAAGTACAGAATGGTCTTGGCGAGTTCTATGCCAACAGCCCAGCAGTAAAAGAGGAACTTGAGAAGTTCATGCCTTATGGCGCCTCTGCCGTTACTCCTACCTGTCTGCGTAACCACCTGATGCTCAATGAGCTGAAAGCTGGACGTGGCCCAATCTACATGGCTACTGATGTTGCTCTGAACGCCTTCCTTGATGCTAAAAAGGCTGGCGGTATGGATGAGAAGGGTGTGAAGAAGTACTGGAAGCATCTTGAGTCAGAGGCTTGGGAAGATTTCTTGGATATGTCTGTTGGTCAGGCTGGTCTGTGGGCCGGTGCCAACATCGAGCCAGAGAAAGTTGGATCTGAGATTATGCCAACTGAACCGTACATGCTTGGTTCTCACTCCGGTTGTTGTGGTATCTGGACCTCAGGTCCAGAGGAGTCATGGGTTCCCGATGTTGCCAACCCATCACGTGCTCACAAGTACAAATGGGGATACAACCGTATGACCACCGTTGACGGACTCTTCACCGCTGGTGATGGTGTTGGTGCTTCCGGTCATAAGTTCTCTTCCGGTGCTCATGCTGAGGGTCGTATTGTTGCCAAGCAGATGGTGAAATTCTGTCGTGACAACGCTTCTTTCAAACCAGAGTTGAAACAAACCGCTCAGGAACTTGCTGATGAGATCTATGCACCAGTTAAGCTGTACCATGAGCATGTTGGGGCATCAACCTCTTCAAACGTTAATCCTAATTTCTGCAAACCTGCAGGTATCATGATGCGTTTGATGAAAGCCACTGATGAGTATGGTGGTGGTGTTGCAACCTATTATATGACCTCTGGTAAACTTCTGAACATCTGTCTTGATCTTCTGAAGATGCTTCGTGAAGATGCTGCCAAAATGGCCGCAGGCGATTTGCATGAGCTCCTTCGTGCTTGGGAAAACTATCATCGTATCTGGTGTGTAGAGACCCATATCCGTCATATCGAGTTCCGTAAAGAGTCCCGCTACCCAGGATTCTACTATCGCTCTGACTTCCCAACCTGTGATGACGAAAACTGGAAGTGTTTCGTTAACTCCACTTTCAATCCTGAGACCCAGGAGTGGCTGTGTGAGAAGGTCGAGTGTATTAACATCGTATCGACTGATCCTTGGCTCTAAGATTTTAGAACCTGGTTTCATAGTGGAATAAAAAAATCTCCAGGAGTCTTCTGATTCCTGGAGATTTTTTCTATATATTGTGGTTGATTCGGGCTAAAAAGTTTTAAAACCCTTTGGTCCGGATGAACTACAAAGAAAATGGGTTTGTTAATTTTTTTTGTGTAGTTTGATTGTGAAAAAAATTAGGTTACACAGTAAGTTAACTGGGTTGAGTTGGTTAGGAATTGATGTCTTTGATGCACTCACTCATGCTAGGGGTGAGCGGAGTAAAAGACCTTCAAAGAAAATATTAAGAGTACTCATGGAGGAATGGTATGACTGACGAGCAAGGCACTTCAGGTGCAATTTTGGTCGTAGGCGGTGGTATCAGTGGGCTGACGTCGGCCCTTGAAGCCGCTGAAGTCGGAAATGATGTTTTTCTGGTCGAAAAAAACGCCTACTTCGGTGGTCGTGTAGCGCAGCTTAATCAATATTTTCCTAAGTTGTGCCCCCCAAGTTGTGGCTTGGAGATCAACTTTAAACGGATAAAGGATAATCGTAGGATTCGTCCTTATACTATGACTACCGTCAAGTCCGTAACCGGTGGGCCAGGGAATTATGAAGTGACATTGGAAACGGCACCTCGATATGTTAATGCCAATTGTACTGCGTGTGGTGAATGTAGCACTGCCTGTCCAGATGAGATTGATAATGATTTCAACCTCGGGATGAATAAAAGCAAGGCTGCATATCTTCCTCACGAGATGGCCTTTCCACGCCGCTATGTAATTAATAAAGCTGCCCTGTCCGAGGCTGGGGCTGCAGCAGTAAAAGCAGCCTGTAAGTATAATGCTGTCGATCTTGAGATGCAGCCAGAAACCAAGGTGATTAAGGTTGGCGCTATTATCTGGGCTACCGGCTGGACACCCTATGATCCGACTAAAATGGAAAATCTTAAGTTCGGACAGTCTCAAGCCATTGTTACTAATATGATGATTGAACGGATGGCAGCGCCTGGCGGACCTACCGATGGAGCTATTGTTCGTCCTGGTGATGGCAAAGAGCCTGAGTCGTTCGCATTTGTACAGTGTGCCGGCTCAAGGGATGAAAATCATCTTGAATTTTGTTCCTATATTTGCTGCATGGCCACCTTCAAACAGATGACTTATATCCGCGAGCGCTATCCTGAAGCAAAGATTTATGTCTTTTATATTGATCTCCGTACTCCCGGTAAATATGAAAAATTCCGTGAGAAGTTGATGGCAGATCCTAATTCGACCTTTATCAAGGGAAAAGTTGCTGAGATTATCCCTGAAGCTGATGGTGGAGTTACTGTTGTTGCCGAGAATGCGGTAACTGGTGATAAAATCAGACAAAAAGTTGATATGGCAGTTCTTGCAACAGGAATGCAGCCTTCCTTGGCAGTTCAGGGTGCGCCAGTTGCCCTGGCCATGGATAACAGTGGTTTTATAATCTCTGATCCAGAAAAGGGGATGATTGCAGCAGGTTGTGCACGTAAGGCTGCTGATGTTGTCACCACTAACCAGTCATCTACTGCTGCTGCCTTAAAGGCAATTCAGGTTTCCAGGAGGTCATAATCGATGGATAAAAAGTATTGTGCCTATATATGTACAGGTTGTGGCATTGGTGAGGCTCTTAATATTGAAGAGCTGACGAAGGTAGTAACCAGTGAAATGGCCATGGATTGCAAGGATCATTCTTACCTCTGCGGAGCTGATGGTCGTGCATTTATTGAAAAAGATATGAGTGAGAACGGCGTCAATACCGTAACGATCTGTGCCTGTTCTCCCCGTGTCATGCAGAATGAGTTTAATTTCGGTGATGATAAGATCACTGTTCGGGCTAATTTGCGTGAGCAGGTTATTTGGTCTGCCGGTGCTGCTGAAGAGGGTAAAGAGGATGCGCATCAGGAATGGTTGCAGGAGACAGCCAGTGACTATGTGCGCATGGCCTGTGCCCGTGCCAAAAAGACTGAACTGCCTGAACCTTTCCAGATGGAAACCCTGAACAAGGAAATTCTGGTGATGGGTGGTGGTATTGCCGGTATGACAGCAGCCTTGGAAGCATCCAAGGCCGGCAGCAAAGTAACTATTGTCGAAAAGTCCGATAAGCTTGGTGGTAAGGCCCTTGGCTGGGCTAAACAATTTCCGACTAAGCTTCCTTATGCGGATCTTGAACCAAATTCAATTGGTGAGATGATAGCCGCAGTTGAGGCCGATGGTAATATTACGGTGAAAACCAACACAGAAGTGGCCCGTATAGCAGGTGCTCCTGGTGATTTTGGCGTTACGCTGAAGGCTGCCGGCTCAAAATCTGAGTGGGATGCACCCGCTAAGGTTGGTGTTGATGAGCAGGATCTTATCAGTCAAGGAAAGATGGAAGATCCCAACGCTGGACTTAGACCTTATGCAGAAGGCAATCCTGATGCACAAAAATTTGGCGATGTTGTTCTCGCCACCGGTTGGGTTCCTGCAGATGTCTCTGAATACACTCATCTCGGTTATGGTACCAATGAGAAAGTTGTAACCAACGCTCAGTTTGAAAAGATGGCTAAGGATAATCAACTTTCCGGCATTAATTCTGTTGCCTTTGTCATGAGCCCCGGCGGTGAGGAGCACGATCAGGATTTTCCTTATTGTAACTCTGTAACCTCTATGGTGGCACTGAAACAGGCAAAATATGTACGTGAAAACAATGCTGATGCCAAGGCTTATATCCTCTATCAGCATATGCGCACTCCTGGGCATATGGAGCTTTTTTATAAAGGGATTCAGCAGGATGATGGCATCTTTCTGACCAAGGCAGCAGTGACAAGTGTTGTAGCTGCTGGCACAGGCTGTACAGTTACAGCAAAAGATACCCTTTTGGGTGAAGAGCTGAACCTTGATGTTGATCTTGTCGTTTTGGCTGCTGGTATGGTACCAACGACAAAAATTGAAAACACAATCAATCTTGCTTATCGTCAAGGACCTGCTTTTCTCGATCTCGGACTCTTTGATGGCTATGCCGACTCTCATTTCATTTGCTTTCCTTATGAGACTCGTCGTACCGGTATATATACTTGTGGTGGTGTCCGCAAGGCCATGAATATGGAAGAGACCATTGATGATGCAACAGGTGCAGCATTGAAGGCTATTCAATGTATTGAGTCTGCTGATCGCGGAGTCTCGGTCCATCCACGTTCTGGTGATAAGACCTACCCTGAATTCTTTATGCAACGTTGTACCCAGTGTAAACGTTGTACGGAGGAATGTCCTTTCGGTGCTCTTGATGATGATGCCAAGGGTACTCCATTGCCGAATCCAACTCGTTGCCGTCGATGTGGTACCTGTATGGGAGCTTGCCCTGAGCGTATTATCGGTTTCAAGGATTATAATATCGATCTTATTGGTTCAATGTTGAAGTCCATTGAAGTTCCTGAAGACGATGAAGACAAGTTGCGTATTGTTATCTTTGCTTGTGAAAATGACGCTTATCCTGCCCTGGATATGGCGGGTATGAGACGCAATAAACTCAACCATATGATTCGTGTAGTTCCTGTTCGTTGTCTAGGTTCTGTAAATATGGCCTGGGTACGTGACCTGCTCTCTGCAGGTATGGACGGCGCCATGCTTCTTGGCTGTAAATATGGTGACGATTATCAGTGCCATTTCGTCAAAGGTTCTGAAATTGCCAGCAAGCGTATGGAGAACATAGGGGATTCTCTTTCTACCCTTGGACTTGAACCTGAGCGTGTCCGTTCTGAACAGGTTTCAATTACAGAATACGATAAGATTCCTCAGCTCATTAATGACTTTGTTGATGAGATTGTTGACCTTGGTCCAAATCCCTTTAAGGGTTTCTAGTCCTGTTTGTGGTGGTACTGGTGCTCTCTCTTGCAAAATGAGATGAACACCAGTATCTTGTTTCTTTTGATTGAAGAGATAGAATGCTCTTCGCTAGACTCAAACAAAAGATTTGATAATATAACAGGAGGAGAAGAATGAATGTTCAGCCAGATTTAGAATTTATTAAATATCTTAAAAGTGCTGGTGGAGACACTTTGAAAAAGTGTTATCAGTGTGCCACCTGCTCTGTAGTTTGTCCTCTTTCCACGGATACCAAACCATTTCCACGTAAAGAGATGATTTGGGCTCAGTGGGGATTGAAAGACAAGCTTGTTGCTGATCCTGATGTGTTTCTTTGTCATAATTGTGGAGATTGTACTGCCTATTGTCCCCGAGGTGCCAAACCCGGTGATGTTCTTGGTGCAATCAGGGCGTATGCCTATACCTTTTATGGTTGGCCTTCAGGGCTTGCCAAGCTTGCTTCAAGTTCAAAAGGTTTGCCAATGTTGATAGCAATACCCACTGTGATCATTTTTGTATTATGGTTGGTTGCAGGCGGAATTTCTATTCCTTCCGCCGAACATTTTGCTGCCCATGGATACCAACAATTTTTTGGTCATTGGAATTTTCATTGGTTGTCTAAAAATGTTTTCATTATAGATTTGATCATGCTCTCTGCTGCTGGTCTGGCCGTTGTCTCGGCTTTTAAGGGCGTTTCTAGTATGTGGAAGGGGATGGAAGAAAATGCTGGGATTAAAAGTGAATTCAGGCCTACTGTAGTTCAGTTTGTTACCGAGTTTCTTTGGCCGTCAGTGTTGGAAATTGTCCAACATACACGATTCAGAGAGTGTAAGGAGAATCTTGATCGGGTGCAGGGACATAAGCCTTTAATGCTTTCGTTTATCGGCCTTTTTATTGTTACAGCCTGGTCTGCCACAGCAAACGATGTGCTTGCTCTTATTCCGGCGCTCAGTTTTCTGCATGGCCCCATGTCTGTATGGAATCCAGTTAAAATTCTTGCCAATGTTTCTGCTGTTGCCATGATTGTAGGCATAGGAATTCTCTGGATGAATCGCTCAAGAAAAGAGGGTGAAAACGGTGTGACACCTACTTTTTATGATTGGTTTTTGATCTGGGAAATTATGGCAGTTGGTGTTACCGGACTTCTTGCCGAAATTGCTCGCTGGGCAGGATTGGCTGGGCCTGGATATATAATTTATTTTATTCATCTGGTGTCTGTAATGATGCTTTTCCTGTATATGCCTTATACAAAGTTTGCCCATCTGGTTTATCGTACTTTTGCCATGGCCTTTGAAAGATATAGAGAAAGTGCATTTGGTAAAAATCCTATTAATATGTAAATATTGATCAGATGTTTTCCGGTTGTAAAGGCCGTGTCTTTTTGACATGGCCTTTTTTTTTGATCAGGTTTGATACAGAAGAACAAAAATAGCTATAAATAAAAAAAAGATTGCTTTACTTTTTTAATGTAGGTATATTCATTGTCTTTGTATGCTGGCGTAGCTCAACTGGCAGAGCAGCTGATTTGTAATCAGCAGGTTGCGGGTTCGAGTCCCATCGCCAGCTCCAAGAATAAATGACATGGCCCCTGTAATTATTTATAGGATCTGTCGTGAAGTAATAGCAGTAAGGTTGTTTTTGTTAAAGCAGGTTGTGAATGGAGGGGTTCCCGAGTGGCTAAAGGGAACAGACTGTAAATCTGTCGGCAGCGCCTTCGGAGGTTCGAATCCTCCCCCCTCCACCATCTCTTTATTGTTCTGCACTGTTTAGGTATTAGGCGGGAATAGCTCAATTGGTAGAGCATCAGCCTTCCAAGCTGAGGGTTGCGAGTTCGAGTCTCGTTTCCCGCTCCAGTAGATTTTTTTCGATTGTACAGATAAGGCCCACATAGCTCAGTTGGTAGAGCGCATCCTTGGTAAGGATGAGGTCACCAGTTCGACTCTGGTTGTGGGCTCCATCTGGATTGCTATTTTAA
Organism: Desulfocapsaceae bacterium; assembly: GCA_028697885.1. Lineage (GTDB taxonomy): Bacteria > Desulfobacterota > Desulfobulbia > Desulfobulbales > Desulfocapsaceae > UBA2270. Next base: position 10,093 of record JAQVER010000052.1, read on the forward strand.
CCAGTTTATGGTCAGGGAGACGACGATTATGGCAAAAGAAAAGTTTGAAAGAAAAAAACCACATGTCAATGTTGGTACTGTGGGTCATATTGATCATGGTAAAACGACCCTGACCGCAGCGATAACACGCGTACTATCCACCAAGGGTTGGGCAAAGTTTACTGATTTTAGTGAGATTGATAAGGCTCCGGAAGAAAAAGAGCGTGGAATTACTATTGCTACCGCTCATGTTGAGTATGAGACAGAAAATCGTCATTATGCGCATGTGGATTGTCCAGGCCATGCTGACTATATAAAGAACATGATTACCGGTGCGGCCCAGATGGATGGAGCGATTCTTGTGGTTGGTGCCAATGATGGTGCTATGCCTCAGACCCGTGAGCATATCCTTCTTGCCCGTCAGGTTGGTGTGCCATGTATCGTTGTTTTTCTCAATAAATGCGACATGGTGGATGATCCTGAACTCATCGAACTGGTAGAGATGGAGCTGCGAGAGCTTCTTGACAAGTATGACTTCCCTGGAGATGATGTGCCGATCATCCATGGTTCTGCTTTGAAGGCGTTGGAGAATCCGGAAGATCCTGAGGCTACCAAGTGTATCTGGGAGCTGATGGAGGCAATCGATACCTATATTCCCGAGCCGAAACGTGATGTTGATCAGCCTTTCTTGATGCCGGTTGAGGATGTATTCTCCATTTCCGGTCGTGGTACCGTAGCCACAGGTCGTATTGAGCGTGGTATTGTCCATGTCGGTGATGAGGTTTCCATTGTCGGTATTACTGATACTGTAAAGACCACTGTCACCGGTGTTGAGATGTTCCGCAAGATTCTTGATGAAGGTCAGGCTGGCGATAACGTTGGTGTCCTGCTGCGTGGAACCAAACGTGAAGACATTCAGCGTGGTCAGGTTCTTGCGAAGCCCGGTTCCATTACCCCTCATACCAAGTTCAAGGCTGAATGCTATATTCTGGGTAAGGAAGAGGGTGGTCGTCATACACCGTTCTTCAATGGATATCGTCCGCAGTTTTACTTCAGAACAACAGATGTGACCGGTATCGTGACCCTTCCCGAGGGAACCGAGATGGTAATGCCTGGTGATAATGTGTCTGTTGTTGCCGAGCTGATTACTCCTATTGCCATGGACGCTGGCCTTCGTTTTGCTATTCGTGAGGGTGGTCGGACAGTTGGTGCTGGTGTTATCAGTGAAATTATTGCTTAATATTAAAATCTTAAGCACTTTGTCTGGTTTTCAGGCAGAGTGCTTTTTTCTATTGGATGGTCAGGTATGAGAGATATCATTACTCTTGCGTGTGGAACATGCAAACGTCGTAATTATACGACTACAAAAAATAAGAAGAGTACACCGAACAAGCTTGAACTGAAAAAATTCTGTTCTTTTTGCAGAGCGCATACACCACACAAAGAGACTAAATAGTAAACGTTGAAAATGATGTAGGCCAGTAGCTCTAACGGTAGAGCGCCGGACTCCAAATCCGGATGTTGGGGGTTCGAATCCCTCCTGGCCTGCCATTTCAGTGTCGGACTGTATGCGACAACGGTGAGTTAAAAGTGATTTTTTTGGCACGGTTATACTGCCAAAGATAGGGATGCCCGAGACGATGATAAATAAATCAAAACCTATCAAAGATCTTAAAGTGATTGCTGAGGAATCTGCTAATTTCTCGCCGACTCAAATTAAGAAATTTATTAATGAAGTCAAGATAGAAGCAACTAAAATTGTTTGGCCGGATAGAAAAACAACCATTGGCCTGACTACTGTTGTGATTATTCTGTCAATAGTCGCCTCTCTTTATCTTGGGACAGTAGATTTGTTGCTTGGGAAAATAGTTTCTTCATTGTTGAAGTAAAATTCTTTCCTTGAGAGTGTAGTGTCGCAAGTAGTTACTTTAATCCCTTAACTGATATAAAAGCTTATCCATGGAAAGACATTGGTACATCCTGCAGGTTCATTCAGGCTTCGAAGATAAGGTTAAAGCAACCCTTGAAGAGAGAATCAAGAATGAAGGTCTTGTGGAATCTTTCGGTGATATTCTGATTCCCACTGAACAGGTTGTTGAAATGGTGAAGGGAGTCAGGAAGACTTCATCGCGAAAGTTTTTTCCTGGTTATATACTCATTTCAATGGAGTTAAATGATGCAACATGGCATTGCATTCATGAAAATATGCCTCGTGTTGTTGGCTTTGTAGGAGATGACACAAATCCTTTGCCTCTTCCTGATGATGAGGCTGCGAAGATTATTGGACGTATTCATGATGGATCTGAATCTCCTCGACCGAAAGTCATATTTGAGGTTGGTGAAGTTGTCAGGGTTACAGATGGTCCATTTGCTAATTTTCAGGGTGTTGTTGATGAGGTTTTCCCTGAAAAAGGTAGGGTCAGAGTTAAAGTGTCTATATTTGGCAGGGAAACTCCAGTTGAGTTAGAATATGTTCAGGTTTCAAATAGTTGATTTTAATAAATAAAGATCAGTGAAGTTGGTAATTCATTTTTTTAAAGAATAGTTGTCTGAGTTTGTTTGATTCTTTTAACGGATTACTCAGTGAGTAAAAAAAACTACTACGTAGAATACAGCAGGAGTAAATAATGGCCAAGAAAATCACGGCATATATCAAATTACAGGTTGCTGCTGGTAAAGCCAACCCGTCTCCACCAATTGGTCCGGCATTGGGTCAGCATGGTGTAAATATTATGGAGTTTTGTAAAGATTTTAATGCCAAAACCCAGTCTATGGGTGATACTGTGGTGCCGGTAGTAATAACAGTATTCCAGGACCGGTCGTTTACTTATATCACCAAAACACCACCAGCTTCTATTCTTTTGCTTAAGGCTGCAGGTTTAAAAAAAGGATCTAATAATCCCAAAATTGATCGTGTCGCTGAAATAACGAAAGATCAGATCCGAGAAATTGCTGAGATTAAGCTCCCTGATTTGAATGCGTATGACATTGATAAGGCCATGCGTATTATAGCTGGAACAGCACGCAGCATTGGAATCACTGTCATAGGTTGATTTTAATTTAATAATTTTACTACAATTCAAGCAGGTATCTTTTTGATGGAATGCTGAATGTGTAGGAGGCCAAAAAATGCCGAAACACGGAAAACAATACAGAAATAAAATTGAGAATCTTGACCGTTCTGTTTTAATGAGCTTAGACGATGCGGTTAAGGCTGTTGTTAATGCCAGCTATGCCAAGTTTGATGAAACATTTGATGTAGCAATAAAATTGGGTGTTGATCCCAGACATGCCGATCAGATGGTTCGCTCGTCTGTTGTTTTGCCACACGGTACAGGTAAGGTTACTCGTGTTCTTGTCTTTGCCAAGGGTGAAAAAGAGGCTGAGGCACGAGAGGCAGGTGCGGATTATGTCGGTGGGGATGAACTCGTCGCGAAAATTCAGGGTGGTTGGCTTGAGTTCGATAAAACAGTAGCAACACCAGACATGATGGGCACAGTTGGTAAAATAGGGCGAGTTCTTGGTCCTAGAAATTTAATGCCTAATGCCAAACTTGGGACAGTGACCTTTGATGTGGCCAATATCATTAAAGAGATTAAGGGTGGTAAGGTGGATTTTCGAGTTGATAAGGCTGGAATAGTTCATGCTGGACTAGGCAAAATTTCTTTTGGTGATGCTAAATTGCTTGACAATATTAAGGCCTTTATTGAGAAAATTATTCAGTTGAAACCCTCTTCAAGTAAAGGAATCTATCTTAAATCAATATCTGTTTCCTCCACTATGGGTGCAGGATTTAAGGTTGATCCTCTTTCTGCCAGGGCCATGGTAAAATAAATTTGAGTATGACAACATCCTGAGGCTTTTGTGTCACAGGATTTTCGGTCAAAGACAGCAGGTACAGTTAGTTTAATTGTGTTAATTCATGGCCTGCCGAGACGATTGAAGGGTTTTTGTTGAAGGCGTATATTTATTTCTCTTTGATTTTTGTAAGTAATTATAGAGTGTTGTAAATGATACGTGAGTTAAGACGAATAACTTTCGAAATTGCTGTTTTTGATTAAATATTAACATTAACCTTAAACGAGCATGGGAGGAGTACTTTGAATCGTGATGAAAAATCAGCAGTAGTTACTGAGTTGAATGAATCATTCAACCGGGCCAAATTTACAGTGGTTGCTGACTATTGTGGATTAACGGTTTCAGAGTTGCAAGAGTTGCGCGGTGAATTGCGCAAATGCGATTCAGAAATACGAGTAGCAAAAAATACCCTTCTGAAAAGAGCAGTTGCAAATACTACAAGTGAGTCTCTCACTGATGACTTTACCGGAACTACCGCTATCGTCATGGCGTATAATGACCCGGTCTCTCCGGCAAAGGCGCTTACTAAATTTGCTGATGGTCACACCAAGTTCAAGATTCGGTGTGCCGCTCTTGAAGGAGATAAGCTTACAATTGATGATTTGATTGCCCTGTCAAAACTTCCGACAAAAGAGGTTTTACTTGGTCAATTTCTTTCTGTCCTCAATGGAGTGCCTACGGGTCTTGTGCAGGTACTTTCTGCTGTACCCCGGACCTTTCTTTATGGCCTGCAGGCTATCAAAGAAAGCAAAGAACAGAGTGAGAACTAATAACAGGTATCGTGCTGTTTCTTTTTCGATGGCAGTATAAGCTTGAATTTCTAAAACGTTACGTTAAATCATAAAACTACATGAGGTATTATAATGGCTGTTTCAAAAGACGATGTAATTGAATTTATCTCCAACATGTCCGTACTTGAGCTCTCTGCAATGATCAAAGAACTTGAGGAAAAATTTGGTGTATCAGCTGCTGCTCCTGCCGCTGTTGCTGTTGCTGGTGCTGCTCCTGCTGGTGCCGCTGGTCCAGCTGAGGAAAAAACTGAATTTGATGTAATTCTTACCGGTGCCGGAGATCAGAAGATTAAGGTAATTAAAGAAGTCCGTGCCATCACTGGTCTTGGCTTGAAAGAGGCGAAGGACCTTGTTGAGGGTACTCCTCAGCCTTTGAAAGAGGGCGTCAGCAAGGATGAAGCCGCTGATATAAAAACCAAGATTGAGGCTGTTGGTGGTGTGGTAGAAGTAAAATAATTTTTTCTTGTACACCTTGTTCTGCTTGCAGAACAACCAGTTCTTATGTAACACGCTACGGCTTTTGGCACGTAGCGTGTTGCATTTAAAGCTCATAGAATCGTTTAAATGTGAGCTGTATTTGTAACTGTTTGTTTTTACTTATTTATTAGAGCTTTTTCTTCCCGTGGTTAAAGTTATGATCTTACAGGGTTTCACTTTTTGCACAGGGCCGTCTTTTGTATTGAGGAAGATTTTTTGTTTTTTTTCAACTTCCCGTCATCATCTTTGTCACCTCTTTTTATCCCCAGGCTACTTTATTGTTTGGCCTAAAGGGTCATTTACATCGCAACTGTTGAATATTACAGCCAGTCTGTGATTTTAAAATAACGCTCTCAAGGCAACCTCGAGGAATACTATGGAACGAGTGAGAAAAAATTTTGCCACGGCGGCTTCTGTCATGGAGCCACCGCATCTTATCTCCATGCAACGTATATCATACGGAAAGTTTCTACAGATGGATGTCGAAGCTGATGCACGTGAAGATTTTGGCCTGCAGGGAATTTTTAAGAATGTTTTCCCTATAAATGATTTTAATGGACTTTGTTCTCTTGAATTTGTTCGCTATACCTTTGGTGAGCCCAAGTATACGGTAGAAGAATGTCAGCAGCGGGGTATGACCTTTGAGATACCGCTTAAGATCACGGTCCGGTTGATTACTTTTGATATCGATGCAGTGACGGGTGTACAAACCATTCGTGACATCAAGGAGCAGGAGGTCTTTCTCGGAAGTCTGCCGCTGATGACCGGTGATGGTGTTTTTGTCGTTAATGGTACTGAGCGGGTGATTGTTTCCCAATTACAGCGTTCGCCTGGTCTTTTTTTCACCCATGATAATGGAAAAAGCCATGCCAGTGGTAAACTTTTATATTCCGCGAGAGTTATACCAATTAGAGGTTCATGGATAGACCTCGAGTTTGATATTAAAGACGTTCTTTATGTTCGTATTGATCGCAGGCGTAAATTTCCTGTAACTACATTGTTGAAGGCCATAGGTTATAATTCAGCCGAGCTTTTACGGATATTTTATCTTACCAATACTGTCCGTTCTAGTGGTGATGACTATTTGCTTTCTTTTTCGCCTGAAACTTTCCAGGGGCAGAGATTGGAGTTTGATCTGATTAATCCCGCTGATGGTGAGCTCTTGGCCAAAAAAGGGCACAAGGTTAGTCAGGCTCTTTGTAAGAAAATTAAAGCGGCAGCCATTGATTTTTTAAAGATATCAGTTGAAGAGCTTTCCGGCCGTTTTCTAGCCCAGGACGTCGTTCATCCGAAAACGGGTGAAATCATTGCCTTGTGCAATAGTGAACTCACTGACACCCTGTTACAATCTTTCTCGGAAAGTGGTGTCACTGAATTTGAAATACTTTTTATTGATGGTGTCAATTACTCTGATTCATTTAGAAAAACATTGGCTCTTGATAAGGTCGGTAGTTCTGAAGAGGCGTTATTAGAGATTTACCGTAGATTGCGTCCTTCTAGTCCTCCAACGAAAGAAGTGGCTGAGACTTTTTTTGAAAATCTCTTTTTTAATGTTGATCTCTATGATCTCTCAGAAGTCGGGAGGTATAAAATCAATGCCAGACTTGGTCTGACCACAGACATTAATCATAAGGCCTTGACTCGTGAGGATATTGTTGAATCGGTGAAGTATTTGGTGCGCCTGAAAGACAGCCAGGGCACCGTGGATGACATTGATCACCTTGGTAACAGACGGGTACGAACAGTTGGGGAGCTCATTGAAAATCAGTACCGAATGGGCCTTGTTCGTATGGAACGGGCCATTAAGGAAAGAATGACTCTTCAGGAAATTGAGACCCTGATGCCTCATGATCTTGTGAATCCAAAACCTATTTCGGCAGCCATTAAGGAATTTTTTGGAACCAGTCAACTCTCTCAGTTTATGGATCAGACGAACCCTATCTCTGAGGTTACCCATAAACGTCGTCTTAGTGCCCTTGGACCTGGTGGTCTTTCCAGAGAGAGAGCAGGTTTTGAGGTTCGTGACGTTCATCCTACCCATTATGGCCGAATCTGCCCTGTTGAAACTCCCGAGGGGCCGAATATTGGTCTTATTGTTTCTCTGGCGACTTATGCTCAGGTGAATCCTTATGGTTTTATTGAGACTCCTTACCGCAAGGTGACAGATAGAATCGTGCTTGATGAGGTGAAATATCTGAGTGCCCTGCAGGAGCAAAATCAGATCATTGCCCCTGCTAAAACCAAGTTGGATAGTTCTGGAAAGATTGTACCTGATTTCCTCATTGGTAGAGAAGAAGGTGAGGTCCTCACTGTGGCAAGTGATCAGATCAGTTATATCGATATTGCTCCCAACCAGCTTGTCAGTGTTGCTGCCTCGCTTATTCCATTTCTTGAAAACGATGATGCCAACAGAGCCCTGATGGGATCGAATATGCAGCGTCAGGCAGTACCTCTTATGATTACGGCTGCTCCCCTCGTTGGAACAGGGATGGAGCGGTATGTAGCCCGTGATTCAGGCGCCTGTTTACTGGCGGGTGATGAAGGTGTGGTGGAGGAAGTTGATTCAAATCGTATTGTTGTTCGTTATGACCGGCCAGGAGTTGATGGTTATGATACCGGTGTTGCTGTATATCGATTAAGTAAGTATAAGAAATCAAATCAAAATACATGTTTTACTCAGAACCCTTTGGTGCTTCCAGGAGAGCGTGTTAGTAAGGGAACGGTTCTTGCCGACGGTCCTTCCTGTGAACAGGGCGAGCTGGCCTTGGGTAAAAATGTGACTATTGCCTTCATGCCGTGGCGTGGATTCAATTTTGAGGATTCAATCCTGATCAATGAAAGGCTGTTGAAGGAAGATACTTTTACCTCTGTCCATATTGAGGTCTTTGAGACAATGGCCAGAGACACAAAGCTTGGTAAGGAGGAAATTACTCGCGATATTCCCAATGTGAGCGAGGAAACGCTGAGAAATCTTGATGACTCCGGTATCGTTCGTATCGGTGCTGAGATCAAGGCGGGTGATACACTTGTAGGAAAGGTGACACCGAAAGGCGAAACCATGCTTTCTCCTGAAGAAAAATTACTTCGGGCAATTTTTGGTGAAAAGGCGCAGGATGTGAAGGACTCATCTCTTCGTGTTCCCCCCGGTGTTGAAGGTGTTGTTATTGATGCCAAGGTGTATTCGCGGAGGGGTGTTGATAAGGATGAGCGATCATTGATGATCGAAGACCTGGAGATTGAACGACTCAGCCAGGATAAGGTTGATGAGTTGACCAGTCTTAAACGTGGTGTCTGCCGTGAAATCGGTGATATTATAGACGGACGCACAGTTAAGAGTGATGTTTCCGATAAGAAGGGAAATGTTGTCGTTAAGCTCGGTAAAAAAATAAGTGCTGATCTTGCAGAAGTCATCGGCTTTAGTGCCCTGCGTACTCTGGATTTTTCTGAGAAGGCCAAATTCCAAGAGCAGATTGATCAGGCGTATGCCCGTTATGAGAAACAGGCGGCACTTATTACTAAACGGTATGATGGTATCATTGATCGCAAGAAGAAGGGGGATGACCTGCCTCCTGGTGTGGTTAAGATGGTCAAGGTTTATGTGGCGACGAAGCGCAAGTTGTCCGTTGGTGATAAAATGGCTGGACGGCATGGAAACAAGGGTGTCGTTTCCCGTCTTCTTCCAGAAGAGGATATGCCTTTCTTTGCCGATGGCACCACGGTTGATATTGTTTTAAATCCTTTAGGTGTTCCTTCCCGTATGAATGTCGGGCAGGTGCTTGAGGTTCATCTCGGTTTTGCTGCCAAAAAACTTGGTCAACAGCTCAGTGCTTTGGCACAACAACATGAAGTTGAGGCCATTAAGAAGAAGTTGCAGTCGATCTATTCCCAGGATGAGTGTGCAAAGATTATCGGCACACAGAGTGACGAAGAACTTTTAGACTGGGCGCGTAAGCATTACCGTGGATTGCACATGGCCAGCCCGGTCTTTGATGGTGCCAATGAAGCGCAGATTCGTCAGTTGTTAGTTGAGAGTGGTGTTGATGAAGTTGGCCAGAGTCAACTCTATGATGGCCTGACCGGAGATCCCTTTGATAATCAGGTCACAGTCGGTGTCATGTATATGTTGAAACTGCATCATCTGGTAGACAATAAGATTCATGCGCGGTCAACCGGACCCTATTCTCTTGTGACACAGCAACCCCTTGGTGGCAAAGCCCAGTTTGGTGGCCAGCGCCTGGGTGAGATGGAGGTATGGGCCATGGAGGCGTATGGTGCTGCCTATACTCTGAAGGAATTTTTGACAGCCAAGTCTGATGATGTGGAAGGCCGGACTACCATGTATGAGCGGATAGTAAAGGGTAATAACTTTCTTACTACTGGTCTGCCTGAATCGTTCAATGTTCTTGTTAAAGAGCTGCAAGGTCTTTGTCTTGATATGGAGCTGTTACAAGATTGAGGGTGTAAGCTGAAGAATGGCCTTTGAGGGCCGCCGTGCTCATCGTGTGCAGATGAACTTCAAGCTGAAAACTTTTCTAACCCTATAAACTGTGGGAGATGTAATCTCGTGGAAGAGCTATTTAATTTTTTTCAAAAACCAAAAGCTCCTGTTAAATTCAAAAAAGTACAGATTTCTTTAGCCTCTCCGGACAAAATAATGGACTGGAGCCATGGTGAGGTAAAGAAACCTGAAACTATCAATTATCGGACTTTCAAGCCCGAAAGAGATGGCCTTTTTTGTGCCAAGATCTTTGGACCCGTTAAAGATTTTGAGTGTAATTGCGGGAAGTATAAACGCATGAAACACAGAGGTGTCGTCTGTGAAAAGTGCGGGGTTGAGGTTATTCAGTCAAAGGTTCGCCGGGAACGGCTGGGACATATCAAGCTTGCTGCCCCGGTAGCTCATATCTGGTTTCTTAAAAGCCTTCCCAGTAAGATTGGTGCCGTTCTTGACCTGACGCTGAAACAGCTGGAAAAAATACTTTATTTTGAACAATATGCAGTCATAGAATCAAGTGTTGACTCTATTCCTGTCTGTACTCTACTTACCGAAGAGACGTATCGTCAGCAGCGCGATGCTTTTCCAGGGCAGTTTCAGGTTGGTATTGGTGCAGAAGCTATTCGTGAACTTCTCTGCAGGCAGGATCTGGTTGCCTTATCTGCTCAGTTGCGCGAAGAGATGACAACGACAAACTCGAAAACTAAAAGGCAGAAGCTGTATAAACGGCTTTTCGTCATTGAGGCTTTTCGTGATTCAGGCAACAGGCCTGAGTGGATGGTTCTTGAGGTCATTCCGGTATTACCGCCAGATTTGCGCCCCCTTGTTCCTCTTGAAGGTGGCCGTTTTGCCACTTCAGATCTTAATGATCTTTATCGACGGGTGATTAATAGAAATAACCGCCTGAAAAGACTGCTTGAACTTGATGCACCGGATATTATCATTCGCAATGAGAAACGGATGCTTCAAGAGGCTGTCGATGTTCTTTTTGATAATGGGCGTCGCGGGCGTGTTATTACTGGGGCTAATAAACGGCCACTGAAGTCGCTTTCCGATATGCTGAAAGGGAAGCAAGGTCGGTTCCGACAGAATCTTCTGGGAAAACGTGTTGATTATTCTGGACGTTCCGTCATTGTGGTGGGACCCCATTTACGACTGCATCAGTGTGGTATCCCTAAGAAAATGGCTTTGGAGTTGTTTAAGCCCTTTATCTATAACAAGCTTGAAAGCAAGGGGTTTGTTACCACTATCAAGAGTGCCAGGAAAATGGTGGAAAAAGGGGCCAAGGAAGTATGGGATGTCCTTGAAGAGGTGGTCACTGAGTATCCGGTAATTCTCAACCGGGCGCCAACCCTCCATCGTCTTGGTATGCAGGCCTTTGAGGCTCTGCTGATAGAAGGGAAGGCGATCCAGTTGCATCCTCTGGTCTGTGCCGCATTTAATGCTGATTTTGATGGCGACCAGATGGCAGTCCATGTGCCCCTTTCCGTTGAGGCTCAGGTTGAGGCACGAGTGCTCATGATGTCGTCGAATAATATCCTCTCGCCTGCCAATGGTGAGCCGGTTATTATTCCATCTCAGGATATTGTTCTTGGTCTCTATTATATGAGTCGTGAGCGGATCAACGCCACTGGTGAGGGTAAGACTTTTTCAAGTCCTGAAGAGGCAATTATTGCCTATGATTACAACGCGGTTCATTTACAGGCCAAGATTAAAGTCCGCATGGATGGGAAAATTGTTGATACCACCATGGGTCGGATCCTGCTGGGTGGACTCTTGCCGCCGGCAGTACCTTTTGCTGAGATCAATAAGGTGATGAGTAAGAAGGCACTTGCTCAACTCATTGATTATACGTACAGACATGGTGGAACCAAGGAAACAGTTATCCTTGCAGACCGCTTGAAAGATATGGGCTATGAGTATGCCACTCGGGCGGGAATCTCCATCTGTATTAATGATATGAAGATTCCAACGAGTAAGGAAGATTTGATTGAGAAGGCAGAAAATGATGTGATGGATGTTGGACAGCAATATTCAGATGGTCTTATTACCTCCGGTGAGAAATATAATAAGGTCGTTGATATCTGGTCCAAGGTGAGTGAGGATGTTGCCAACGAGATGATGGAGGGGATCAAGGTTGATTATGTCCGTGACCATGATAACAACGTCGTGGAGGCGCCAAGTTTTAATTCTATCTTTATCATGGCAGACTCTGGAGCCAGGGGCTCAAGGGATCAGATCAGGCAGTTGGCCGGGATGCGCGGCCTGATGGCTAAACCATCGGGCGCCATTATTGAAACTCCGATCAAGGCCAATTTCCGTGAGGGGCTTGGTGTGCTTGAATATTTCATCTCAACTCATGGTGCCCGGAAAGGGCTTGCGGATACAGCTCTGAAAACAGCCAACTCTGGATATCTTACCCGGAGACTAGTTGATGTGGCCCAGGATTCAACGATTATCGAAGCAGATTGCAAGACAATTGACGGAATAATTGCTGAGCCACTGATGGACGGTGGAGAGATAATTGTTCCTCTTGGGGATCGGATCCTAGGTCGTGTAGCCCTGGAAGCGGTTATTGATCCGTATAGCGGCGAGGTGATTGTGGCTGAAGGTGAGGAAGTCACTGAAGCAAAGGTTAAACAGATCAATGAGGCAGGAATTGACCGGGTTCATATCCGCTCAGTGCTAACTTGTCGGACTCGGCGCGGTGTCTGTGCTGCTTGTTATGGACGCGATTTAGGCCGTGGTCATATGGTAAATATCGGTGAGGCCGTAGGTATTATTGCTGCTCAATCCATCGGTGAGCCCGGTACACAGCTGACCATGCGTACCTTCCATATTGGTGGTACTGCCAGCCGTGCCATTGAACAGGCTGAAGTCCAGACACAACGTGGCGGTTTGGTCTTTTTTAAGAATATGCATTACGTGGAAAATAATCTTGGGGTCAAGATTGTCATGAATCGCAATGCGGAAATCACCATAAAGGATGAGCTTGGACGGGATCGTGAGCGCTATAAGGTAAATTATGGTGCCCAGATCTTTGTAAAGGAAGGAGAAACGGCTGAAGCCGGTATGATTCTTGCTAAATGGGACGCTTATACGATTCCTATTGTCAGTGAGGTCGGTGGTATAATTAAATATGGTGACGTGATAGAAGGTATCACCATGCAGGAGAAGTTGGATGGGGTGACCGGGAAATCCAGTAAGGTTATTGTCCATTCAACCGCTGCTGCCCAGTTGAATCCTCGGATCACTGTTAAAAATGAGCGCGGTAAAACCCTTAAACTACCAAACTCTGAATCTTTTGCCCGATACAGCCTGCCTGTGGGATCATTTATCTCAGTGGATGAGGGAGCTGTTATTGAGCCTGGTGCAATTGTTGGAAAGATCCCCCGCGAATCATCGAAAACAAAGGATATTACCGGTGGTTTACCACGAGTTGCTGAGTTGTTTGAAGTCAGAAAATCAAAAGATCCTGCCATTATTTCCCAGATCGATGGACGGGTAAGTTTCGGTAAGGAATTGAAGGGTAAACGCCGGGTGGTTGTGACTCCTGAGTATGGAGAACCTGAGGAGTATCTTGTGCCAAAGGCCAAACATACCATAGTCCATGAAGGCGATTATGTGCAGGCTGGTGAGCCTTTAATGGAAGGGGTTGTCCTTCCCAATGATATTTTGAGAGTTCTTGGAGTAAAAGAGCTGGCCAAATTCCTGGTTAATGAGGTTCAGGAAGTGTATCGGCTGCAAGGTGTTAAGATCAATGACAAGCATATTGAGGTTATTGTTCGTCAGATGCTGAAGAGAGTCCAGATCACCAGCGCTGGTGATTCCCGTTTCATGATTGGTGAACAGGTGGAATGGTGGAAATTCGAAGATGAACGGGAACGCCTTTTTGCCGAGGGGAAGGTCCCTGCCGTTGCGGAGCCTATGCTCTTAGGTGTCACAAAGGCATCATTGTCTACGGAAAGCTTTATCTCTGCGGCCTCATTCCAAGAGACAACAAAGGTCCTCACAAATGCGGCTATGGCGGGTAAAATTGATCAGCTGACCGGGTTGAAGGAAAATGTAATTATGGGTAGATTGATTTCGGCAGGAACCGGATTGCGAGGCAATTCATAGGGAACTATTCTACTCCAATATCCTTTTTTGTGTTGACACAGATACGACATTGGGGTAAATAACTTTTCTTTGTGTATAACCATTGTGGGTTGTTAATTCTAACGCTTTGGTAAGCGAGTAAAGTTATTAAGAATAATAAATTAAGCGTAATCGAACAGGAGCAGTAAAAGTAATGCCAACAATTAATCAGCTCGTTCGACAGGGCAGAAAAAAGATAGTTAAAAAAACAAATACCCCTGCATTGAAAGGGTCACCTCAGAAGCGTGGTGTTTGTGTCCGTGTATATACAACAACTCCAAAGAAACCAAACTCGGCTCTCCGGAAGGTGGCCAGGGTGAGGTTGACCAACGGGATTGAGGTTACTTCCTATATTCCAGGAATTGGTCATAATCTTCAGGAGCATTCAGTTGTTTTGATCAGGGGCGGTCGTGTAAAGGATTTACCTGGTGTAAGGTATCATATCGTTCGTGGTACCCTTGATACCCTAGGGGTTACCAATAGACGACAAGGTCGCTCAAAATATGGTGCAAAACGACCTAAATGATAGGTTGCTTCTGTTGCTGAAAAGGATAAAAAATGCCGCGTAGAAAAATAGTAGAAAAGAGAGAGATTGAGCCGGATCCACGCTTTAATTCAGTGTTGGTCAGTAAGTTTACCAACGGGATTATGGAGCGGGGGAAGAAAAGTGTCGCTCAGCATATATTGTATGGTGCTATGGATATCATCGCAGCCAAGGTGACCGATAACGATCCATTGACAGTCTTTGAAGAGGCAATGGAGAAAGTGCGGCCTAAGGTCGAGGTTAAGTCGCGTCGTGTTGGTGGTGCTACTTATCAGGTGCCGATGGAAGTCAGGCAGTCGAGAAGAAATGCATTAGCTATGAGGTGGATTATCGGCTTTGCCAAGTCACGCTCTGGAAGATCTATGTCTGAAAAATTGGCGGCAGAGCTTATGGATGCGTTTAATAACCGTGGTGCAGCTGTGAAGAAGCGCGACGATACCCATCGTATGGCTGAGGCGAATAAGGCATTTGCGCATTATCGATGGTAGGTGGCTGTTTTTAAAAAGCTTTTGCTGGAACTATTTTTGTTGTACGGGTGGCCATCAATAAATATTGATTGTGTCGAGGTGTTTTGATGGCTGTTCATGAGGATCTGTCCAATGTGCGCAATATAGGCATAATGGCCCATATTGACGCTGGAAAGACGACTACCACCGAACGAATTCTTTACTATACTGGTCGATCTCATAAGATCGGTGAGGTTCATGACGGTAATGCTGTTATGGACTGGATGGAGCAGGAACAGGAACGAGGGATTACGATAACCTCTGCCGCTACTACCTGCTTCTGGCATCAATGTAAGATAAATATAATTGATACCCCGGGGCATGTCGATTTTACGGTTGAAGTCGAACGTTGTTTAAGGGTGTTGGATGGTGTCGTTGCTGTTTTTTGTGCCGTCGGTGGTGTTGAGCCACAGTCCGAGACGGTATGGCGTCAAGCTGACAAGTATTCCATCCCCCGGATTGCATTTATTAATAAGATGGATCGTCTCGGGGCTGATTTTGATCGTAGTCTCAAGATGATAGCACAGAGGCTTGGGGCAAACCCAGTTGCTGTGCAGCTTCCTGTGGGTTGTGAGTCTGCATTCGAAGGAAATATTGACCTTGTTGAAGCTAAGATGTTCATCTTTGATGAGGCTTCGCTGGGACAGGAAGTAAGGGAAGTTGATATCCCTGATGAGTATCAACAAAAATTCACGGCCGCACATATGGTACTCCTCGAAAAGTTGGCCGACTTTGATGAGGGGATCATGGGAAAATACCTGGAGAACAAACCAGTGTCACCTGATGAGATATATTCAGCTCTCAGGAAAGCTACACTGAGTCTTGACTTGGTTCCCGTCTTTTGTGGCAGTGCCTTTAAAAATAAAGGAATTCAACCCTTACTCGATGGCGTGATTCGTTATCTTCCCTCACCGCTTGATGTTCCTGCGGTAGAAGGAATAGATGAAAGTGGACAAATCGTAACGCGAGCTCCAAGCGATGACGCTCATTTCTCAGGCTTGGTCTTTAAGCTTATGAGTGATTCATTTGTTGAGAATCTTGCTTTTTTGAGAGTTTATTCCGGCACGATTAAGGTTGGCGACAGAGTATATAATCCTGCGAAGAAAAAACAGGAAAAAATTTCCAAACTCCTTAAGCTGCATGCTAATAAGCGCGAGGAAGTTAAGGAAATTGGTAGTGGTGATATTGGAGCTGTGATAGGCCTCAAGTTTACGACAACTGGTGATACTCTCTGTGCGAGTGATGATTATATCCTTCTTGATAGTATGGATTTTCCGGAGCCTGTTATCGGAGTTGCCATTGAGGCTAAAAGTAAGGCTGATGAGAAGAAGCTTGCTGACTCCTTACAGAAGTTGGCCCTTGAAGATCCTTCTTTTACGATAACGACCAACGAAGATACTGGTCAAACGATTATTTCTGGGATGGGTGAGCTGCATCTTGAAATAATTATTGATCGTCTTTTGAATGATTTTAAGGCGTCTGCCAATGTAGGCAAGCCTCAGGTTGCTTATAAAGAGACAATCAGTGTCACGAGAGAGGCAGAAGGTAAGTTTGATCAGCATACTGGTGCTAAAGGTCAGTATGGGCATGTCGTCCTCAAGGTCGAACCACTTCCAAGAGGTACAGGTTTTGTTTTTGAGGTCAAGGTAAGCGAGGACCAGATTCCTGCTTCCTTCATGAAGGCCATCGAGAAGGGAATTTTTGACAGCCTTGATGCCGGGCCATTGATTGGTTATCCCTTGACCGACTTAAAGGTTAGCTTGATTGGCGGCTCTTATCATGAGGATGAATCCACCGAGATGGCGTTTGGGATTTCTGCTGCGATGGCGATTCGCCGTGCTGTTGCAGAGGCTGAACCCTTATTGTTGGAACCGGTAATGCTTGTAGAGGTTGTAACTCCAGACCAATATCTTGGTGAAGCTATTAATGATCTTAATAGCAAAAGGGCCAGGATTGGTATTGTTGAGACAGTGCATGACCTACAGGTAGTTCATGCACAGGTACCCTTGGCAGAGATGTTCGGATATTCAACATCTCTGCGGTCCGCCACACAGGGGCGTGCTAATTTTACAATGCGATTTTTAGAATACGATGTGGTGCCGATGGCTAAGGCAGAAGTAATAATAAAAAAAATCAGAGGAATTTAAGTTCATTCATATTGAGGTACGATTATGGCAAAAGAAAAATTTGAAAGAAAAAAACCACATGTCAATGTTGGTACTGTGGGTCATATTGATCATGGTAAAACGACCCTGACCGCAGCGATAACACGCGTACTATCCACAAAGGGTTGGGCAAAGTTTACTGATTTTAGTGAGATTGACAAGGCTCCGGAAGAAAAAGAGCGTGGAATTACTATTGCTACCGCTCATGTTGAGTATGAGACAGAAAATCGTCATTATGCGCATGTGGATTGTCCAGGCCATGCTGACTATATAAAGAACATGATTACCGGTGCGGCCCAGATGGATGGAGCGATTCTTGTGGTTGGTGCCAATGATGGTGCTATGCCTCAGACCCGTGAGCATATCCTTCTTGCCCGTCAGGTTGGTGTGCCATGTATCGTTGTTTTTCTCAATAAATGCGACATGGTGGATGATCCTGAACTCATCGAACTGGTAGAGATGGAGCTGCGAGAGCTTCTTGACAAGTATGACTTCCCTGGAGATGATGTGCCGATCATCCATGGTTCTGCTTTGAAGGCGTTGGAGAATCCGGAAGATCCTGAGGCTACCAAGTGTATCTGGGAGCTGATGGAGGCAATCGATACCTATATTCCCGAGCCGAAACGTGATGTTGATCAGCCTTTCTTGATGCCGGTTGAGGATGTATTCTCCATTTCCGGTCGTGGTACCGTAGCCACAGGTCGTATTGAGCGTGGTATTGTCCATGTCGGTGATGAGGTTTCCATTGTCGGTATTACTGATACTGTAAAGACCACTGTCACCGGTGTTGAGATGTTCCGCAAGATTCTTGATGAAGGTCAGGCTGGCGATAACGTTGGTGTCCTGCTGCGTGGAACCAAACGTGAAGACATTCAGCGTGGTCAGGTTCTTGCGAAGCCCGGTTCCATTACCCCTCATACCAAGTTCAAGGCTGAATGCTATATTCTGGGTAAGGAAGAGGGTGGTCGTCATACACCGTTCTTCAATGGATATCGTCCGCAGTTTTACTTCAGAACAACAGATGTGACCGGTATCGTGACCCTTCCCGAGGGAACCGAGATGGTAATGCCTGGTGATAATGTATCTGTTGTCGCCGAGCTGATTACACCTATTGCCATGGACGCTGGCCTTCGTTTTGCTATTCGTGAGGGTGGTCGGACAGTTGGTGCTGGTGTTATCAGTGAAATTATTGCTTAATAAGGTTGGATATGATACCTACAGACAAAATTCGTATACGCTTAAAGGCGTATGATCATAAGCTGCTTGATCAATCAACATCAGAGATCGTTGAAACAGCAAGACGTACTGGTGCAGCAGTGGCTGGACCTATTCCTCTACCGACATCAATTAATAAATATTGTGTGCTGCGTTCTCCTCATGTGAATAAAAAATCGAGAGAGCAATTTGAGATGAGAACACACAGGCGGTTGCTTGATATATTGGAACCGACTCAACAGACAATTGATATGTTGATGAAACTTGAGCTTTCGGCAGGTGTTAATGTCGAGATTAAACTACCTTAATGGTAGTATTGTTTTAGAATACAAAGTAACGGATAATATTATGCCAAAGACAATGGGTATTTTGGGTAAAAAAATCGGGATGACGCGAATTTACAGTGAGCTGGGTATGGCTACCCCTGT
>JAQVER010000053.1 GCA_028697885.1 Desulfocapsaceae bacterium
CTACGGCAGCATCTGGCCTCGGCCCGTGAATATTTTAAAGCCGAACTGCAGAAAGAAAAGCCGAAGTTAGAGGACGCCTGGTTTCCCTATCTTCTGGCTTTTGGGCTGGGAAAACATATGGATGCCTGGTTCGGCAAATACGGCAGCAGCACCCACACCTTCTCCACTGGTAACATGCCTCACTCCTCTTCCGGCTTCAGTGGGGGCGGCGGAATTTTCGGCGGTGCCGGAGCCAGTGGTTCCTGGGCAACGGCAGTCAACAGTATGGCTACCAGTGCCAGCTCTTCCTCCTCGGGAGGCTCCAGTGGAGGATCCGGCGGCGGTGGGGGTGGTGGTTGGTAAGCCTTAAAGTTTCAGGACAATACCAGTTGTTTATCAGCAAGAAGGTTTACTTCCAACGCTATGATTGTTATTATCCTCGCTTCTATTCACTATCAGAAGTAAAATTCTTTCCCTTCTCAGGCCCACACATTCATGAAAAACATCTTTACAGCTCTTGCGACCCTCTTTCACTGGATGGGGAAATTTCTTTCCACCACCCGCAGCATTCTGGGCAATCTTCTCTTTCTGTTGTTCATAGTGGTGATTTTTACCACGTTTTTCTTGGAGAAGAAGCCTCCCGCTATTAAGGACTCTGCTCTTATTCTTTCTTTGACCGGCAATATTGTTGAAGAAAAACAGTCCAGAGACCCGATCACGGCGTTACTGGGAGAACTCACTCAAAGCAAGGAGACGACCACTGAGACCCTGCTCCAGGATATTCTTGACGCGATCCATCATGCGGCAACCGACAGCCAGATCAAATGCATCCTTCTTGATCTCAAAGATCTGGGGACGGTGGGGCTCGACCAGATGCAGACCATCGGAGAGGCCCTGACCCAATTCAAGAAAAGCGGTAAAAAAGTCATTGCCGCCGAAGATTATTACCAACAGAAGGCTTACTATCTTGCCTCGTTTGCCTCGGAGATTTACCTGAACCCCATGGGCGGCGTTGATCTCCACGGCCTTGGTTCCTATCCACTCTTCTTCCGGCAAGCCTTGGAGAAATTACAGATTAATTATCACGTATTCCGTGTCGGCACCTACAAATCGGCTGTCGAACCGATCCTGCGAGATTCCATGTCAATGGAGGCCAAAGAACAAATGCGAGGGTTGCTTACCTCTCTATGGTCGATCTTCACGACAGATATCACCAGACAACGTTCACTCCCTGCTGACGCCATCGATCAATACACCAATAACATTACCACGAAACTGGCGGCATCTGGAGGCAGTACCGCACAGTTGGCCATGACGAGTAAACTGGTGGATGGTCTTAAAACCAGAGAAGAACTCCGCGAGTACCTGGCAAAACAGACGGCAGCCTCTCCAGACCAGGGTTTCAGCCAGATCAGCTTGAATAATTATCTGCGCACCATCACTCCATCCTATGAGCCACCACTGATTGCATCTGACAACTCCATCGGAATCATTATAGCCGAGGGCATGATTCTTGACGGCAAACAACCCATGGGCACCATTGGCGGTGACACCCTGGCCGCCAGTCTCCGCAAGGCCCGCCTTAACCCGGCAATCAAGGCAGTAGTGCTGCGCATCAACTCCGGGGGCGGCTCGGCCTTTGCTTCAGAGATCATTCGTCAGGAGATCCTTGAGCTGAAGAAAAGTGCCAAGCCTCTGGTGGTGTCCATGGGTTCCACTGCCGCTTCCGGCGGATACTGGATCGCCGCAAACGCTGATGAGATATGGGCATCACCCGCCACCATCACCGGGTCCATCGGGATCTTCGCAGCCTTCCCCACCTTTGAAAACAGCTTGGCAAGTCTTGGCATTCACAGTGATGGGTTCGGCACCACTCCGCTGGCATCAGGTCTTAATATGAGTCGGTCTTTGAGTCCGCCCCTGGAGGTAGCTGTCCAGATGACGCTCGAATATGGTTACCAGCAGTTTCTCTCCCTGGTGGCCAAGGGACGCCGAATGGACATGGAGAAAGTCCAGGCCATTGCCGGAGGGCGGGTCTTCCATGGAAAAGAGGCCCAGCAACTTGGCCTGGTGGATAAAATCGGAAGCCTGGCAGAGGCCATCAAGTCTGCAGCCAAAATGGCAAAAATTAAAAATTACTCAGCAATCTACATTGAAAAGCCACGCAGCCTGCTGGATGAAATTTTGAGCGTCTTCAACGGTCAGGTGGCAGCCACCCTGTTGCACCAAACAATGTCACACCCTTTGGCGAAACAGATCGTTCAACTGACAGCATCTATCAGGGAGATCCTGCTCTTCAATGATCCGTCTGGCCTCTACGCCCATTCGCTGATTCAAGGCGCTTCAATTCTTGAACCTTAAAGTGAAAATAGAAAAAAACGTCTATGTCCCTTTCAACAGCCACCATCCTCTCTCTCTGGCACGACCTCTTCTGGCCGCTGTTGCGAATGCTCGGTTATATCTCGGTTGGGCTTTTTGTTGCCAACCTGATCGAGTCACTGAACTGGACCAGTAAGATTGCCACACTGGCCCGCCCCCTGTTGCGCTTGGGCAACCTCTCTGATATCGCCAGCGCCTCCTTCACCATGGCGCTTTTTTCCGGTATCAGCGCCAACACCATGCTCTCTGAAGCCTACGAGCAGGAGAAAATCTCCAAAAAAGAACTGATCCTGGCCAATCTCTTCAACTCCCTGCCCACTTATTTTCTCCATCTCCCCACTGTCTCCTTCATCACCGTGCCCATGATCAAAGGAGCGGCCTTCATCTATGTGGGCCTCACTTTTGCTGCGGCCATCCTCCGCACCCTTTCCATTCTTCTTATCAGCCGTTTTATCCTCCCAAGGCCGCAACGGAACGAAAGCATGCAGGTAGAAGGTCCTAAAAAGGCAGGAGGTGGATGGAACGCCATTGTCAAAAAAAGCTGGATCCGCTTTAAAAAACGTATCCGCACTATCATCCGCTTTACTATCCCCATCTACATCCTCATCTTCTGGCTCCACAAGGCGGGAATTTTCACCAGTATGGAAAAGACGATGGCGACCTATTTCTCCTTCCTCTCCTGGCTCACCCCTGAATCCATGGGGATTATCACCCTGCAGATTGCCGCTGAATTCACCGCCGGTCTGGCCGCAGCCGGTGCCCTGCTCCAGGCGGGAAGCATGACCTATCGGGAAATCATCCTGGCACTTCTGGTCGGTAACATTCTTTCATCCCCAATCCGGGCCATCCGTCATCAGTTCCCCTATTATGCCGGAATATTCAAACCAAAGGTGGCCGCGGAACTTATCTTTTACAACCAGATATTCCGGATCGGCAGCCTTATCATCATGGGAGCGGTCTACTTTGTCGTATCGTAACTCCGGTATGAAACGTTATCTGGCCCTCATCCCCAATATTTTATCCACCCTGCGACTGGTCCTGGCCTGTCTTTTCCCTTTTTCCCCCGAGGAAATGTGGGTCTGGCTTATTCTGGGCAGCGGGGCCAGTGATTTTCTTGACGGCTGGTGTGCCAGACGCTGGAAGGTTTCAAGCTGGCAGGGCGGCCTGCTTGATGCTGTTGCTGACAAGATGTTTATGTTTACCGCCCTGATCACCTTTGCCATGGCCGGAAGATTTCCGATCTGGTGGATTCCAATCGTGATTGCCCGCGATCTGACCGTTGCGATTGCCGCCGGCTATGCGGCAACAATACGTTCCTGGGATTCCTTCCGCAAGATGGAGGTCAGATGGTCAGGCAAGCTGGCAACAGCCGGACAATTTATCCTACTGCTCACAGTGGTCCTTGTTCCAGGGATGATCTCTCTTGCCCTCTTGGTCACCGTGTCCTGCAGTGTTATTGCTGCCGGTGATTACGGCCTGCTCTTTTATCAGGCACTCCGCCGGCAATATAGGGATAAAAAAACCATCTAGTCGATAAGCCTGTTTTTTTATTGACTGCACCATAGAGGAAGAGCACTATGATCGTGGCGGCCACTATTGTTCTTTATCTCCTGTGGATCAACGCACTTCCGCCCCTTGTCAGCATGTTCTGTGGCGACCGTTGGAACTGGCCCGTCGATTGCAGCAGAACATGGCAAGATCAACAACCCATCTTCGGACCGCATAAAACCATCCGCGGCATCCTCTCCAGCGTGCTGGGAGGGATCATAATCGCTCCCCTGATCGGTGTTGCATGGTGGGTTGGAGCCCTTACCTCCTTGCTGGCCATGAGTGGCGACCTTTTATCCAGTTTCATCAAACGTCGTCGGACCCTGAAAAGCGGCACCGAGGTCGTCGTCCTTGATCAACTCTTCGAATCGCTCTTCCCCGCCTTGTTCCTAACCCAAATTCTAGATCTCAGTTGGGAACAGGTTGCGGCAATCGAGATTTTATTCATCACCATCGCCTACTGGAGTTCCCGTTTCTGGCACTTCATCATGTACCGGCCACCGCTGGAAAATTATCCGCGCCAGATCCGCTCAACGGTTCGTCTGCGTGAATGGCGAGCCTGCCATTCACCACTGGCAAGGTGGCAGGCCCTGTTTAATCTGACCAGTGTTCTTGCAGATCTGGTCTTTCTCACCACACTTTTCAAGGTATCCGGCCTGTATGAAAAAGGTACCCGTAATGCCCTCAAGATAGAGGTGGTGAAAAAAACTTTCTGTTTTCCATCCTTACCTGATGCCTTTGAACAATTTTGCATCCTGCTGTTGACGGATCTTCACCTGGACGGACTCGATGGTCTGACCGACACCCTTATTACTCACCTGCAAGATATTGATGTCGATCTCTGTCTGATTGGCGGGGATATCCGGATGCAGACCTACGGCCCTATCGCCCCTTGCCTTAGACAACTGCGCCGCCTGCTGCCCCATATTCGCACACAGCATGGCCTTCTCGGTGTCCTCGGCAATCATGATTGCCTGGAAATGGCTCCGGATTTTGAGGAGGCGGGCTTGATTATGCTGATCAACGAATCATGGCCCATTGAGAGAAACGGCGAAAAAATCTGGATCGTCGGCGTTGACGACCCCCATTTCTATAAGATGGCCAATGCCGAAGAGGCCTTCCGCGATGTCCCGGCTCAGGCCTTTACCATCTTCCTGGCCCATTCTCCTGAGTCATACAAGGAAGCGGCAAAATGTAACGCCAATCTTTACCTCTGCGGCCACACCCACGGTGGCCAGATCTGCCTGCCCGGAAACATAATCCAGGGACCTCTCCTCACCAACTCCAGAGCGCCCCGTTTTACTGCTTCCGGCAATTGGCAATACCAGCAGATGCAGGGTTATACCAGCCGGGGCGCAGGCCCCTCCAGCATCCCCCTGCGCTTTAACTGCCCGGGAGAGATCACTATTATCACACTGGTAAAAGGAGATGAGGAGCCAACAGGTACTATTTTTTCGCCATAGAAAGATATCAAGATGAGTATTGATGACAACGAAAGACTCATGTACATGATCAGCTTGAAAAAGGAAAAGACTGCTCCCTTTAAAACCCCTTAACGAGTTTCAACCTATGCCGCCACACCTGATTACGCACTTTCTCGGCCTGAAGCGGCGCAATATTCTTTTTATCCTGCTTCTGGCCCTGTTTTCTTTCTTTTCTCCACTGGCCACAAACATGTACCTGCCAGCCATTCCCCACCTCACACCTGATATTTTTTTATTATTTCATCGGGAATACGGGTAGCCCTACCGCTTTTGATCGAGATCATAGTATAATTCACCTCTCCCTGAGCTGCCAGCTTCCCGCCATCGCTCTTGACGATCCAGAAATTGACCATAGCCACGGCCCCTTGGAAACTTTGGAGCTGAGTCCGAACCGTCACCCTATCCTTGAGCAGAATCGGCCGTTCATAGATAATATTGACCTGTGATGCCACCCAGGAATACCCTTGTTCCACAAATTCCTCCATGGACACCTTGTAGTCCTTTTTCATCTGGTCATAACGGGCCATGAGGATGTAATCAAGATAGCGGGAATAATGGACATGATTGTTCATATCGATATCATCCGGCCGCACGGTTATTTCTGTCTCAAAAATGGAATACATGCTGTCTCCCTGTTTTTTTTGGTTTCTTCCTTGCACTATCCGCTCATCAGGCAGGTCCAACCTCAACTGATAAAGTGGCTCATGGCGCTCTTGCCTGCAGAGTAGCTGCAAATAGAGGAAAAGACAACAGGACGCTGCATTGAAATCAGTCCACCCACCCGCTAATGATCGGAATCATCTCCATTTTCAAAACGCTCCGGCAGATATCGGTAATATTTCCTTCTTTTTTTCAATAATCTATTGCTATCAACGCCGGATTTCCCTATAAAATGGGTAGAGAGTATTGTGTTTTTCACTTGTGAATAAAAGGGGGAAGAGAGTTTCTTATGTCTGCCGTCTGGGAGGAATTAAAAACACTCATTGCCGAAAGGGCCCATAAGCAAGAGGGTCATTTTCGCACACCGTCTAAAATCGTTGACGACTACTTTGATTTTTTCCAAATATCCCTGAAACATCAAGGAATCAAACTGGCCGGGGAACTGGTCTATGACGAAATCAAGGGCCTTAACATTTGCGCCTTGGGCGGTCCGGGACATGCCGTCCTTTCCGTGCTCTGCCGGGCTGCCTTTCTCAAAGAGATTGGTGTCTTTTACATACGCGACTCCATGCGCAAGGAAGGTGACATTCAGAATCCAAAGTGGCTTGAGTCACGAATCATGGCGGGAGATCGGGTGGCTCTGGTCGGCGATGTCGTCTCCACGGGCAGTCAGCTTATCAGGGCCCTTGAAGAAGTCATCCAGTTCGGAGCCTATATCGTCAAGATTATCATCATCATCGACAGTCTCGACGGCAACGGAGTGGAAAACATCATGAAATTCGTCACCCTCAACCAGATGGATAATTGCCCGGTCAAGGTCATCTTCACCCGAGATCAGATCCTGGGGACAGCGCCATGACAGAGGTGGAACCTTTCTTTTCCATCACCATTTTTTCTTTTGGCTATAAATACGGGGCACCGCAGGATGTGAACCTGCTCTTTGATGTCCGGTTTCTGGCCAACCCCTACCACGTCGACACCCTGCGTTCCTTTACCGGTCTTGAATCCTCCATCGCCGACTATGTCCTCCGAAATCAGTCAGGCAGCGACTGTCTGCACCATCTGCACCGAATCATCAGTTTTTTCGCGACCGCCCACCGGCAAAGCGGAAAAAAGGAACTGCGTATCGCCATCGGCTGCACCGGAGGCCATCATCGCTCTGTGGCCGTCACCGAAGCCCTGGCCGCCCTTCTGCAAAAAGAGGCCTTTTCCGTCAGCTACCATCACCGCGATATCGAGAAGGAAAGCCACTGAATCCGTTTGTCTCGGCTTTCATTTTTCCCAATCGGCAAATGAGAGAGCGAGACACATTACAACTGCGGCATGAAGAATGATTGAGCCCAAAATCAGCAAATTATCCGACAGACAGCTAAGGGGTTAATGCGGTATAGCCGCATCAGGGAAATAGAGCAGCTGCATGGCAACATCACTCACAGTAAATTTTCCGCCGGATAGCGGTTTATCCGCAGCAAAACGGACGGTAAAGCTTTGGGCGGAAGAGACATGGTAGGTCTTGGAGAGCGAGAACGGAAGATAAACGTCTGAATCACTGAGATCAACGGTCTTGTTTTCCCGGGTAAGAATCCCCAGGTTGTGAAAATCCGGTTCCTCCCAATTGCTTGGTGATACATCAGTGTGGGGATGAAACCAGTAACGCATAACCTCCCTGCCGTCATCCGGTTCCGACTCAGTGGCACCACAAACGCCAGGACATCCGTCTTCATAGCAGTCAGTATTCATATATCCAGTCACCTGCGCCAATACGGTTCCCGGACCAGGGACATCGATTGTCAGTTCACGGAGAATCTGGGCTTCGTACGAATTTGTGCCGGCCATGCCATCACAAAAACAGACATTCTGGTTTCCCTGGACGGATGCGATTTTCGGCATGTGCAGACTCATCCAGGAGGCCAGACCTGCCGCATCTGAGACCAGCACTTTATCAGTACCCGGCGCCCCTCCTGTTACCTTGATCTGCCCAGCCACTTCCAACTTAGCGTTGGTGGAAGGGACAACACCGACACCAAGATTTCCACTTGCCTTGTCATAGTGGACATTCGCCCCGGCAGGAGAACCATTGTCATTATAGACAATCTCTCCATCGGCACCGGCCACCGGCCCGACGGGCCCCTGTGGGCCTATCTCACCCTGGACACCTTGCGAGCCCTGTGGGCCTATCTCACCCTGAATACCTTGCGGCCCCTGCGGGCCACCATCCCCCTGTATGCCTTGGGGCCCGACATCACCCTCTGCCGCCATAAGATCCCAGAAGTCAGGATCTGGAGGAAAGTCGGTCGCAGTCGATGTGTGCCTCTTTACGGCATAATAACTGCTGCCGTTAAACTGCACCGCATCACCTTGGTTGTAGGATATGCCTGCACTCCATGTCCCTTTCCAGAGTACTTTGCTCCCATGGAAAGGGATAAAAACTATTCGACCTGTCTCCGTTGCGTTGGCAACGTCCATGCTTTTTGCTGTACTTTCCTCGGCTATCGCTGCCCCTGAAAAAAATAGCGGCAGGGCAACCGTAAA
This sequence comes from Desulfocapsaceae bacterium, assembly GCA_028697885.1. GTDB lineage: Bacteria > Desulfobacterota > Desulfobulbia > Desulfobulbales > Desulfocapsaceae > UBA2270. The sequence continues at coordinate 8,583 of JAQVER010000053.1, forward strand.
AAATATAAATGGCTTGAACATATTTCCTCCTCGAATAAGGGATAACAATATAACAACCAATTTTAGCAAATCATTCCAGCAAAGGAAAGTCAATTGGGGAAAAATTATCCCAGAAAAATCACCTGCAAACAGAGCCTCTTGCACAATAACGAATCACGCTCGAAAGCAAGCTTTCCAAGCGTTCTGACCATTGCAGAATGGTTTAACAATAGTAGTTCTCTTCCATTGAAAAATCTTCTTGCTTCCGGTAAGTTGATCCTCGCTTGATATCATTTTCCCTTGAGCACCTTGGAAATTCGCTAAATCTTTTTTACCGGCCAGAGATGACAGAAAAAAATAAGTATATCCACCAGGTGGAAGAATGCGTCGTCTTCCTGCGAGAACAGCTGCCCTTTATCCCATCCCTTGTGATCCAGCTTGGGACCGGGCTGGGTGGACTGGCCGGACAGGTAAAGCCGAACTTGATCCTTCCTTACCACGAGATTCCGAACTTTCCCTGCTCCACGGTGAGCAGCCATCAGGGTAATCTTATTATCGGCCATCTGCACGGGACCCCGGTTATCATTCTTCAGGGACGTTTTCATTGTTACGAAGGCTATTCCAGCAAAGAGGTGGCCTTTCCCATCCGTGTCCTCTCCCTGCTCGGCGTTCGGACCCTGGTCTTGACCAATGCGGCGGGCGGGCTGAATCCTGCTTTTGCCCCCGGCTCCATCATGATTTTCAGAGATCACTTGAATCTGCTGGGAGACAATCCTTTACGCGGCCCCAATGTGGATTTCTGGGGGCCGCGCTTTCCGGATTTTTCTATTCCCTACAATCCGGAGCTGATCAAGGTCGCCTTGGAGAGCGCTGAGACCTGCGGTCTTGACAAGGTGGTCACCGGCGTCTATGCCTGCATCCCCGGACCCAGCCTGGAAACACCGGCTGAAACCCGCTGGCTGCGTGGCTGCGGCGCCGATGCTGTCGGCATGTCTTCCATCCCCGAGATTATTGTCGCCCGCCATGCCGGCATGGATGTCCTGGGATTATCGGTAATCTCCAATGTCAATGATCCCGACAAGATGCAGCCGATCCTCCTGGAAGAGATCATTGCCGCCGCAGGACTTGTGGAACCGCAGCTGGAACGCCTTATTATCGAGATCATCAGGAGGATCTATGCCACAAAGACAACACGCTGATCTGCTCATCACCGGCCTCTGGCTCCTGCCCACCTGGCGACAGCAGGACTGTATTGAAAATGGGGGCGTGGCCGTAGCCGGAGATCGCATCATCGCCCTCGGCACGGCTGATGAGCTGGCCGAACGCTACCCACAAGCCGAGCGCATCCATGAAGAACACGGCCTGATCATGCCGGGACTCATCAACACCCACACCCATGCCCCCATGGCCTGTTTTCGGGGTCTTGCCGATGACCTGCCACTCATGACCTGGCTGCAGGAACATATCTTCCCGGCCGAGGCCAAACTCACGCCCGAGGTTGTCTACGACTCCACCCTGCTCTCGCTGGCCGAGATGATCAAGTCGGGTACCACCAGCTTCTGCGACATGTATCTTTTTGCCAAAGAAGTGGCCCGGGCCACTGAAGAATCAGGTATGCGCGCCTGGATCGGCGAGGTGCTCTACGATTTCCCCTCTCCCAATTACGGAGAGTTGGAAAACGGTTTTTCCTATGTAAATGAGATGTTCAGCCACTATGAAGATCATCCTCTGATCACACTCACCGCCGATCCGCATGCCGTCTACACCTGCTCTCCGCAACTCCTGCAACGTCTCGGTACCCTGGCCACTAAACACGATTGCCCATATGTTATCCATCTCTCCGAGAACGCGGAGGAGGTCGCTCTCTGCCGGGAGCGTTATGGTTGTACTCCGGTGGAGCATCTGGAGAGGCTGGGGCTTCTCAACGAACGCACTCTGGCTGTCCACTGCGTCATCATGAGTGAGCAGGATATCAGCACCTTGGCCAAATATGGAGTGAAGGTTTCCCACTGCCCGGAATCAAATATGAAACTGGCCTCCGGCGAACCACCGGCAGTCAAGATGCTTGAAGCAGGAATCACCTTGGGCCTGGGAACAGACGGCAGCGCCAGCAACAACGATGTGGATATGTTCGGCGAGATGAATACGGTGGCCAAGCTCCATAAGGTGATCAACATGGATCCCACCGCCATGAATGCAGAGAACACCCTGCATGCCGCCACCTTCGGTGGCGCTGCCTGTCTGCAGGCGGCAGACGAGATCGGCACCCTGGCCGTCGGCAAGAAGGCCGATATTATTGTGCTTGACCTGAATCAACCCCATCTGACCCCCCTCTACAATATTCCCTCGCATCTGGTCTATGCGGCACGAGGCGCAGATGTGATTCACTCCATCATCAACGGCAGACAGATCATGCGTAACCGCCAGCTTCTAACCCTTGATGAAGAGGAAATTCTGGCCCGGATGAGAAAAATCGGCCGACAGATCCAGTCCATGAGAAATCGTTGACTTTCTGCTTAAACTGCTCTAAACTCTTTAGTTACTGATTTCTCATCGGACTGTTCCGATACAATCACCCTTCCCCACCACATGAGGTGTCTTTATGTTTGGACTTGGAATGCCGGAGCTTGTTGTTATCCTGGTAATAATTGTCATTATATTTGGCGCAGGCAAACTTCCTGAAATTGGTTCCGGCATTGGCAAGGGAATCAAAAACTTTAAGGAAGCCACCAAAAAAGAAGAAGAGAAGAAAAAAATCGATGACGAGACCAAAGGCGATTCCGCCACCTGATTTATGGGAAATCCCTTGTCTCATCTTTTTTTCATGAACCTTCACAATATTTTTTCGGGAGTATAATATGTTTGGACTTGGAACACCTGAGTTGGTCGTTATTCTTGGTATTGCTTTTCTGGTATTTGGCGGCAAGAAACTGCCTGAAATCGGCTCCGGCCTGGGAAAGGCTATTTCATCATTTAAAAATGGTTTGAGTGAAGTTGACAAGGGTGGCAAGGATCTCGTAGAGGGCATTCCCGGAGTCAAAGAGGTTGCTTCGGTGAAGCAGCAAGTACAGCAGGTCAAAGATATGGGAAATATTCTTAAATAAAGAGATCCCATCTCCACACGAACATCAGTCATCCAACTTTCATCTGAGCAAGGGCAGCTTATTTTTCATAAAAATAAGCTGCCCTTTTTTTTCACATTTTTTTCCGACATCCCCTAAAGAAAAACCTCTCTTCTGCCGATAGGAATATATCCATATTACCATGATGCGGCAGCAGTCACGGAAGACATGTTGCATTCATCACCCATTCGTAATTCATGAAAGCCAGGGAGGGCCTGCCATGAAGATCGCCGCTTCCGCCATCCAGCTCTATTCCAACCACATTTCCATTGAAAAGCACCAAAAAAAAGAGTCTCTAACCGTCTGGCAACAAGGACAGGAACGAAAAACAGTCACCGACAATGAAGGCAAAGGGCGGGAGCTGAAGCTGCATCACCATGCCAGATCCCAGCAATCTACCAAGATATCCATTTCTGCAGAAGCAATGAAGGCAAGACCGGTTAAGGCTGTGGCTGAACCTGTTCCTGAGGAAGATGAGGTGATGACCGACCTAAATATGCGGATTCTGAAGTCCCTGATCGCACGGATCACCGGCAAACAGATACGACTGACCACCCCGGAAAAAGCCGTAGCGCCGGTCACTGTCAGTGAAGTGGCACCCGCCACAACTCCAGACACGTCTGAAACAGGCGCACCCGCAGATCCTGCCCTCCAAGGTTCCGGCCTTATCTACGATTATTATGAATCCCATCAAGAATATGAAGCAACAGCTTTTGCAGCCCAGGGGAAAATTTTAACCGAAGATGGTAAAGAAATCGATTTTTCCGTCGAACTGAACATGAGCCGTTCCTTTATCACGGAGCAAAGTGTGAACATCAGGGAAGGAGACGCCCTGAAAGATCCGCTGGTGATCAACTTCGGTGGTCAGGCAGCGGAGCTGAGCCAGACAAAATTCAGCTTTGACATTGACTCCGACGGCACAAACGACCAGATCTCCTTTGTGGGCAGCAACAGCGGTTTTCTGGCTCTGGACAAAAATGGAGACGGAAGCATCAACAACGGCTCAGAACTCTTTGGTGCCCGGAGTGGCAATGGCTTCAGCGAGCTGGCCGCCTATGACCTTGATGGCAACAACTGGATCGATGAAAACGATTCCATCTACAACCAGCTGAGGATCTGGAGCAAAGATGTCGATGGCAAGGATAACCTGGTCGCCCTTGGCCAGAAAGGGATAGGGGCAATCTATCTAGGGAACGTCAGCACCCCTTTCGCCATCAAAGACACGGACAATAATCTCCAGGGACAGATGCGATCAAGCGGGATTTTTGTCAACGAGAACGGCACAGTGGGGACTGTTCAGCAACTGGATCTGGTAGCTTGATCTCAAAAAACTTTGGAGGCCCAGTCCATATGCCAAGAAGCATCCAAGTTGACACCGAGAAGACAAACGAGCGGCGACAAAGCTGTACGGGGAGTACGGTGAGGAGCCGCGCAGTGTAGCCGACGAAGGTGCCAGCTGGAATGCAAATTGGAATGAGTCAGCATGACAATTCGCATGACAATTCATTGACGGTCAAAGGCTGGACTCTCCCCTTCTCTTTATTCCAATCTCGTTTTGATCTCAAAAAAACATATGAACAAAACCAGAGGGCTTCGCAATGGTTGCAAATTCAGCCCGGATATGCTACCCAGAAAGGTGGTTTTATAAAATAAAATCCAGATCGTTTCCATAGAACATAATAACTACCCTAAAGGAGAATACCGTGATTAAGAAGATAGTCCTGCGCGATGATGAGATGCCCACCCAATGGTACAATGTTGCTCCCGATATCCCAAACGGACTGCTGCCACCGCTTGACCCCGTCACCAAACAACCTATGGGACCTGAAAAACTGGGGGCCATCTTTCCCATGGGTCTTCTGGAACAGGAGATGTCCTCCGAGCGCTTCATCGACATCCCGGATGAGGTTATGGATGTTCTGAAGATCTGGCGGCCATCCCCGGTGGTCAGGGCCTACAATCTGGAAAAGGCCATCGGCACCAAGGCCAAGATCTATTTCAAAAATGAAGGGGTTTCACCTGTTGGTTCCCATAAACCGAACAGCGCCGTAGCCCAGGCCTACTACAATGCCAAAGAGGGTGTCAAGCGTATAGCCACCGAGACCGGTGCCGGGCAATGGGGAAGCGCCATGTCCTTTGCCGCCGGCAAATTCGGATTGGAGTGCAAGGTTTATATGGTACGGGTTTCCTTTGACCAGAAGCCTTACCGCAAATCGATGATGCAGACCTTTGGGGCTGACATCGTCTCCAGCCCCAGCGAAGACACCAAGATAGGCCGCAAGATCAGAGAAGAATATCCGGATACGGCAGGTTCCTTAGGTATAGCTATATCCGAGGCTATTGAGGATGCTTTCTCCCGGGAAGACACCAAATACGCCCTTGGTTCCGTGCTCAACCACGTCGTTCTCCACCAGTCCATTATCGGCCTTGAAGCCAAGAAACAGATGGAACTGGCCGGAGATTATCCCGATGTCATCGTCGGCTGCTGCGGCGGCGGTTCCAACTTCGCCGGCCTGGCCACCCCTTATCTTCCTGATTACCTGGAAGGCAAGAAAATCAAATTCGTAGGCGTGGAACCCGCATCCTGTCCATCGCTGACCATGGGCAAACTGGCTTATGACTTTGGCGATGTGGCCCAGACGACACCACTGCTCTACATGTACACCCTGGGTCATGATTTCATTCCACCGGGAATCCATGCCGGCGGTCTGCGCTATCATGGGATGTCCCCCATTATCTCTGCTATGGTACGGGAAAAGATCATCGAGCCCATGAAGGTGCATCAACTTGAGTGCTTTGAGGCCGGCGTTCTTTTTGCCCGCACTGAAGGCATTATCCCGGCCCCTGAGACCTGTCACGCCATCCGGGCCGCAATCATCGAGGCCACGCGTGACAAGGATGATCCCAAGACCATCCTCTTCAACTTCTCCGGGCATGGACTGATCGACATGGCTTCATACGACAAATATTTCTCCGGTGAGCTGTTCAACTACGACTATCCGGAAGAGGAGATCGCCAAATCCCTGGCCCGGCTACCAAAGGTCGAATGATATCACAACCCTTAAGGACAGCGGTGTTCCTGGCCGCTGTCCTCTTCTATTATATCTCGTACACGCCTGGTCTGCTCCATGCAGACCAGGCTGTATCTGCCCAAAATTTTATTCAGCACGGCGGCTATGCGCTGGCCCAAAACGGCCATATCTCAATAGCTCAGAATAGTACAACCCCGTTTATCCCAGCATCAACACTGAAGATCATCACCAGCCTCGCAGCCCTCGACATCCTGGGGCCTGATTATCATTTTTCCACGCTCATATCCCATGACCAGCAGAACAATCTCTACATCCAGGGAAGTGGCGATCCTTTTCTGCTCACAGAAAATATCATTGCAATTGTCCGGAGACTGCACGAATCAGGAATAAAGCAGGTCAACAACCTGATTATGGATGAGAGCGTCTACCAACTCGACTTCCCGGCTGACGGTTGTGAGAACACCACCAATCCTTATGATGCCTGGAACGGAGGTCTGGCTGTCAACTTCAACTCCATTGCTATCCGGGTTGCCCCTGACCGCGCTGTCTCCTCCGATGATCCTAAGATCCCTTTTCTGCCGATGATGCAGACAATCGGGTCTACTCTTCGTCCCGGCCATTATCACCTCAACGTCAATGCCTTTAAAGCGACGGGACAACTCTCCAACACCCTGCGCTACAGCGGCGAGCTCTTTACCGCCCTGCTGGCAAATGAACAGATTGCAGTCCGGGGCACAATCTTAGCGGGACAGGCACCAACAACAGCCACTCCCATTCTTACCTACCGATCGGACAAAACGGTACGGGAGATGATCAAGGAGTGCCTGAAATTCTCCAATAACTTTGTTGCCAATCAGCTCTTCCTGGCCTGCGGATCAGCCCGCCTCGGCACACCTGCCACCTGGGAAAAGTCCCGGACCGTATTGCGAGCCTATATCAGTGAAGATTTGGGAATATCAGAAGCGGAACTGGTGATGTTGGAGGGCTCCGGCCTGTCACGCAGGAACCGGGTAACTCCTCAGGCGATGATTACCGCACTAGAGAAGTTTGCCCCTTATCAGGATTTACTGCCCATAAAAAAAGGATTCCCGCTCAAATCAGGGACGCTTACCGGGGTCTATTGTTATGCGGGGTACCTCCCGCAGCAACAAAAGGCGCCTTTCGTCATCCTGCTCAATCAAGCTCAAAACAACCGGGACGAGATCCTGCACATTCTGTCAGCCAGAAAAAAGAGAGAAGCAACACTGTCAGCCAAAAATATCCTATAATCCTGACAAGCCTGCACGGACACAACGGACGTAGTAGTTGCTGCTTTTATCATACCAATTGTCATCACCAACACCAAAATGAACGACCCAGGCACTGGTGGAGGGATAATTGGCAACGGAGCTGGATGACCAGTAGGGGGACAGCTGACAGCTGAAAGCTGAATCAATGACCGGATAATATCTACTCACGTCAACAATGGATTTCAGTTCCCGAATATTGGGAAGCCGCCAATCGGTTTTAGAGTCAAGGGAAAGCGCTTCACAATAGGCAAGCCCATCCTGCCAGTTACGGAGCGTGCCATCATCACTTTTCTGCCACTCCAGCCCGGTTCCCTGATCAATGATGGTCCTGCCGCCAATCGTGTAAGGACCGATGGCATGAGCAGAGGGACAGGCCAAAGTACCGAACAAAACTGCAGGGATAACGCCCATCCTGCACGCCCAGCTTCTTCTCTGCCCGACCCGCCGCCCACTATCAAGCCTACCCTGTTTCCTCTCCATATCTCCTCCTGCATACAAAGGCACCCCAATGGGTGCCAAAGAATAGATCAAGCTAACAACTGTTGACAGTCTCGTAAAAAGTCATTGGGGGGATGGCTTAGCAAAAACCGTCAAATGCAAGGCGCGCACATTTCGAGGAATGCAGCGTACTCAAGTACGCCGCAGTGACGAGTCTAGGTACGGCAACGCAGCAATTGGCGACTTTTGGCGACGCCATCAAATGTTCATCGTCCGGCACGCACACAACGAACATAATATTTATTAATCTTATCAAGCCAATGATCACCGCCATCATTGAAATAGATCCCCCACGCGTACACGGGGTCACCCGCGTAGGGAACGGCCGACCAGTAAAAAGACGCCCGGCACCTGAACATCGGATTAATAGCCGGATACGATCTGCCATAATCGACAATGGAATCGAGTTCAAATCTGTTTGGTAAGCGCCAGTCATTGTGGCCGGCAAAGACAAGGTTATCACAGTAAGCAAGAGCATCCTGCCAAGTGCGGCCAGTACCGTCATCACCCTTCATCCACATCAAACCACTGTTCCGATCAGTGATGGTTTCATCCCCATGGTCCTGATAGGCACGTGGAATTCCCGCATACTGACCATCCTGCCCATACAGGGGCTGACCTTGCCCTGGACAGGGAATCTCCTTCCCACCCGTATCATAACATTTTCTCTGACCGGTATCCGGTAAGGGCTTCCAGTCCGCAGCCTGAGCCATACCCGGTGCCAGCAACAAAGCACAGACCGCTGCGCTCACCAGCCGCCGCACACCACGGCCCCCCTTATCCATACTCTGCTGACTCATCGGCGCTCTCCTTTTCATTCCTGTCTCTCTCCTCATACTTGAACCCAGTTCCCCTCTAAAGCATAGCACCACAACCCTGTCAAGGAAACATTGCGCATGTATATTGCCCACATTCTCCGCCGGTTGTAAAACAGGAGCCAAAAGGCAAGAAGGACTGACATCGCCACGGCATCCATCCCTCTCCAGCAGATCATGGAATATTTTCTCCCCCATCATGCTCCTCATCCTCCACCACTTCAAGAGACAACAAAACAGCCGCCTCAACACCGGGAAGTTCCTGGACATCCCGCAGTTTTCGCTCAACGGCCCTTGATCTCGTCTTTGCCTGATCGATAGTCTTTGATGCCTGTTCCAATTTCTTCTGCACATTCTCCAGGACGTCTCCGTACTTGGTCCACTCAGTCTTGACCGCAGCCAGGAGATTCCACACCTCACTCGACCGCTTCTGGATGGCAAGGGTCCGAAATCCCATCTGCAGACTGCTGAGGATCGACCACAGGGTTGTCGGTCCGGCAATCACTACCCGGCACTCCCGTTGGATGGCCTCGGTCAGCCCCGTCCGGCGAATGACCTCGGCAAAGAGCCCCTCGATCGGCAGGAAAAGGATGGCAAAATCCGTTGTTTTCGGTGGATTCAAGTACTTCCGGCAGATATCCCCCGCGCTGGCCTTGACCCGGTTTTCCAGCTGTTTGCCGGCCATCTCAACCCCGGCTAGGTCACCGAGTTCCTGGGCATCGATCAGACGTTGATAATCCTCAATGGGGAACTTGGCATCAATGGGCAGCCAGACGATCTCATCCTTGTCTGCTCCCTGCCCCGGCAGCTTTATGGCAAACTCAACCCGCTCACCTCCATCCTTGGTGGCCACATTGACGGCAAACTGGTCAGGATTCAACACCTGCTCAAGCAGCGCCCCAAGCTGCACCTCTCCCCAGGTTCCGCGTGTCTTGACATTGGTAAGGACCTTTTTCAGATCACCCACCCCGGTGGCCAGGGTCTGCATCTCGCCTAAGCCTTTATGCACCAACTCCAGTCGTTCGCTGACCTGTTTAAACGACTCTCCCAGGCGCTTTTCAAGGGTCCCCTGCAGCTTTTCATCCACAGTCTGCCGCATCTGCTCAAGCTGTCTGGCGTTATCAACCTGCATACTCTGCAGTTTGCCCTCCACCGTGACTCGGAGAGCCTCCAACTTCTTCTCATTGGAATCGGCAAGCTTGCCAATAGTAGTTGACATAACCTCAAGCTGCATCTTCTGGAGAGTGGCAACATCTTTCATCCGTTGGATTACAGAATCACCAAAAGTCGCAAATGCGCCGGTGAGTTCCTGCCGCTGCTCTCTCGCTGTCCGGTTCAACTCCTCGCGGCCCTTGCTCATTTCCTCTCGAATCATAGACTCGGCACGTTCCTGACCCTTTTCAAAGACATCAAGTCGGAGAGCAAGCGTAGAGGCATCAAACTGTTGGGCTACTTTTTTCAGTATCAGAATAAGAAAAATCAGCACAACGACCAGCAAAACAATGGGCGCATATATCAGGATTTCCGGCACAAAAAACCTCTTTCAAAAATGAACTTTTCATCTCGAGCTATCTTTCTGATTCTCCTCCGATGCACAAGAAGCAGCAAGCGGGATTGTGAAGCCACCTCAGCCAATGGTGTCAACAGAAGCAAATTCCGGCTCATGCAAGGGCAGGATAATATCAGCCAGGCCCTTAACCCGCAGCACGATATCATAGGCTTCATAGGTGTTGATGCTGGTACCGGGCGGAATCACCTCCATCTCCATGGCTCTGATGGCCGACGGCGGCTCAAAGTTCTCCCTGATGACACAGAAACCGGTAATGGCCGCCTTTCCTTTTTCCGTATCAATAAGCACGGTCAAGCCACCCGGGGTATGAGCAGGAGTATGGACGACCGAGATTCCCGGCACGATCTCACAATCCCCGCTGACCGGCCTGATCTGCCCGTTTTCCTCAATCTCATAGATATAGTCTTCCACGTAGCGGTAATCCAGAGGATGGACATTGTGAATAGTCTCCAGCTCCTTTTCGTGGATATAAAAATCTGCGTTGACACACTTGTAGTCGTTTTCACAATGGTCGGCATGGAGATGGGTATGGATCACCAGATCAATCTCCTCCGGTTTTATCCCCCATTTGGCCAGTCCCTCCTCAAAGGTATAGATTGGACCGCCGATATTCCTTTCCCGCTCCTCCGACTGGATGGGACGCATCTCACCAGTATCAACGAGAATTTTTCTGCCGCCACCTTCAAGGTACCAGCAATAAATGGGAATGGTATAGGGAACTCCGTAATCATACTGATAGGTCATCATTCCCTTATCAAAAATCTTAGTCCCCATGACAATAGGATGAATCTTGTAGGTGCTCATAGTCGTCTACCTTCTGGAATAGTGTTTATAAACAGTGAGATAAAAAACCCATTTTTCAAGATGCTCTTTCAAGGAAAACAGGGTATGGTACATAAAAAAACATACCCTGTTTCACAAATATAACAACATAGAATGTATGCCTAAAGCAGTCACCGCCCTGATCATGCTGATCGTTGTCCTCTCGTTCGGAACATCTGGCTATATGTTTCTCGAACACAGCAGTTTTATGGACAGCCTCTACATGACCATGATCACCATCAGCACCATCGGCTATGGGGAGATATTTCCCTTGAGTACCAAGGGACGGGTCTTCACCATGGTGCTCATCCTGGTCGGGGTGGGTTTTGTCATGTTTATGTTCAGCAAGATTACCGAAGCGGTGGTGGAAGGGGAGCTGCGGGCTATTTACGGGAGATTGAATATGAAGAAAAAAGTCACAGAACTCAATGATCATTACATTATCTGTGGATTCGGCCGCATTGGCCGGGTCATCTGCGACCTGCTCAAAGAGGCGAACAAACCCTTTGTCGTCGTTGAAAACAGTCCCAAGGTTATTCGGGAACTGACTGACCTCAACTATCTCTTCCTTGATGGCGAGGCCTCAAATGATGACATGCTGCTCAAAGCAGGAGTCAAACGGGCCAAAGGACTCATCTCCGTGGTTTCCTCTGATGCCGACAATGTCTATATCACCTTGTCGGCCCGTGGTCTGAACAACGATCTCTACATCATGACCCGCTCCAGCGGAACCGATGGGGGGGAGACCAAACTGTTGCGAGCCGGAGCAAACCGGGTCATTTCTCCTTACTATATCGGCGCCTGCCGCATGGCCCAGCACATCCTGCGTCCAACTGTCACCGATTTTATCGACCTGACCCTCGACAGCGGTGAGCTTGGTCTGCGGATGGAAGAACTGTCCGTCTCCGACCACGGCAAAATCGTCAACAACACCTTGATGGATTCCCATATCCGCCGGGATTTCAATCTGATTGTCGTGGCCATCAAACGCGCTCAAGGTGAAATGCTGTTCAATCCCAACCCCACCAGCATGATCCTCAAAAACGACACCCTGATTGTCCTGGGTGACTATGCAAAGATAAAGGGATTGGAGCAGATTATCTGACAGGCATCACAAAAAAAAACCATAAAGCTCATTGATTCCACATGGAATAGGGGTTTTTAATCAGGCTCGCATTACAGTAACGGCGGTCTGAACTGACCTCAGCTCCGACCCAGGGTGGTTTTTCAAACTCCTGCCCCTCCTCTTCCAACTCAATCTCAGCCACAACTAATCCTTCGTTTTCACCAAAGAACTCATCTACCTCCCAAACAAATCCCTGATAAACAACTTTATACCTTTTTTTTTCAATGATAGGTTGTTCACAGAGTTCAGCCAGCAGAATACTGGCGTCTTCCACCGGAATCGGATATTCATACTCCATCCGGCTGATGCCGCTGGTTTTCCCCTTGATAGTGAGAAATGCTTGCTCACCGGCAATCCGTACCCGTACCGTCCGTTTGTTATCTAAGCCAAGATAACCCTGACGATATTTGATGCCAACGGCCATATCTCTCCAGGCATCGCCAATGAGCAGAAATTTTCGTTCAATCTCAGTCCCCATGCCCCGCCCTCCAAATGAGTTCTATATGCATCTTACCGCTGACCTTTTTGCTATGGTAAAAACAGTTCACACCTTCAATCAATAAATTCTCCAATGACACTGTACTTCGTCTTGATTTCCTGAATAAGACGGTCATGATGGTGCATTCGAATGAACGAATGAACAACCAGATACCCACCAAAGATCATTAACAAAGAGTTAATGATCGCCACAGGAATAATAAAATGCAGGACATGCATGACATCATAATATTTAGACGTCACTACTAACAGGCTCAGAATTGACAGTGGTAATGCCAGGACGGCAATACCTGTCCGCATTACAGCTAAAGATGTGCGTTTTTCTGCTAAAATGAGTTGGGCCTCATTGATGATAATAGCATCAAATTCTTTTTTTTCGTTGCCCAAATCTCACACCCCTTTATCCATTCCTTAGAACTGTCTACGGAATACTGATTTTATAACAATCAACAGATGATTCCGGTCTCGGTCGTAACCTTATCACCATGTTCTTTGGCCAATCGCCCCTTGATCCAGCCGGTCCGGATGAAATATTGCTGACCACAGTCCAGCCACTGGTCGCAAGTATCTTCCGTTGCCTTCATCGGATAGGTCGCAAGCCCTTTGACCACCTTACAGACCCCGGATTGAGTGTCCTGCAGACTGAAATTCCGACAACTGAGACAGATCTTTTTTTGTAAATGTATCATATCACCTCATTTCTACGTTGATAAACAACATTTCCTCCAGCCGCCATTCACCGATCCACCGGAAACAACGAACTGAAATCCAGTTTCCTTTCCTGCTGATTATACTCTTCCAGCCCAAACAGATCGATAACACAATCACGGAAGCCATAGCGTTTCAGGTAACTGGAAAAAATCTGGGCGGAATCTTCAGCAATTACAGGATCACTCTCCTGATAGCGATTATAAATAATCCCCAGCACGGTCAGACCCCGGTTACGGGCCAATTCCAGAACAGAGAGGGTATGATTGATCGATCCCAGACGCGGGGTACTGACCACAATTAAAGGATAGGCCTCCTGCTCCAGATAATCAAGAAAAGTCAGTTCTTCAGTCAAAGGAACAAGCAAACCGCCAGCTCCTTCCAGCAATACCTGTTCATAGTGAGCGGTAAGCATCCTGGTGGCCTGACGAATAACAGCGAGATCAATCTCCTGCCCGGCAAGGGAGGCCGCAAGATGGGGAGAGCAGGCCTTGGCAAAGACGTAGGGACAGGTCAGGCCCTGATAATCCTCAGGCTGCAGTTCCTGGCCCATCAGACTGCGATGGATAATAATATCCTCGGCAAGACCAGTACAACCAGTCTGTACCAGCTTCTGGCTAATGACCCGTTTTCCCTGCCCCAGAAGATAACGGCCCAGAAGGCCAGTGGCCACCGTCTTACCGATATCGGTATCAATACCGGTGACGGCGATAACCGGGTATTCAGCCATCATCTTTCCGGCAATAATGGCTGAACCTGATCACGATAGAATTCATGGAACCTGGTTTTGATGGCATCCCTGACCTGATGAAATTTTTCCATGATATGCTGCGGCGTACCCTGCTCGTTGGATGGATCCTCAAAACCAAAATGAAGGCGAGACTTCACCGTGCCGATAAAGACAGGACACGACTCATTGGCTCCACCGCAGACAGTAATGACAAAGTCCCATGGCTCTCCCAGATATTGATTGACATGGGCAGGAATATGATGACTGATATCAATCCCTGCTTCATGCATCACCTGCACCGCCAAGGGATTGACCCGATCGGCTGGTTGCGTACCCGCCGAAAAGACCTGGAGCCGGGGGTCCAGCGATTGCAAAAAACCGTGCGCCATCTGGCTGCGGCAACTGTTACCGGTGCATAAAATCAATATCTTCATAGAAAATCAGCAGGTAAATTTCGGTAAATTCGTCTTCATTGCATGGCAACAAAAATCAAGCCGCCATCCTCCGGTCAACCCGCTCATTCCCGGCACTGACCCCGACCTTACCATAGTTACTGGCCCCACATTCATTCTTGCCAAGATCCATCACATCGGCCTCTTCCTGAGCCACCTGCAGAAACCCGATATTGACTTTGCGGATTTCAGCATAAACAGCAGGCTGTGGACGCATGTTCTCCTCAATAAACTCAGCGAATTTCTTTTCGTTGGCCAGACGAAAGGCCACCACATGTTTTCGTAAATTCCCCAGAGTCTCCATGAAGATGTGCTCAGCATTGGCCTCGTTCCAGGAGGTATAATGACCAGGCAGCACCTGGATATGATCAGGCAGATCTCGCAAACGCAGCATAAGACTCAGGTAAAGCTCCCTCGCCCACTCCGCCCAACGCCCACCCAGATCTGGCCGTCCGGCAGTGCTGATAAAGGCCGTATCACCGCTGAGAAGATATTTGTTATCAATGAGATAACAGGAGCTACCCATGGTATGCCCCGGTGTATGTACAACCTTCACCTCCGGGCCTTTTTTAGTAAAGTTGCAGATCTCACCGTCATCAACCGGCTCATAGGGAAAGGTAGCACCGGTAAAATCAAGCCTACTCGCCAACACCTTGCAACCCTTCTCCTGGGAAAACTGCATGCTGCCGGAGATATAATCAGCCTGCCTGTGCGTCTCAAAAGATCTGATGATCTTGCTGCCATACTGTTTGGCCATGGCCTTATAAACTTCAATATTGCGGGAAGGGTCAAAGACCATGGCCTCATCTTTAGAGATCAGCAGATAGCTGCAGGAGGCCTTTCCCGGCCGGACAAACTGATAGAGTATATATTTTTCATCGTCACTGCTGACCTTTTTGGGCACAAGAGCATTGCCCCAACTCACGATACCCTGCTGCAGATAACCAACATCTGTGAAGCCATGTTCACAGAGAAGATCTGCCACATATTTTGCCGACCCCTCCTTGGCGCAGACGATCCGTATTTTCTGCCCTTTCGGCACCAGATTAATGCTCCCGTGGGCGTCTTCCATAAAATTAAAATAAGGAATATTGATATAAGGAAAGAAGGATGGGCCTTCAACACTGAAATTGGTAAAATCCTTATCATTCCGGACATCGAGAAGGACAAAATCAGGATGGCCGCTCAACCAGTCAAAGAGCTCATTGGCGGTGTACAAAAACGGCGTAGCTTTCTTCATATTCTTTCTCCAGCATAGAGGATAATGTTGAAAATACATCCTAAGGAATCATACAAATAAATATAAGAATAGGTACTCATTGATTTCTATTTCCGCAATTTCTTTTTTCACAATACGGCATCACTTCCGCTTAATCTGTAGCTACACTCTGCCATGCCCTTCAAAGGGCTGTCCTTGATATTTCCAATCGTTATGATATTCTAAATAGTAAGGCTTCAAACAGTATTCAAAGACAGTAATCACTGGAATTACCCTTGCCGATACCACCAAAGCACAACCCCCCGAGGGATAAAAAGATGTCTGTCATACAAACGATTAACAAACTGTTACTAATAAGATCAAAAAGATACGCCAAGTACATTTCGGCCGGCATCACTCTCTGTCTGCTGTTGATTGCCCAAAATGTATGGGCAGAAACTCCCAAGGTGGTGGTTATCCCCATGAGCAGCACGAGCGCTCCTGTGGAAAAAACACTCTATCTTCCAGGATTGGCCTTCCGTGCTCTTAATTCCTTTACCGCATGGCAATTCAGCGCCGATGGAGGCGTCATTCAACCGACTGTCGATGTCTCTTCAGAGTGGATCGCCCCTCTGCCCTTTGCGGAAGGAACAAAAATCACCGCCATTGAATTGATCTGGAAAAATGTTATAGATCGAAACGGCAGCAGCACGATAACACTGCGCCTTACCAGTGAGGCAACAGCGGCAAGCCTCGATGTTTTTAACCAGACATCAACCGATGCCTCCTTAGGCATTCACAGCGTGAAACGAAGCATAAATTTTGTTTTTTCACCTCCCTATCATCCCATAGTTGCCGTATCGCTCAGCAATAAAGATCGATGGCTGGTAGGTGTTAAAGTCAGCTACATGGAGTAAAATCTCAATAATTTCTAAAGTGATAGAATAAAAACGAATCACCACCGCAACCAGCAGCGCTCAACCCAGGATAAAGAAAGCGACAAAAGTCATCTCCCTTAGACAAATCGTGTCATCCCGAGGCAAGCGACATGGCCCATCCCCATCGGCAGGATATCTATGCCAACCAGCTGGAGCTGCTCTTCAATGGCACTCCGCACAGCGTCATGGTTTCCATCCTGGTGGCCATCATCCTGGTGACCATCGAGGACGGACGCATCCCCTTGCTTTCACTCAGTATATGGACTATCCTCCTCGCCTTGATCATGAGCGGTCGTTTTCTCCTCTTCAGGCGCTATCAATCGGTCAAGCCCTCACCTGCACAAGGAGTAGGCTGGGGTAAATTGTTCCTTATCGGTACCAGCCTCACCGGACTGATTTGGGGAGCAGCCGGTATCCTCTTTTTTCCGGTGGATTCCATTTCTCACCAAGTCTTTACCCTGTTCGTCCTCACCGGACTGAGCGCCGGGGCTCTGACCACCCTGGCCGCTGATTACCTGAGCTATATCACCTATGCTGTTCCCACCCTCACGCCGGCCATCGTCCTCTGTCTGATTCAAAACGACAATATGCATCTGGCCTTTGCCGCTCTCCTGAGCCTGCTCCTGTTCTTTCTTATTCAAGCAGCCAAGAGGCTCAACGAGTCCATCATCACCTCTCTGATCTATCGCTACGAAAACAAAGATCTCCTTAAAGATCTGGAAGCGGAGAGAACCCGTTTGGGCAGTCGTTTAAGCCGGATCTTGAATGATTTTTCCACAGAGATCTACATCGTCGACCTCGAAAATCTGGCCATCCTCCAGACCAACGCCGGAGCTGCGCGCAACCTGGGCTACAGCATGGAAGAGCTGCAGCAAATCCGACTGCCGGAAATCAATACTGATCTGACTCTGGAGCATCTCGCCACCCTCCTTGCTTCATGGCACGATGGGGATCAGGCTCCATTAGTGGTACGTGGGGAGCATCGGCGCAAAAACGGCAGCAGCTATCCAATTGAGGCCCGACTCCAGGTCTCCCTCAAGGAAAAACCACCGGTCTGCGTCATCACCGTCCTCGATGATACCGAACGGCATCTCTACGAAGAGAGGCTCCGGCGGCAGGCCAACTACAGTCAACTGACCGGCCTGCCTAATAAGAAAATGGCTACCCGCCATATCGACCTGGCCATCGGCCGTTGTTCCCGCCGGCAAACCAAGGTGGCCTTACTTTTTCTTGATCTCGACAACTTCAAAAAGGTGAATGACTCCATGGGCCATTCAGCAGGCGATGAGCTGCTCAGACAGCTGGCCCAGCGGTTGACCGGAGCCATTCGGAGGGCCGACATCGCTGCCCATCTGAGTGGGGACGAATTTTTGATTATTTTGGAGGATATCAAAGAGGTCATGGATGTTACCGCTCTTGCCCAGAAGCTCTTTTCTGCCCTGGCCCTTCCCTTTGCTATCAATCATCGAGAAATTTTCATCTCGGCCAGCATTGGGATCAGTATCTTCCCGGACAATGGGGACAATCCCGAGAAGCTGCTCCAGTATGCCGACACCGCCATGTACAGTGCCAAAGCCAAGGGTAAGAATAACTTCCAGTACTTCAACCAGGCCATGAATGATGCCCTTACCCGTCATCTTCAGATTGAATCGGAACTGCGCAAGGCAATTAAAGATGAGCGTTTCGAGGTCTTTTTCCAACCGCTGTGCCAGACAGAATCCGGTTGTCCGGTGGCCGCCGAGGCACTGCTGCGCTGGAACAGTGAGAAATTGGGTATTGTCAACCCCATGGAATTCATTCCGGTGGCCGAGGACAGCAGGCTCATTGTCGAGATCGGCAACTGGGTTTTGGAAACCGCCTGCCGCGAGGCGGCCACATGGCCTGAACAAGGGGGGAAAGCACTGCGGATCGCTATCAACCTCTCGCCCCGTCAGTTCCGCGACGCCAGTCTGGTTGAGGTCGTAAGCCAGGCTTTGGCCAGTTCCGGGCTCCCCCCCCATCTGCTCGAACTGGAAATAACCGAGAGCCTGCTCATGCAGGACCTCCCGGAGATTATGGGAAAGCTGACAATCTTCCGAGAGATGGGAATCCAGCTGTCCCTGGACGATTTCGGCACCGGCTATTCCTCTCTCAGTTATCTAAAACGTTTTCCCATGCAGACCTTGAAAATCGACCGTTCGTTTATTAATGATCTGGAATACGATACCAATGATCAAATCCTGGTCAGCGCGATCATCGCCATGGCCCACAGCCTCAATCTTCAGGTGGTGGCCGAAGGGGTCGAAAATCAAGAGCAGCTGCAATACCTGACCGCTAAACGGGTGGATCTCATCCAGGGCTTTTTCATGAGTCAGCCCTTGTCGCCTCAGGCCTTCCGCGACTATCTTGAATCAGCTCCCGGTCAAGCCCCGGCGGCAACCCATCCCTCAGCGGCTTGGTTCCTTGAGTAAAACAAAAAAAAAGGCAGCCCCATTGCTGAGGCTGCCTTTTGCAAAACGCATTTTTCAAAAATATTATACGCCGGAAGCGAGGTTGGTCATCTGGTCATAGAATTCAGTGACCTGATTTTTTTTGTCTGATTCCATGCAGGCCATGGCTTCTCTGGGATGCTGGTTGAGAACTCCGGAAACCATGTAGGGGATAAAATAGCCCCAGTCGATCTTCTCCCGCCAGGGCAGGATCTGATCCTCAATGACCTTGATCAGGGGACGAACCTTGAACTTCGGATTCTTCAGGAAGGAAAGCAGCAGCTCAAGTGGGCAATTACCTGCACCGCGGCCAATGCCGTAGAGGGTGGCATCCAGGTAGTTGATCCCGGAGATGACGGAGGAGATGGTGTTGGCAAAGGCCAGTTGCTGATTGTTATGGGCATGGATGCCGATAGTTTTGTCAGGCATCCGCTCCATGTACATCTTGGCCAGCACTTCGATATCTTCGGAATAAAAAGCGCCGAAACTGTCCACCAGATAGATCACCGGAACCCGACACCTGGCCAGGTCGTTGAGTCCCTCTTCCAGGTCGCGCGGACCTACGGTGGAAACCGCCATCAGGTTTATCGTCGTCTCATAACCTTTGTCTATGCAGTGGTGCGCCAGATCAGCAGCCTTATCGATCTGGTGTACATAACAGGCCACCCGGATCATGTCGAGAGATCCTTCCGAGCGAACCGGGATATCATCATAGTCGATCCTGCCGATATCTGCCATGGCCGAGAGTTTGATCTTCTTTTCCGAATCCCCGATAATACGCTTCAGGTCTTTTTCCCCGCAAAAGCGCCAAGGACCGACCACATTGCGGT